>JAGRKZ010000120.1 GCA_020442065.1 Bauldia sp.
CTGGTCTGGCGGATCGAGGCGGTTCCCGCATGAGGCTGATCGCAGCGGTCGAGGGACGCCTTGCGGATGTCATGGCGGCGGAGGTAGCGGCCGCCGAGAAGGCGGTCTCGACCGGCGTCCGCGACGGCGCCGAGGGCTTGAAGACCGAGCTCCGCCGTCAGGTCACCTCGGCCGGGCTCGGAGCCCGCCTCGCCAACACCTGGCGGTCGAAGGTCTTCCCGCCCTCGGGGCGGAGCATCAGCGCAGCCGGCTTCGTCTGGTCGAAGGCGCCGGGGATCGTCGGCGTGTACGAGGATGGTGCGGTCATCCGCTCGAAGCGCGGTCTGTTCCTCGCGATACCGCTGCCGGCCGCCGGCAAGTACGGTGACGGCGGCAGGAAGATCACGCCAGGCGGGTTCGAGCGGCGGACCGGGATCAGGCTCCGCTTCGTCTATCGCCGCAACGTGCCGTCGCTGCTGGTTGCCGACAATGCCCGCCTCGACCGTCGTGGTCTCGCGCGGGCGAACATCGGACGGCGGAAGGGCGCGGCATTCACCAAGCTCGCGGGACGCTCGACCGTGCCGGTGTTCCTCCTGGTCCCGCAGGTGCGCGTCCGCAAGCGCCTCGACGTGGCCGGCGCGGCGGACCGTTGGCAGGCGGCGCTGCCGCGCCTCGTCCTCGACAACTGGCAGGAACCGACCCGATGACCTCGCGACGCGAGACGGTGCTTTCCGCTCTGTTCGCGCTGCTCGATGGCGCGTTGTCGGCCAAGGTGCTTCGGAACGAGCCGCTGCCCGAACGCATCCCGCAGGACGGCCTCGTCATCCTGCGGGACGGCGATCCCGGCGAGCCGTCCGTGACCCTCTCTCCGGTGTCGTACCTCTACGAGCACCGCGCCGAGCTGGACGTCGCCGTCCAGGGCGCCGGCGCTTCAGCTCGCGATGCCGCGTTCGATACCCTGCTCGAAACTATCGCTGCGGCAGTAGCCGGGGACCGGACGCTCGGTGGCCTTGCCGATCGCGTTGAGGCGCTCGCGCCGGTTCCATCCGAGATCGCCACTGAAGGCGCCGTGCCGATCAAGGCAGCCACGATCCCGGTGGTCCTGATCTACGCGACCACCGATCCCCTGACCTGAACCCACTCAAGACTACGAGGTGAACCATGGCTCGCGCCTACGGCGCCAACGCCCAGCTGCTTGCTGCCTTCGAGACCACCTACGGCACGCCGCCGGTCTCCGGATTCCGGAAGATGCCCTTCGTCTCCTCGACGCTCGGCTCCGAGCAGGGGCTGATCGCCTCCGATTTGTTGGGGTATGGCCGCGATCCCTTGGCGCCGATGCGCGACGTGATCGCCGCCGGCGGCGACATCGTCGTGCCGATCGACCTCCGCAACTTCGGCCATTGGCTGAAGCTCAGCTTCGGTGTCCCGATTACCACCGAGGATACCGGCGTCTATACCCACGAGTTCCAATCGGGGTCCTACAATCTCCCCAGTCTCTCGATCGAGATCGGTATGCCCGAGGTGCCGGCCTACTTCATGTCGGCCGGCATCCGGGCAAACACGCTTGCCTTCAATATGCAGCGGTCGGGCCCGGCCAATGCCACGGTCTCCTGCATTGCCCAGGGGGAGACGCGGACCGCATCGAGCGCTGCCGGGGCGCCGACCGAGCAGGCTCTCGCCCGCTTCAACCAGTTCCAGGGCGAGGTCCGGCGCGACGGGCAGCTCCTCGGCAATGTCACCGGCGCCGAGCTCACCTATTCCAATAACCTCGACCGGATCGAGACGCTCCGCGCCGACGGCAAGATCGCCGGCGCCGATCCGACCATCGCGGCGCTCACGGGAACGCTGGAGGTCCGCTTCGCCGACACCACCTTGATCGATGCCGCGACCAACGGTGCGGCGAGCGAGCTCGAGTTCTCATACACCATTGACGCCGACAACCTGTTCAAGCTGACCGCCCACGCCGTCTATCTGCCGAAGCCGAAGCTTGCGGTTCAGGGACCGGGTGGAGTCCAGGCATCCTTCGCTTGGCAAGCGGCGCGCGATGGCGTCCTCGGACGGATGTGCACTGCCGTCCTCATCAACGACGTAGCGAGCTACGCATGATCCGCCTCGACCTCAAACGCGAGCCTTACCCGCTCGACCTCGGCCACGGTGTTGTCGTTACCGTCGCGCCGCTCACCTCGGCGTTGCTCATGGCCGCCCGTCACGACCCGGCGGTCAACGCGACGCCGGTGGACAGCCCCACGGTGACGGCCGCCCGCACCCTGGCGCTCATCAAGGCGGTCGGGCGGCGCGGCATCCTTGCCTGGGAAGGTGTCGGAGACACCGACGGCAACCCGATCGACCCCTCGCCCGAGCGGATCGATGCGCTCCTCGACCTCTATCCGATCGCGGAGAGCTTCGAACGGCTCTATCTCGGACCCGCTCTTCTGCTGGACGCGGAAAAAAACGTCTCACCGCCCTCGCGGAATGGCACTTCGGCGGGGGCGGGCACTACTGCGAGGCCTGTGGCTCCCCGTGCGAAGCGTGCCCGTACCGGGTGAACGCGCCACGGACGGTCGAGGGTTTTGGCGTGTGGGACGTCATCCTCAAGAGCGCCGGCCAACTCCGCATTGCCCATGGCGTCATTCTCGGTCTCGACTTCGGAGCCATCCTCGGTCTCGGCGCCGCCCTCGGGACAGATGTCCACATGCTCGGCGAGTGCCTGCCCGCGATCGAGGCGGCCATCGTCCGCAAGATGAACGAACAGCTCCAGGCGCGCTGACCTTCCATGGCCGATCGCCAGATCTCCATCCGTCTCGCCGTTGTCGACGGCAACAAGACCAAGGCGGAGCTCCGCTCCGTCGGCGACGAGGGCGACAAAAGCCTCAACAAGATCGCGACGGCCGGGAAGCCTGCCTCCTCGGCGTTGAAGGCGATTGACGCCGCTTCGCGCGACCTCGGTGGTCAGTTCGGAAGCCTCACCACCCGGCTCGGGCCGGCCGCCGCTGCGCTTCGTGCCCTTGGTCCGGTCGGGGTCGGCGTCGCCGTTGGTCTCGGCGCCATTGCCGGCGTGATCGCCGCCGGGCTTCCCCAGTTCGCCGAGGCCGAACGGATGGCGCTCCGGCTCGAACAGGTGCTCAGGGCCACCGGCCATGCCTCTGGTCTTACCGCGCGGGAGATCAGGGCGCTCGCCGACGAGACCGAGCGTTCGACTTTTGCTACCGCCGAGGAGGTCCAGGAAGCGGCCGCGGTGCTTGCTACCTTCCGCTCGGTCCAGGGCGATACCTTCCGCCAGACGCTGGTTCTTGCCCAGGACCTCTCCGCTGTCTTCGGCCAGTCACTCACCTCCTCAGTGACCCAGCTCGGCAAGGCGCTGGAGGACCCGATCCAGGGGATCAGCGCTCTCCGCCGGGTCGGCGTCTCCTTCAGCGCCACCCAGCGCGAGATGATCGAGGGAATGGTCAAGGCCGGCGATGTCGCCTCCGCCCAGAAACTCATCCTTGAAACCCTCGCCAAACAGGTGGGTGGCGCGGGCGAGGCCGAGGCGTCGGGTCTCGCGGGGGCCTTCGATCGCGCCAAGGACGCGGTCGGCAACTTCCTCGAAGGGATTGTCGAGGTGACCGGGATTGCCGGTGCCACCGAGGCAGCGCTGGAAAGAATCGCCGGCGGCATCAAGCGGGTCAACGACGCCCTCTTCACCGAGTGGCCGATCGGCGAACAGGTGGTTGCCGCCAACCGGGAGCTGATCGAAGCGCAGGATAGGCTCGCGACACTGGAGGAACGGCTTGGTGACATGACCGGCCGCGCCCGCGCGGTCGCCGAAGCCCAGGCCAGGCAGCTCCGCGAGCAAGTCGCCGATCTGGAGGCCGAGGTCGAGGCGCTGATCGAGCGCGGCCGTGCCGAAGTGGCCGAGATGGAGCGGGCGGAGGCGGGCCGGGCCGCCGCGGAAGCCAACGCGAGGACGGAAACAGCGCTTGGGCGCCTTCGGGAGCTCAGGGAGGAGCTGGAGGGGCTCGGGACGACCGACGAGAAGATCGCGGCGGTCAACATCAAACTCGCCGAGACCGTCGCGCAGCTTGATGCGCTCCGCAATCCCGATGGCTCCAACGTTACGGCGATCGAGGATGCCATCAATGCCGCGACTGAGATCGCCCGCAGGCGGATCGAGGCTCTGGAGAAGCCGGCGCTCGACGCCGCCGAGCGCCAGGCCGAGACCACCAAGCGCCTCCTCGACGATCTCGGACGGGCGATCGACTCCTTCGGCGACAAGCGTGCCGAGTTCGTCGAGAACTATCTCAAGCGGCTTGGCGAGGGCGTTGCTCCTGAGGTCCGCGTCGAGGTCGAGGCGCTCGCCAATCGGCTCTACGACTTGAAGGAAGCCGAGACGGCCGCGGCGGAGGCGACCCGATCCCAGTCAGAACTGATGTCGGAGGGAAGATCCGTCACCGAGGCCAACCGTACCGCGACCGAGCGTTATGCGGACGAGATTGCCCGGCTGAACGGGCTGCTAGCAGCCGGCGCCATCGACCAAGAGACCTATGCGCGGGCAGCGGATTCCGCCGCCGATGCTCTCGAACAGGCAAACCGGGCCGCGCTGCAGTCGGCGACCGACGCGCAATCGGGCCTGAAGCGCGCGATCGACGACTATCTCGCCACGGTCCGAGACTCTGCCAAGCGAGCCGAGGACTTCCTAAAGGACGCGTTCTCCGGAATCGAGGACGCGATCGTCCAGTTCGCCACCACCGGCAAGCTCGAAATCCGGTCCCTCGCTGACTCCATCGTTGCCGACCTGATCCGCATCCAGGTCCAGAAGTACATCACCGGACCACTCGCCGGGTTGCTGGGAGGTCTCGTAGGGAGCGGCTCGGGCGCCTCATTGTTCACCGGCCTCTTCCACCATGGCGGACCGGTCACTGCCGGCGCCGGGGCCAGCCGCGGTCCGGTGCCTGCCTTCGCCTTCGAAGGCGCACCGCGGCTTCACGGCGGCGGCATGATGCTGCGACCCGACGAGGTGCCGGCGATCCTGCAGACCGGCGAGCGGGTGCTCTCTCGTCGCGATGTCGCCGACCTCGGCCGCGATCGGAGCTCCGCGCTGGCGCCGATGGTGGTGACCTTCAACGTCACCACGCCGGATGCAGGCTCGTTCCGGCGGGCACAGGGTCAGATCGCTGCCGAGATGACCGCGGCGCTCGAACGCGCGCGGCGCAATCTATAGGGATCGAGACTTGCCCGGCTTCCATGACGTCTCGTTCCCTGACGCCATCGCGCGGGGAGCAACCGGCGGCCCGGAGTACTCCACCGACGTCGTGATGGTCGGCTCAGGCTACGAGCAGCGGAACGTCAATTGGGCTTCGGCCCGCGCCCGTTACGACATCTCGACCGGCATCCGCACCCGCGAGCAGATGGCCGAGGTGATCGCTTTCTTCAGGGCAAGGAAGGGACGCGCCTACGGCTTTCGTTTCCGCGACTGGGCTGACTTTGAGGCAGTCGACCAGCCGCTGGTCGAAGTGACCACCACGGTCTGGCAGCTGGCCAGGCAGTATCCGAGCGGTCCTTATGCCGACCTCCGCACCATCACCAAGCCGGTGTCGGGGACCGTGGTCGTGAAGGTCAACGCCAATGTCGTGTTGCCCTCAATCGATCATCTCACCGGGCGCGTCACCTTCGGCTCGCCGCCCGTGGCCAACCCGACTGCGTCCTTCCTGTTCGACGTACCCGTCCGCTTCGACACCGACCACCTGCAAGTCGTCTCGCCCGCCTATCACCTGCAAAATATCCAATCGATCCCGCTGATCGAGATCAGGGCCTGACCACCCGATGAAGACCGTCTCTCCCGCGCTCGCCGCTCACATCACCGGCGAGGTGACGACGCTCGCGAGTTGCTGGCGCCTCGATCGGACCGATGGCTGGGTTCGCGGCTTCACCGACCACGACCAGGACATCGTCTTCGAGGGCGTCACCTATGTCGCAGCGACCGGCTTCCTGCCGAGTGCCGTGAAATCCGGCTCCGACCTCTCGGTCGACAACCTCGATATCGAGGGGTTTCTGGATGATGACGCACTCAAGGCCGCGGACTTGTCCGCCGGTCTCTTCGACGGCGCGAGGATTGAGGTCTTCCTGGTCAACTGGGCCGCCCTCGGCCAGGGCAAGCTGATCCTCCGAAAAGGCTGGCTCGGCGAGGTCAAGCGCGCTGACCAGCGCTTCTCCGCCGAAATCCGCGGTCTCGCCAACCTCCTCCAGCAGACCCACGGCAAGCTCTATTCGCGGCTCTGCCGCGTTGATCTCGGCTCATCCGAGTGCACGGTCAACCTCGCTCCGCTCAGCGATGACGCAACCGTCGACGAAGTCGTAGCCGCCGATCAGATAATCATTACGACCGCGCGGCCGTCAGGCTTCTTCACCTTCGGCAAGGCGACCTTCCTCACCGGCGCAAACGCCGGCGCCTCGAACGAAGTGCTCCTCCACGATCAGCAGACCATCCGCTTCTTCGTGCCGATGACCCGCCCGATCGCCGTCGGCGACACCGTCCGCCTCGTCACGGGCTGCGACAAAACCCCAGAGACCTGTCACGCCAAGTTCGGCAACATCCTCAATTTCCGGGGCGAGCCGCACATCCCGGGAAATGACAAGGTGTTCTCGTACCCGGTGCGCTGACCAGCATTGGCATTGTGACCGACACTCACCGCGACGGAATCGCCTGAGTACGGCTGCCACGAACTCTAAGGTTCGCGGTTTGCGCTGCGCGTGGAGGCGGACTCCTTTTCTAATTCTCGTTCTCGGGATGGGCGTCGCCAAAGGTGACTACGATTGAAGGCGCCTCGGCTAAACCTACAAGCTTGACGCCATTAAGAGGACGCACCGTTGCGCGATTGGCGGGATCCAGTATCAGTCGCACCTCGTCGCGGTAACCCTCCTCTAGACCGCTCACTAAGGCGAGAATGAAGTCGTTACCGCGTTCCTTCGCTCGCTCGTATTCGGCGTTGGACATTTCGACGGAGCTTTGAGGGGAGCGTCCCGTCGCTTTCATTTCGACAAAGGTCTTCCAGCTGATCGCACCATCTGCACCGACGCCATGACGATTCCGGAAGTCCACTAACTCATCTTCGGCCGAAGTCTCCAATGCCTGCGCGAGCAGCTCCCACGCGCGCTGATCGAGATCGGCCTGCGTGTATGCTGAGGGAGCGGAGCGCGACGCTGGATCGGTCGGTCTGCTAGGCGGAGGTGTGTCATGCAGATTTGGTTTGGGCTGTGGGGCCGTCGGCTTCGCTTCGCCGCCGGTGACAACGATGGCGCCTACGATCGGACCAATGTCTTCCTTAAGCTTGCGCAGCTTCACGTTAGGTCCCTTTCCAGACGGTGCGCTCACCGAGATCTTCTTTTTGGGCGCCGCATTGATCTTGGCCACACGATCTTGCATGGCCTCGGCGTGCTCTTCGTCGGATGCCAGTCGAATTGCCACCGTTGCAGCCTCGCGGCCTTCCTGCCAGGCAACCACCCATTCCGCCTCGATGCCGCGACGTGATGCGGCAGGAAATAAGGATGCGATCGCATGGCCGCCGTATTCTCGTTTTGGCAGCGCGTCCTCCCACGCGTGCAGTTCCAGCGGACTAAAGGTAAGAAGCGCCTCAAGCTCAATAGCGATGTTGCCGGATGATAGTTCCTCGTCTTTGGCCGAGACCGCGATAGGGTTCGGATAAACGAACAATGGAATCTCGCGCAATTGGTCCCACGCGATAGACATGTGCTCTCGAGTTTCGGGATTGTTCCGCGCGAGTTCATCTGACAGGTGATCGACAGCCCGAACAAAGTGCGCCCTGACTCCATCGCCTCGATCTCGTGCAGCCTCCCGGTCATCCGTGACCCTCAGGCTAGGCGATCTGCGTGTTACCCCTGCAAGAGCGATCAGCTGCGGTAGTTCACGCACGTCGCATGGCGGCGTCCAGAGCCTGCGATTGGGAAGCGCCTTCGCTAACTGGTTTCGCAGTTCCGGATCATCGATGAAGAACATCGGCCGTTCGGATTGCCATCGATCGGCGCAATGCAGCGGAAGTGTTTTCAGTCGCTCACGATGCCTGCGCTCGGCGTGTTGCAACAGGGGCTCGATGTATCGATAGACATCGATCAGGCTGGCCGTCACCTGAACGTCGTAGGGTTGGCCTGCCACCCTTTTCAGGAAGGACAAGCAATCATCTAGCGATGGCTCACGCACATCGAGAGCCGCCCATAGAGTTGTGTAGGCCGGCCCCCCCGGCACGAAACGCGCTCGATCGTGGAAGATGTCCTTGCCGCGAAGTAGGTCTGAGGGTCGCCGCCAAGCGTCGCCACCGATGTATATGAGTCCCATCCCCTCCGCGAACCTAGCTCGTAGTTCTTGGGCGGTGAGATCGCCAATCCGTGTGTTCCACCCAACAGTAGTCGGTACGTGCTTGGCGATGTTCCGATACACCTGCATGACCTGAGAGTCGTTGGGATGCTCGCTTCCATCGCGCAGATCGCGCAAGAGTGTCACCAGATCACTGACGCGCACCGAGGTGATTAGACCGAGCGTGGTCGCGAAATCTGCCCCGAAATCATTCGGCTCGATGTCCACTACGAATGCGGTGTTTGCGTAAAGTGTCTGGGTCTCGGATGTCTTCACAACCGCTGCACTCGGCGCAACGAGGTCTCCCTTGCCGATCGCGATCCATTCGGTCTCGCGCAATTTGACGAGCCAGTCCGCGGTGACCGACGACCTTGCGTAGGTGTAAACGCGTGCCACGTGCTGCGAAGCGACCGTCTTTCTATCCGCATAGCGGCGTTCCCAAGCGCGCGCCAATGCCTTGAGCAGCGCGGGGCTACGAACCCGCAAGTCTTTCTTTGACAACTTGGGGAAGGCGGCGAGAACACGCTCCAAATCGGGCGAAACATAATCGCGCGGCACTAGCTCGGCTCCAACCGCGCGTAACTCGCGGACCCGCGTGGTCCCGCCCCAGCGCACGGCTCCCGTCTCGTTCAATCGGGGTGCGGTTTCCGCCCCGAGTAGCATCAGAAACTTCCGCGGGCCACGCGAAACAACGCCATCCGCCCGCCTGCGGGAGTGTCGCGTTGCGCCCGTCTTCAGCTGCTCATCATATCGCGCCGCGATCCATTGGATTGCGGGTAGCGTTCCCGCCGCTGTGGGCCAATACGGAAAGTCGGAGTCCAACGTCTTGCAGAGGTATGCGTCACCGGGAGAGACCTTTTGGCGATGTGGCTTGCCAGCCTTGTAGACGTAGCCGTCCAGAAGCAAGACAGAGCCAACATCGCGACCAAGTTCCTCCGCCCTGCGATCGCTCAGTTCATCAAAGCGGTCGCGCAGTTCACGTAAGTCCACATCTTCGATCTGCAGCTTCTCATCGTCGAAGCGTTCCGCGAAGGCGGCGAGTTCGGTCTCGGCATCAACGGTCGTTCGGAACGCGGCGTTCTCGGCGAGCCAAGCGACAACAACGTCGCCGTCATCTCCAAGCTCGTAGGCAGGATGCAACCGGTCCAAGAGATTCCAGCGAGTGGCAAAGTGGGATGCCTCTCCGCCAAGAATCAATGGTTTCGCGGTTTCTCCCGCACGCAGACAAGACAGCGCGCGGCCGTCATCGGAAAGCCAGATTGGCACATTGAATAGTTCGTCATCATCATGGCACTCGATAAGAATGCGGGCCGCCTTGACCCACCACGCAGGTGTCTTGGGAGTGAATAGGTTGCGCTCGAAACCATTCAGCAATTCCCCTGTGCCAACCCTCGTGCAAGCATCAATCTCGTCGAGCACCGCGCGCCAACGCTCCGCGCCATCGCGTACGTCTTTCGGTAGCGCGCGTGCATCTTCGACCAAGAGCTCAATATCGGTGTCGGTTAAGAAGCCGGTTAGTTCCTCCTCCTCGTAGGCGATACGCGCAAGCGGCACGGGTCCGTCTTGCAGCGCGATAAGGGCCTCCTCGCCGATGCGTTGTAGTGCCGCTTCGAAGGCCGCCGCGAAAGCAGCCCGTGGCCAGCGGTCGGCCTCATTCCCGATGTGCTCGGTCGATAACGGCACGAAACGCCACGCCTGCTTTGGAGCTGTCGTGAGCAATCCGGACGCGATCTCAGCGAGAACATCGCCACAGCGCTGAACAAGCCAGTTGTTCCAAGCATTCGCGATTAAGGCGTCACGCGCCGTGCTGGGATCGAACTGGGCGTCAACCGAAAACGACAACCCGACGGGCACACGGGTCTTGAATCCTATGAACAGACTCCCGGTAATGCCCTCGCGAGCGACCGCCACAGAGATATGTGTGGTCTCGCTTCGAGCTTTGTGTGCCGGATGCAGATGTTTGGGAACTGTTAGCGACGCCTTCCATACCGTCCACGATTGGGAGTCGCCGTGTACCTCTCTAGATGAAAGACTCGAGAGCACACCGTTCTTCTGAACAAGCTGAACATCGCACCACGCACCGAACTCTAACGTGCGCCCTTCGACGGTGCTTCCGGCCAGGTCACACCACCGAAAACTCGAAACAGAGGTCAGGAAAAGGAGGCCGTCGTCATCCCACGCGTCGAACCAGGCCTTGAGCTCGCGCTCATCAAAATCCGTCTTGAGATTAAGGACGATGAGGGTATCGCGCGCCGGGTCGTAGAACCCCGGTAGCGTTGTTTCCGCACCAACTACGTCAAGCGACAATTGATCGCCGGAGAAATGATAGGGGTCCGAGTGGATCGAGAGTCGGTCAGCGATGCGCTTCAAAGTTTTAAGGCCGATGCCGAAGCGACCCCGCTGATCCGGACGATTCGTTTTTGTGGTCAGGAATGGCAATGCCATGCCAAGCACATGCTGACAGGCGACGGGCTGCCCGTTATGGACGATCAGGAGTTGGCGACCCTCAGGGTTTTCTCGAAATGCCATACGAACGTCGGTGGCCCTGAGATCATCGGCGTTCTGTATGAATTCAACGAGCCCCTGAAACGGCTCGACGTTCAAGTCCTCGGCCGCCGCAGCCGCGCTGCGCATCATTTTCTTGATGGCGCCCGGCGACGTCGCGAGCGCATTCGCTAGACCAACGACGACGCCGGTGGCGAACTCCGTCGTCCGTGGGTCTATGATATCGTCTACACCCTGTGCGTCCTGCCATATTAGCTGCGCGGCGGCCGCACCCTCCTCAGCATGCCTCTCTGAGGCCGTATCTTGCGAAACCGTCGCCTGTTCGCTCGCTGTCATGTCACAACCTGCGTGTTTGCCAGGTTTATCGCTACCCGAGTGTACAACCCGCTTTGTATGACGCCGAGGGCGTTGATCTGATTCCAACGGGTTCTTGGAAAGAGGCATTCAGGTCGGTAGCGCCCCGGATCTCCCCAGCCAGCACCTGCGCGGCATTCCATCATCATGAACAGTCGTTTCCTGCGATCGGCCCTTCTCGCCGAGGCCCGCTCGTGGCTCGGGACGCCCTGGCATCACCAGGCCGCAGTGAAATGCGCCGGCTGCGACTGCATCGGGTTCGTGCGGGGCGCGGCGGAGCCGTTCATCGGCAAGGTGGACCACCGGATGGATTATGCGCCGACATGGCCGCTCTACCGCGCCGAGCCGCTGCTCTTCGCCGAGTTCAAGGCGCGGGCGAAGGAGATCAAGCCAGTGAAGGCAAAGCCCGGCGACGTGCTGCTCTTCGGTGTCGGCAAGGGACCGGCGCACCATTGCGGCTACCTCGCCGAGAACGGACGGCTGCTCCATTGCTATCGCGAGGCGGGCCAGGTGGTCGAACAGGACCTCACTGACTTCTGGCGTTCGAAGATCCGGCACGCTTTCCGGCTTCCTGGCATCAGGGACGGGTGATGCTTAATGGCCCGCCTCGTTCTCTCCATCGGCGGCATGGTGCTCGGCAACCTGCTGCTGCCCGGTCTCGGCTCAGCCCTCGGCGGCGTGCTCGGGTCCTATGTCGGCGGCATCGTCGACCAGCAGCTGTTCGGGCCCGAGACGGCCAACAGCACGATCCATGGGCCGCGGATGCAGGATCTCCGGGTCCAGTCGTCCGGCTATGGCGCGGTCATCCCGCGCGTCTACGGCAAGGCACGGGTCTCCGGCAACGTCATCTGGATGCGCGGCTTCCATGAGGAGACTCGGAGCCAGTCCGAGGAGGTGGGCGGCGGTGGCAAGGGCGGCGGCGGTGACAGCCAGACGGTCAAGACGGTCAGCTACCACTACTACGCCGACCTGGCGGTCGGGCTCTGCGAAGGGCCGATCGACGACGTGACCCGCATCTGGGCCGACAGCCATGCACTGGACGACAACAAGTACGCAGATCTTAGGGTCTATCGCGGGACGAACGGCCAGAGCCCCGACCCGCTGATCCAGGCGGTCAAGGGCGTGAACAAGACGCCAGCCTATCGTGGACTCGCCTACGTCGTCCTCGAAAAACTCTACATCACGCCCTTCGGTAATCGCCTCCCCAACCTCACCTTCGAGATCAAGACCTGATCCATGGCCCAGCTTGCGCTGACGCTCGCCGGCGGATGGGCGGGCGGGGCGCTTGCAGGCGGTGTCGGCCGGGCCTTCGGCTCGTTGGTCGGCGGCTACCTCGGCGCGATCGTCGAGCAGGAGCTGTTCGGACCCGAGCGTGACCCTCACGAGGTCGCCAAGAGCGGGCAGGTCTCGGATATCCGCATCTCGGGGTCGGCCTATGGCCAGAGGATCCCGCGGGTGTGGGGACGAGCCCGGCTGCCGGCCAACATCATCTGGCTCCGCGGTATCAAGGAGAAGGAGATCACCACCACCGAAGAGGTCGGTGGCGGAGGAAAAGGCGGAGGTGGCGGAAGCCAGACCGTCTCGAACAAGAGCTTCCACTACTATGCCGACATCGCTCTTGGCATCTGCGAAGGTCCGGTCACCTCGGTCTACCGCATCTGGGTCGACAACCAGCCTCTCGACCCGGAGCACGTCGCGGCGTTGCGCATCTACTATGGCGAAGAGGACCAGGAGCCCGATCCGCTGGTCCAGGCGGTGAAGGGGGTCAGCAAGACGCCCGCCTATCGCGGTCTCGCCTATGTCGTCCTCGAAGACTTCTATCTGACACCGCACGGCAACCGCATCCCGAACTTCGAGGTCGAGGTCTTTCGAGGCTCTCCGGACGGGACGGTCGATGCGCGTCATCTTGTCGAGGGCGTCTGCCTGATTCCGGCCTCGGGCGAGTTCGCCTATGACACCGAGATCGTCCGGAGCCGCTTGAACCGCGACGCCTCCGATCCTGGCCTGCCGGGGCAGAAGAATGCCATCAACAGCCACACCGGACAGAAGCGAGCCGACTTCAGGGTCGCCATCGACAACCTCGAACGGGAGCTGCCCAATGTCGGTTGGATCAACCTGGTCTATGCCTGGTTCGGCACATCGATCGATGTCGCCACCTGCTCGATCCGGCCGGAAGCCGAATACGCGCCTGATCCGAACGTCTTTCCCGACACCGCTCCATTCCTTTGGCTGGTGAAGGGGTTCGGGCGAGGTTTCTGGCCACGCGTCTCGACCTCCACGCTTCCGGATGGCTCGATCGGGCTCTCCTACGGCGGGACCGTCTCGGACGGATCGGTGATCCGGTGCGTCGAGCACCTCAAGGAGCAGGGCTACAAGGTCCTGTTCACGCCCTTCCTGATGATGGACATCCCGCCGCCAGACCCGAACCCGTTCCCCTGGCGGGGCCGGATCGGTGGCGACGCGGCCGACGTCGAGGGCTTCTTCACCCGGACCGACGGTTATCTCCGCTTCGTCCGCCACTGCCTCGACCTCTGCGAGCAGGCGGGCGGCGTCGACGGTTTTGTCGTCGGCTCCGAGATGGTGGCGCTCAACCGCATTCGGGGCGGCGGCGACTACCCCGCGGTTCCCTTCTGGCAGCAGATAGCGGCCGAGGCGAAGAGCCAACTCGGCTCGGGGACCATCGTCACCTATGCGGCCGACTGGTCCGAATACCGCTACCACGATCGCGGCAACGGCGATGTCGACTTCCCGCTCGACGCGCTCTGGGCCGACGAGAACATCGACGTCATCGGGATCGATGCCTACTTCCCGCTGACCGACGAGCCGGGAAGCGTCAGGGACCGGGCGGCGATTGGGGCCGGCTGGTCGTCGGGCGAGCTGATCGACTTCTACTATGCGAGCCAGGCGGATCGAGACCTGCCGCGCCGCGGCGCCAATCGCGTCCGGACCGAAATCGACGATCCCTTCTACGCCATCAAGGACCTCCGCGGCTGGTGGGAGAGCACCCACGTCCCGCGGGTGAACGGCGTTCCGACCGGACCGGCGACCGACTGGGTGCCGCAGTCGAAGCCGATCTGGTTCACCGAGTATGGCTTTGCCTCGGTCAACGCCTCGACCAATCGCCCCAACGTCTTCGTCGACCCAAAATCGGCCGAGAGCGATTACCCCTGGTATTCGAACCGCTCGGTCGACCGAAACATCCAGCGGCTGGCGGTCCACGCCACCGAAGAGTTCTGGGCCGATCCCGCCAATAACCCCGTCTCGGCTCTCACCGGCAAGAAGATGGTCCAGAGGAAGTTCCTCTGGACCTGGGATGCCCGTCCTTACCCCTTCTTCCCGGCGCTCAAGGACGTCTGGTCGGACGGGGAGAATTTTCGGCTTGGACACTGGGTCCAGGGAAAGCTCGGCAACATGCAGCTCTCGGAAATCGTCAGCGACCTGTGTCTCAGGGCCGGCTTAGCCCAGAGCGACTTCGATGTGTCGGACCTGACCGACGAGGTGGTCGGCTATGTGGTGACCGAGCGGAAGGCGATCCGGGAGATGATCGCCGTGCTCCAGACCGCCTACTTCTTTGATGCTGTCGAAAGCGGAGGGGTGCTCAAGTTCGTCAAGCGCGGCAATGGCACCCAGGTGTCGGTCGATCAGAACGACCTCGGCGCCGCTGAGGGCGAGGGCGACCGGGCTAGGGCCAAGATCGAGCGGACACAGGACATCGAGCTTCCCGTCGCGGTCGACGTGATCCACCTCGCTGAGGGTCGCGACTATCAGACCTCGACGGTGACCGCCCGCCGGCAACTCGGCACCTCCCAGAGCGTCACCGCCTATTCGCTGCCGCTCGTGCTTTCGGTCGAGGACGCGCAGGCGATCGCCCAAGGAGCGCTCCGCGAGATCTGGCAGGGCCGCGTCGCCATCGAGGCGAAGCTGCCGACCCGCGGCATTCTGATCGACCCAACGGACGTGATCGACGTTCCCGTGGACGGTGTTCTGCGGCGCTTCCGCGTCACGTCGGTCACCTACGGCAAGCCGGGGCTGGTGCTGCTTCGCGGTGTCGCGACGGACGGCGAGCTACCCCAGTTCGTGACGGTGCCTACCGAGAGCGGAGAAATCCCGCCGGTCGTCCCCGAGCCGGCCGGGCCGATCCGGGTCGAGCTTATGGACCTGCCGCTGATGGTCGAGGCGCATGCCGCGAGCGCCCAGAGCTTCTATTTCGGGGTGTGTCCGGTCGGCGGCGGCACCTTCAAGGGCGCCACCCTCTTCCGCGAGACCGCCGATGGGCTCGACTTCACCATCGCCGCCACTGCGCCGCTTCCCTCGATGATCGGCGACACGGTCACCTCGCTCGCACCCGGCCCGGCCGACTATTGGGATGAGGTGAACACCGTCGAGGTCCAGCTGACCTTTGGCACCCTCGAAAGCCTGCCCGATTCCCGCATCCTCAACGGCGCCAACGGGGCCCTCGTCGGCGAGGAGCTCATCCAGTTCGCGACCGCCGAGCTGATCGGACCGAGCCACTACCGGCTCTCGCGGCTTTTGCGTGGGCGGCTCGGAACCGAGCACCAAATCGTCACCCATCTACCGGGATCGCGCTTCCTGCTGCTCAATCCCGGTCGGCAGGTTCGCCCGACCTTCTCCGTCACCGGTCTTGGCATTCCGATCGAATGGACCCACGCGCCGGTCCCGCAAGGCCCGACCGGCGACCAGGCCGGCAGCGCCGTCTTCGTCAACGCCGGCGGCGGCCTGAAGCCGTGGTCGCCGGTCCAAGAGACAGGGACGCGCAACCCGGCCGGCGATCTAACCATCACTTGGGTTCGCCGCACACGATTTGGCGGGTGGTGGCTCGACCATGCCGACGTGCCGCTCAATGAGGAGAGCGAGCGCTACGAGGTCGACATCCTCGACGGCGCAATCGTTGTCCGGACCCTCTCGGCCTCAAGCCCGACCGTCACCTATGCCGCGACGGAGCAGACTGCCGACTTCGGTGCCCCGCAGTCGTCCGTCTCCGTAAGGGTCTACCAGCTCTCGGCCATGGTCGGTCGCGGCTGGCCCGCAAGCGCCATCCTCTAGCTTCTTCCCCACTCAAGGACGACTCCCATGCCGACGCCACGCTTCGGCCTGCCCTTCATTGCGCAAGGGCAGGCCCAGAAGGAGGTCACCCACAATGATGCGCTGATCCAGCTCGACGCGCTGGTCGACCTCTTCCTCCTCGACCGCGACCTGTCTGTGCCACCGGCGAGCCCGGCCAATGGCGATGCTTATCTCGTCGCGGCGAGCCCGACCGGCGCCTGGTCGGGACAGGCCGGCAAGATCGCCTATGCGCTCGATGGGGGCTGGCGGTTCTACGGTCCGATCAAAGGCCTGGTCGCCTATGTGGCCGACGAGCAGGTCTTGCTTGTCTACACCGGGTCTGTCTGGGTCGACTGGGCGAGCCTGCTCTCGCTCCAGAACCTCGTCCAGGTCGGCATCCGGACGACTGCGGACGCGACCAATCGGCTCGCCGTGAAATCCAATGCGGTGCTTTTCAGCCATGACGACGTCACTCCCGGTACCGGCGACATGCGCGTGGTTATCAACAAGAGCGCAGCTGCCAAAGACGCCGGCTTTACCCTCCAGGACGGCTTCTCGACCCGCGCCCTGTTCGGGCTGCTCGGCGACGACAATGTCGCACTGAAGGTCTCACCGGACGGATCATCCTTCTTCGGGGCGCTCTCCGTCGACAAGGCGACCGGGAATGTCGGGCTCGCCGGCTACACCGCAGACGGCAACGAGCTCGGGGTCAAGGCGACCAACATCCTTTTCGATCGCAAGACCGCGAATATTAGGGCCCTGTTCAATAAGGCTGCTCCGGCCGACGACGCTTCCTTCGGCTTTGAGACCAACTACAGTCCGCGGGCGCTCCTCGGACTTCTCGGCGACGACAATTTTACGATCAAGGTATCGCCGGACGGATCGGGCTTCACCGTCGCAATCAGCATCGACAAGACCACCGGCGCCGTCACCGTAGCGGCCCTCACCGCCAATGGCGCCGTGGCGTTGTCGCCGGCAAACGCCAACGTGGTCATCTCGCCCACCGGCACGGGCACGGTCACCATCAGTCCGGCCGCCGCCGGCGCAATGAACAATGTCAATGTCGGAGCGACCACCGCAGGCACCGGCCGCTTCTCGACCTTGACCGCGACCGGCGCGGTGACGCTGTCACCCGCCAATGCCAACGTCGCGATCTCGCCAACAGGCACAGGGACGGTGACGATCTCACCGGCGGGATCCCTTACCATCAACCCGACCGCCGCTGGTGCGATCAACAACTGCAGCGTCGGCGCGACAACCGCCTCGACCGTCCGCGGCACGACGATCAACGCGACCACCGCGTTTCAGCAGAACGGCACGCAGGTCGTCGCCGCGCGACGCACCGGCTGGGCGGCCGCGACCGGTACCGCGACACGGACCACCTTCGCCACCGGCAGCGTGACGCTTCCCCAACTCGCCGAGCGGGTCAAAGCGCTCATTGATGATCTCATTGCGCACGGATTGATCGGAACCTGAGGAGAAACGGAAATGGCCCTCCTGAAATCTATCAACACGGAGTTCGGTGCACCTGCCCAATACTGGCGGGTCGTGAGCGTCAGCGACGACCTCCTGGCCAGGAAACTCGATATCGCGACGGCAGGCTACTTCAACGAGGAGGCTCGCCGCGCGGAACGCCAGCCGATGGCGATCTGGCAAGGCCGAATCGAGGGCGATCGGTACCGCCGCTCGCCGTCGTTGGCCGAAGTCTACGCCCTGCTCAAGGAACTGCCGGATTGGGCGGAAGCCGAAAGCGACTGACAATTCGCGAACAAGAAAAGGAAACAGACCGTGGATCTGCAATGGTGGATCAGTGTCATCGAGATTCCGGCGCTCGTCGGTCTCTTCTGGCTGGTCCAAAGCTACAAGACGGCGGGCGACAAGGCGATCGAGTCCATTCGCGAGGAAGTCTCGGAGTTCAAGCTCCATGTCGCCACCAACTATGCCTCGCTCGCCTACCTTAAGGACGTGGAGGCTCGGCTGGTCCAGCATCTCCTGAAGATCGAGGCGAAGCTCGACCGCGTCGTCGAGCACCGGCCGCCGGCCGAATAGACGCTACCGCACCATCGTTCCCCGACGAAAGCCCGCCCATCGAGGCGGGCTTCGTCATTTTGAAGGAGACCATGAGAGATGCTTCCAGAACGCTATGCCTGGCTTGCCCGCGAGACCGGCCCGAGAATGATCGTCGAAGCCCTCAAGCTCTTCGGCACGCTCGAGGCAGCAGGATCGCGGAACAACCCGACCATCGTCGCCTGGGCGAAGGAGGTCGGCGGCGAGGTCGCCGACCTCTACAAGGCCGACAGCATCCCTTGGTGCGGGTTGTTCCTGGCCGTCGTCGCCAAGCGCGCCGGCAAGGTGTTTCCGCAGCATCCGCTCTGGGCGCTGTCATGGTCGGCGTTCGGCAGCAAGGTGACAGCCGCCGGGCTCGGCGACGTACTGGTCTTCACCCGAAAGGGAGGCGGCCATGTCGGACTCTATGTCGGCGAGGACGCCGGCGCGTTTCATGTACTTGGCGGCAATCAGTCCGATCGCGTCTGCATCACTCGCGTGGCTAGGAGCCGGCTCTATGCGGCCCGTCGCCCGCTCTACCGCGTCCAGCCTGACAACGTGCGGCCGCTCCATCTTGAAGCGTCCGGCGCGCTCTCGCTGAACGAAGCCTGATCCCAGGCATCCCGTCTGTTCTGACCCCTTCAGCCAGCTTTGCCGTCGACGCGGTCATCCGCGGCACGAACTCGGCTCATGCGCCCGGCCGTAAATGCGGCGCGCTCTCCATGGAGGTTCCCATGCTCAAAGGATGGAAGACCCTTATCTTCAGCGCCGGCGTAGCACTCTTCGGCGTGCTTCAGGCCGCCGACTGGGTGAGCCTTCTCGGCTCGGAGACGGCCGGCTACGTCGTAACCGGGATCGGCATCGTCAGCGCGGTCCTGCGGTTCATGACCGACACGCCGGTGATGAAGAGCAACTGACACAACTAGCTTAGGGCCCTGTCGACGCTGGCGCGGGTCGTTCTCGCGACCCCCGAAGGGGCGCGCGAACGGCAGGCAAATGGCGCCGGCAGGGCCGAGGCCTTCGCTGAGTCCGCTACTTGTGTCGTCGTGTCCTTTGTCGGCCGTCAATCCGCCAGGCGAAGCAGCGGGGGCGGGGTTCGCGGGCGACCTGCGAACCTAAAGCCCTTAAATCCGTCGCTTGAAGACCCTCTGACTGTGAATTCTTGGCTGCGGCGGGCGCATTGTCCCGGACTTCCGCGGAGATCTGCGCTAGAGGGGAAGGGCTTGTCGCGGGAGAGATTCGGAGCTTGGCCGCCATATACGGCAACGCTTAGTGTTAGGGGGTCGATCACGCGCAACCGAACCTAACGCCTGGGCTGGGGATATGCCTGTAGCGACCGTAAAGCAGCTCTGCACGCCGAGCAGTCTCGTAACGAGCGACAGCCTCGTCGAGCAAGTCGCTCAGATCGAGGATTTTGCGTCCGGCAAGATCAACGGCAAAGAATTCTTTCGCCGCAACTATTTCACCGATGGGCTGCGGCGATTGGTCGAGCGGGGCTTTGAGCGGCTCGGTGGCAAAACCGATGATGGCGCGTTCTACCTGACCCAGGCGATGGGCGGCGGCAAGACCCACAGCTTGATCGCATTTGGCTTGCTCGCATCCGATCCCGCGCTGCGCAAGGAAGTTCTCCCTCGATTGACGTCCGGTGGCGAGTTCGGAGCCGCCAAAGTCGTTATTTTCAATGGCCACCAGAACCCCGACAGTCTTCTTTGGGGGTACATTGCCGAACAGCTGGGTCGCGTCGAAATCATGACGCCCTTCTGGCGCAATGGCCCACGCACTCCCGGCGTGGACGAATGGGCGGCGGTTCTGGGCGACGAGCCGGTATTGATCCTTCTCGATGAGTTGCCGAGCTACCTTCAGATGGCTCAGGGCGAGCCGGTGGGAAACTCAACGCTGGGCGACCTCACCATCGGCGCATTGGAACGCCTCTTCAACGCCTTGCCACGCTGCCCGCGCGCTTGCGTCGTCGTCACCAACCTGAAGGACGACGTTTATCTCGACGGCTCAGGGCAGCTGCGCACGCTCATCGAGAGTCTCACCAAGCACTATGACCGCAACGCGCAAGCCATCACGCCGGTTCAGCAGAACACTGGCGAGGTCTTCGCGATCGTACGCAAGCGTCTGTTCGACGGCCTTCCTACTGCCGACCGCATCGACGAGGTGGCGCAGGCTTACGTAGACGCGCTCCAGAAGGCCAAACGCGTAGACACGATCGCCACGACGCCGGAGACGTTTATCGAACGAATTCGAGAGACCTACCCCTTCCACCCGTCGATCCGCGATATTGTAGCGCGCTTTGCAGAGAACCGCGGATATCAAAAGACCCGAGCGCTCATCCGGCTCCTTCGGCTTGCGGTCAGAAGCGCGTTCAACGCGAACGACAACGCCTTCCTGATCGGCCTTCAGCACCTCGATTTCAACGATCAGGCGACGATAGAGGAAATCCGCAAGATCAATCCCGCCTACGCGAACGCGATTTCGCGCGACATCGCGGATCGGGGAAACGCACTCGCCGAGCGCATCGACGCGGCCGAGGGCGTTCCAACCGCATCGGCGGTGGCCAAGGTCCTTCTGATGTCGTCACTCTCGACCGCGGAGACTCCGCTTCGGGGTCTAACCGATGGCGAACTGATCGAAACGCTTGTCGATCCGCTGCTTGAAGTCTCTGAGATCAAGGCGTCGCTCGGCCGTCTGCAAGGACAGGCGTGGTATCTCTTCCAGGGCGTCGATCAGCGCATCTTCTTCGGCCAGACCGCCAACGTGACTGCCGAGATCACCGAAATCGCCGCGAACATTGCGGAGGAACAGGTCGATCAAACGCTCAGGGCGAAGCTGCAAGAGGTATTCAAGCCGCGAACCGGAGCGCTTTATTCAGACCGTATGGCGATCCTGCCGGCGCTTGACGAAATCCAGCTCGATGATGATCGCCCGACGCTCGTCATCCTCGAGCGTCCGGCCGACAAGCTTCCCCAGGATTTCGTCGATTGGTGGAACAAGCAGGATCTCCAAAACCGCGTGCTTGTCCTCACCGCCGATCCGAACGCCGTTACAACGCTCCGCACCAGCGCGCGGCGCATGCGCGCGATCGAGAAGGTCGAAGAGCGGATCAAAACCCAGCACGGTTCGGCCTCAACACAAATGCAGGAATTGCAGGGCGTGAAGGAACGGGAGGCGGCTGGCTTCACCAGCTCACTGCGGGAAACCTTCAAAACGATTGTGTTCCCGACCGGCAAGTCACTCCGCAAGGTCGATGACTTCCGCATGGAGTTCGATCGCAACGACTATTCCGGTGAACAGCAGATCGTCGACACGCTGACCAAGCGCGGCAAGTTCATCCCCAGTGACAGATTCGACGCCGAGTTTGAGAACCTCCGCCTCGAAGCAGAGGACCTCCTCTTTGACGCCGATGCCGTTCAGCAATCATCGCTCCGCCGCAACGCCGCCATCCGATCGGGCTGGTTCTGGCTTCCCCGCAATGGCTTTGATCAGCTCGTCAAAACGTCCGTGCAACGGGGTTTCTGGCGGGAGAAGGACGGCCTTGTCGCCAAGAAATGGGAGCGCCGCACCAGGGTGACGGCGCGGCTCGATGATTTTGGACCGAACCCGCTCGAAACCGGCCGCTTCATCGTCAACGTAACGCCCGAAGACGCGGATACGGTCTATGTGTCCGAGAAGGGGTTGGCCGATCCATCGCGCGATACCAAGCTCGACGGCCGCGTCTACGAGACAGAAGCCGCCGCGGCATGGTTCCTCGCCGTCGATAGCAAGGGCGCGGCTACGACGGGCGATCCGTTCGAGTGGCGCGCACCCATTCGCGTGAAGCCGGATGTGAAGCGCATATCGGGAGGCTACAAGGTCTCCTTCATTGTGAGTCCGCGATCAGCGGTGGTCCGGGCGACCTTCGACGGGACCGATCCCAAGGCCGGCCCAGTAGTCGGAGCGGAGATCGAAGCCCCTGCCGGAGCCACGAAGCTTCGAGTCGTCGCCGAGGTAGCCGGGCAGTTCAGCCAGGAAGAAGATGCACCGCTCACCGGGCCAAACGAAGGTCCAGGCGGCGGCTTCACTCCACCAAAAGCCGCGCTGAAGCTGGACGCTCCCGTTACGATGACATCCCGTTTCGAGCCGAAGGACACCGCCGCCGCCTTTTCGGCCCTCGATCGCCTCGCGAAGACCGCGGGGACGCAAATCCTCGGAGGCTCGATCGAGGTGAATGGCGGTCGCCTCGCTGGGGACTACCTGACGCTTAGGGTCGGCCAGGATGTGAAGGTCGGCGCGAGCGAACTGGACGCACTGGTCAAGACCTTGGTCGAAACGTTGAACGCTTCTGCACCCACCGTGAAACTTCGCATCGACGGTATTGCATTCCTGTCCGGACGGGACCTGACTGCCTTTTGTGATGCGTCGGGCGAGGATTTCGATCGTGTGACGTGGGCACAGGAGTAGAACCATGGCCACACCAGCCGCCAATTTCGATTGTGCCGACATCTATCAGGAGCATGGCTATCTCGTGCGCCTCACCAGGGGCCGCGACGCCAAGGTCCATGTCTTCGAGGTGTTCGGCCGCCCCCCTACCGACCGCGAGGCCGAATGGGCGCCGGAGACGATCCTGCGCTGTGAGGCATCCCGTGACGTGTGGGATGTGATCTCGTCCGAGGTTCGCTCCGAGTTTAACCGGCGTCTCAAGGCCGAGGGTAAGCCGGCTGGCCGCTGGGGTGCGGACGAAACCGCGGTCCAGCGCCTGCTCGGAAAGGAGCTTCTGGTTTTGCTTTGGGCAGTCGAATTGCCGGATGTGAAGCCCGAGGAGATCGCCGTTGCCATCCGCAACTGGCTTGGCCTGAAGACCGAGGAACGCTGGTGGCTCTACAC
The DNA here is from genome assembly GCA_020442065.1 of Bauldia sp. Classification (GTDB taxonomy): domain Bacteria; phylum Pseudomonadota; class Alphaproteobacteria; order Rhizobiales; family Kaistiaceae; genus Bauldia. The sequence continues at coordinate 23,165 of JAGRKZ010000120.1, forward strand.
CATGACTGCGGCGGCAACTGGCCTCGCCCATCAACTCGGGATGGGATGGCGTGGCGCGCTTCGGCAGGCGCTCTGTTTCGGCACCCGTGCCGACACTTTTCATCTCGGCACGATCACAGGCCGCGGTACATTGGCGCCGCGCGCGAACGATGCGTTCGCCGCAAGCGGCGGAAAGCCCGCGCACAAGCGGAAGAGATCCACCCCCGATGATCCTGGCTTTCTCTTTAATGCGCCTGTCCCGGCGGAGTGACCATTTCATTCGGGAATTTCAATGTCCGCAATGACCGCCGTCGCCGCACAACCGAAGGAAACGCCCGGTCTTGCACCGTTCTCGCTTAAGGACACACCGGCCTTCATCGAGCGGCAGTTTCCGGTCGGGCGGCTTTCGGCGGAGGCGTACAAGGAGAGGAAGGCGGGCGCCGGGCAAACGCTGACCGCACTCGGCTCGTATTGGAAAGGCCGCAAGCCGCTCATTCTCGTGCGCGCCGTCGTGCTGGGTGCCCTGCTGCCTGCCAGTGACGATCCCGCCGCCGATCTCGACATTTTCCTGAAGCTCATGGCGATGGACGATGCCGCGTTTGCTCGCCGCTTCGACGGCAGCGCGTCCGAATTCGCTCGCCTCTTTCCCGACCATGCCCAGTCGGTCGCGACGAACGTCCGCGTCGTCTGGCGCAAGGAGGCAGACCGGAAGACGCGGGCGCGGGCGACGGACCCGGTGGACTTCTCGGCACGGTTTCCGGAGGAAGCCGAACGCTTCACGGAGGTAGTAGAAGGTCCTTGGCGCTGGCGCGAGGACCTGACGGAGCCCGAACGACAGACGCGCGTGGCCGAGGCTTTTGCAGGCCTTCCCTATGCCGAGCGGCTGAAGCATGTCCGGCGGCCTGAGGAATGCGACGAAGCGGAGCTGCTCAAGCCGATCTGGCCGGCGGTCAACCCTCATCTCGGCACCAATGCTCGAAGCTTGCCTGAGCTTGTCGAGCAACTCGGCATCGCTCGCTTCGGACACCGGCCGAAAGTGGCGGACACGTTTTGCGGCGGCGGCTCGATTCCCTTCGAGGCGGCGCGCATCGGCTGCGATGTTCATGCAACTGATCTCAACCCGATCGCCTGCATGCTCACTTGGGGCGCTTTCAATATTATCGGTGCATCGAAGGAGAGGCGCACCGAGATCGAGAGGGCGCAAAAGCAAGTGGCGGCCGCAGTAGACGCCGAGATCACCCGACTTGGAATTGAGCACGACGAGGACGGCAACCGAGCAAAAGCCTACCTCTATTGTCTTGAGACAAGCTGCCCGCGCACTGGTTGGATGGTGCCGATCGCCCCCTCATGGGTCATCTCGAAAACGCGCAACGTCGTCGCGAAACTCGTGCCCGACCACTCCAACAAGCGCTACGATATCGAGATCCATTCCGGTGTCTCCGCGGCGGAGATGGCGGAAGCCGAGCGCGGCACGGTGCGGGAGGGGAGGCTCGTCCACCCAATGAACCCTGAGCGCTCGGGGGTCGAGATCAAGACGATCCGTGGCGACTATCGCGATGCAAATGGCGTAACCCGCAATCGTCTGCGGCTCTGGGAAAGATCTGACTTCGTGCCGCGCCCAGACGACATTTATCAGGAGCGGCTCTACTGCGTTCAATGGATCACTAAAGAGAGCATCGGGAGGGGACGGCAAGAGACCTTCTTCGCCTCTGTAAACGAGGCTGACCTTGCGCGCGAACGACAGGTTGAGGCCATTGTAGCCGCAAATCTCGCCCGCTGGCAGGACGATGGACTTGTCCCTGACATGCCGATTGAGCCGGGAGATAAGACGGACGAGCCAATCCGTACGCGCGGATGGACACACTGGCATCACTTATTTGGAGCTCGAACTCTCGCCTGGGCAGCCGCTTTTGAAAATGCCGGATCACCCGTCACACTGTTGAATTTGTTTCGCGGGCTTGATTACGGCTCACGTCTTTGCTCGTGGGATGTTGGTCACAAGGGTTCAAGCCCGCAGGTCAAGCACGTCTTTGTGAATCAAGCTTTTAATACTATGGCCACGTATTGCACGAAATCTTCTTTCGATCTCAATGAGGTTGCGCAGATAGATGCCATTTCTGCCCCTGTTCGCGAACCGAAGGTCATCCGGCCGATAGAGGCACGACAGGTCAGTGAGCCGTCTGATTTTTATGTGACAGACCCTCCATATGCGGATGCCATTCGCTATGAGGAGATCACGGAGTTCTTCATCGCTTGGCTACGCAAGAATCCGCCCCCTCCGTTTGATCATTGGGCGTGGGAATCGCGGCGCGATCTCGCGATCAAGGGCAAGGACGAGCACTTCCGCCGCGACATGGTGGCTGCCTATGCGGCCATGACTCGCCACATGCCTGATAATGGCTTGCAGGTGGTCATGTTCACCCACCAGGACGCCGGGGTCTGGGCGGACTTAGGTGCCATCCTCTGGGCCTCAGGTCTCCGTGTTGCGGCTGCCTGGAACGTCGTCACGGAAACCGAGAAGCCCAATAGCACAGGCAACTACGTTCAGGGCACAGTCTGCCTCGTGCTTCGCAAGCGCCTCGGCGAAGCGAATGCCCGGCGTATGGAGATCGAAGCCGAGATCGAGGAAGCTGTCGCTGCGCAGATTGCCCGCCTCACGGACCTCGATGATAGCTGGCATGAGCGCGCCAACGCCGAAACACTCTACACGGACGGCGACCTGACGCTGGCAGCCTATGCCGCAGCGTTACAGGTCGTCACCGCCTATTCCACAATCGACCGGCAGCCGCTCGACCGCGATCTCTACCGCAAGCTCGCCAAAAGCGAGCGAACAATTATGCGCGACCTCGTCGACTACGCGGCGCAGGTGGCAAACGGCTTGCTCGTTCCAGAAGGATTTCCGCGCGACATGTGGCGCGATCTGGGATCCTCGGAGCGCTTCTATGTCCGCATGCTCGATATGGAAGCCAAGGGCGCGACCAAGGTCGCCGACTTCCAGAACTTCGCCAAGAGCTTCGCCTTCGCTGACTACGCATCCCTGATGGGATCGACGACCGCCAATGCTGCCTCGCTCGCCGGCGCCGGCGACCTGAAAGGGCGCATGCTCGATGGCGACGGTTTCGCCAACACCCAGCTCCGGCAGGTGCTGTTCGCCACTTGGAAGACGCTGGATGGCAGGGAGCGCGACCCGAAGCGCGGTGTCACTATTCTGAAGACGGAATACACCGCTGATTATTGGCAACGCCGCCAGAAGCTGATCGGCCTTGCCGAATATGTCGCGGGCAAGACCAAGACCACGCGGCCGGAAGAAAGCCAAGCCGCGCACGAGCTTGCCGAAGCGCTGAAGCTTGATCGGGTGTGACCGCGATGGGGATCGAGCGTTTCTCCTCGCGACGTCAGGCGCTCGGCCCCGTTCTGGCTGAGCGACTCGATCACGCCTCGCGCTATCTGCGGATCGCCGGCTATTTCCGCTCTTCGCTTCTGGAAGTCGTCGGAGAAGCGCTCGATACCGTCGGCGAAGTCCGCGTTGTCTGCAACGGCGATCTCGATCCCTATGACGTGAAGGTTGCAAAGGCCGCCCGCGACGGCCACGAAGCCTTGGCCCGGACCCTCGTTTCAAGCTGGCAATCGACCGAAGACGGGCTTGATCTTCTGCTTTCCCGCGAACGCTACCGTCGCCTGCACGATCTTCTCGCATCCGGCCGGATGAAGGTTCGCGTCGTGCCGCGCGATAGCGATAACGTTTTCGTGCACGGGAAGGCCGGCGTCATCGAGCACGCGGACGGGCGCGCCTACTCCTTCGTCGGAAGCGTGAACGATTCGGCGAGCGCCTTCCGGCATGCCTATGAAATCCTCTGGGGCGACGAAGACCCTGCCGCGGCGGAATGGGTTCGCGACGAGTTCGAGCATTTCTGGCAACAGGGGATCGATCTTCCCGATGCCGTCGTGAAGCACGTCGCGGCGATGGCAAGTCGGATGGAATACCGCTCCATCGAGGATGCGCGGGAAGCAAACAACGGCAACGTGCCGGCGGAAGCGGTTCTCGCCGATCGGCCGATCTACAAGGGCGGCCAAATCCTCCGCTCCTGGCAGAAGCGCTTCGTCCAGACCTGCGTCGATGATTACCGCCTGCACGGAAAGGCGCGCTATCTGATCGCCGATGATGTCGGGCTGGGCAAGACGTTGTCGATGGCCGCCGCCGCCCTGGTGCTCTCGCTGCTCGAAGACAAGCCCGTGCTCGTTCTCGCGCCTGCTACTCTCATTTGGCAATGGCAGGAAGAGCTCGAAGACAAGCTCGGCATTCCATCGGCGGTCTGGTCCACGACCAAAAAGTGCTGGCTGGACGGCGAACGCCGGCCCCTGACGCAACGCGGCGATCCGTCCTTGGTGGCAAAGTGCCCATGGCGGATCGGGATCGTCTCGACCGGACTAATCGTCAACGGCGACGATGCGGCCGAGCGTGGCGCGTTGGCGAAGAAGAGCTTCGGCGTCATCATCCTCGACGAAGCGCACAAGGCGCGTGCGTCGCGTGGCATGAATGGTCGCGAGGCGCCGCGCCCTAACAATCTCCTCGATTTCCTGCGGAAGGTGGCGGCAAAAGCGACGAACGTCATTCTCGGCACCGCGACTCCGATCCAGCTTGATGCGGTCGAGCTATGGGACTTACTTGTGGGACTCACCCAGGGCGCGCCGCAAGTGCTCGGCACGCCGTTCGACGGCGGCGAATGGGTGCGCGAGGAGTCCATCCGCCTGCTGACCGGCGAACGTCCCTGGCCGCAACACGAAACCTCACGATGGGGCCTATTCCGCAATCCGCTGCCGCCAGCTACGGAAGATCCAGTCTTCCGAGACGTGCGCAACTCGGCACGCCTCGACGGCAAGGTTGTTCTCGGCCCGCGCTTCGACGAACTCGATCGCGACGTTCGCGACGACTTCCTGCGGGAATTCACGGGTCTTGCCGAGCGTCATAACCCGATCGTGCGACGCGTCGTTCGCCGCACGCGGCCGATGCTTGAGGAACGGGGGCTTCTGAAGCGGATCGGCGTTATTGCCCATCCTCGCGCCGACGATGGGCTTCCACCAGCGTTGTTTGATGGGCAAGGCTTGGTGATGGGCTTGGCGTTTACCGCTGCCTACGAAGCCGCTGAATCCTTCAGCCGTCTCTATGCGTCACGTCAACCTGGTGCCGGCTTTCTCAAGACCATCCTACTGCGGCGGATTGGATCGTCGGCCCGAGCTGGCCTCGAAACCGCGCGCCATCTTTTGGGCCGGATCGACGCGTCGGCGGTCCCCGAGGACGAAATCGGCGATGAAGGCGTGCCGACGGACAATGCGTCGCCCGACTCTCAAGAAATCCAACTGCTTCACGAAGTCGAACGGAATCTTGCCGCCGTGGTGGACGGCGTGGATGTCGATCCGAAGGTTCAGGTGGTTCTTCATTATCTCCGCGAAGGGCGTTGGCTGGAGGAGAACGGGGCGATCATTTTCAGCCAATACCGCACGACAGCGGAGTGGGTGCTGGAGGCTCTGTGCGCGGCTTTCCCCGACGAGCCGGTGGCCCTCTACGCTGGCGGTTCCGCCTCGTTTGTTCAACGCGGATCAGAGCGCCGCACGGCGGCGCGCGAGCAGATCAAGGCGTCGATCCAGAACGGCGACATACGTCTCGTTTGCGCGACGGACGCGGCTTGTGAAGGGCTGAACTTGCAGCGGCTGGGGGCGCAAGTGAACATCGACCTGCCATGGAATCCGTCGCGGCTCGAACAGCGCAAAGGCCGGGTCCAACGGATCGGCCAGGTCCGGGATAACGTCCATGTCTTGAATCTCCGCTATGCAGGGACGGTTGAGGACGACGTCTACGCGGCATTATCCCACCGCTTCGGCGACATCTTCTCGGTACTGGGCCAGCTTCCGGACGCATTTGAAGATCAGTGGATCGATGCCGTTCTGCGCGATCGCCAAGCGGTTAGGAACTTCTCCCAGCGTGTGGAGAAGGCTCGTCCGCCCATGGAGCTGCGGTATATGCGCGACGTAGCGGACGACCGGGGGCTCGATTGGGAATACACGGAACGCGTTCTATCGTCGCGCGATCTAGACGAGTGGATGCGGCAGGGTTGGTAGTCAGGGAACGAACTCGGGAGGTCCAAGTCAAGTCGTGTCACCTTGGCGCGGCGGTAAGGTTCTCGGACCTTGTGGTGGTCAAAGGCTGCGGCGAAGAAAGAGCGAGGCGAATCGACAAGTCTAGTCTGCCGGTGCGCCTGCCATGGCGCCCGCGAGCGTGTTTGAGACGTGGTTCGCCGCTGCATGCACCGGATCAGCCGCGAGGTGGGCGTATCGCGCCGTCGTCTGGACCTGTGTGTGACCCAGAAGCTTACCGATCATCGGTAGCCCTTGCCCCGCGGCAATGGCAGTCGAGGCGAACGTGTGACGCAGGTCGTGAATTCGAACATCCTTCAGCCCGGCCCGCGCCCGAACCCGCTGCCAGAAGGGTTGGAGATCGGTAAGCCGCGCACCGGGTTTCGCGCCGGCGATGACCCATGGGTTCCCCTCGATGCGCTCGATCCGGACAAGCAATTCCACTGCGGGCTGCCCGAGATAGACCACCTTCGCACCGGTCTTTGAATCGGGAAGCCTTAGCGCCCGGCCAGCGATGTCAACGTGCTCCCATTGCAGGGTCATGATCTCGCCGAGACGGCAGCCGGTTAGGATCAACAGGCGAACTGCTGCGATGGCCGACGGGAACTCGATCCCTTCCTGCTCCATCTCCCGAAGCACCTCGCCGACCCGCCTAAGCTCCGCCGCGCTCAGGAATCGCTCGCGCTTCTCCTCGGCGTATTTCCTGATGTGCTTGCGCGGATTGGTGCCATCAGGCCGTAGACCCCACATCTCGGCCAAGCTGAACATCTTGGAAATGATTTCGATGCACCGGTTGGCGTCGTAGGGAATGTGCCGGAGATCGTGGTGGATTTCGGCAATATCGGCCCGCGTCACCTCGGTCACACGGTGGTGGCCAAGCGCCGGGAGGATCACCTTCTCCAGCATTCGACGGTAGCCTTTGGCCGTGCTCTCCTTGAGGCGAAGAGACACGTGCTCCTTGTCGAAACGTTCGGCGAGCTCCTTGACCGTGATAGCTCGGCGCGCAGCATCGCGCTTGCCGGCGGGGTCATCGCCATTTCTGGCCGCCGCGATGACGGTGATCGCTCGTGTCCGAGCCTGTTCACAGGTGAGGACAGTGCACGGGCCGAGGCTCATGCGGCGCGATCTTGTGCCCGCGCGGTATTGGACCACATAACCTTTCCGCCCGCTCGGCATCACGCGCAGGCCGAACCCCGGAATGTCGTGATCCCAGATGAAATACTCGGCAGCCCGAATCTCGGCGGCATCGATTATGCGCTTGGTCAGTTTCGGCATGAGGCGCGATCCAGGCTCGGTCGATCCTGGCGCCTCTTCCGCGGAAGCGCCGTGGAAGCAAGTCCCGGGAAGTGAGGCCAGAACCGTCGCAAACGACAGTGCGAGGTGAACCGCCTTAAGTCAATTAAGTCATTGGAAATACGCAGGAAAAAGAGCTGGCGCGCAATGCTGCGTAGAGTTTCGTTCCGGTACGTCGATGAGATCGTAAAGGTCGCGCCACCGACCTTGAGGTTTCTGCCCACCGAGTTCGGCTTCGAAATGGGACGAGCGGCCGCACGTGCCGGAGCCCTGTGGTCCAGCGCTCTCGATGAGGCTCCGGCACGTGGCTTGTTGGGCCGGTCGATGATCGAAATCGGCCAGCCTTACTGTCGGCCTATGTCGGCCGACCCGGTGGGCTCCGAACGGGTTCGCCGCCATCCCCACCACCGCGCTCGATCCGCCCCACAGTGCGGCGTCTCCCACGGTCCCCGCGCTTCTCGGGTCCGGGTCCCCTTCGACCAAGCCTCAGGCCGCGGTCGACTCCAATTCCGCAATCCTCTGAAACTCGGTCAGAAACTCCTGGTGATGTTGCGTGAGGTATCGAACGACCCTGGCGTTGCCGAGGAGCTTCGCCAGGTAGCCCTTGGCGAGGACGAGATCGAGATGGTCGGCGCCATAGGATTGTTCGGCCATCTTGAAATCGCGATCGAGGTTGGCGGACTCGCGCTCCATCAGCGCGATCTGATCGTCGCTGAGACCGTTCACTGTCTTTCGCTTCTGGGCGTCAGCCAACTGGGACGGCGGCGTCGCAGCGTAGAGCGACTTGGCATAGTTGATCGTGTACTTGTTCATCGCGACCATCAGTTCGGCGGCCTCGATCTGGCGCAGCGGCGCCATCTTTCTGAGTTCGGTAAAGGAATTGATCGGGACGTGCTTGTCCTTGAGAATCTCGGCCGCCTCCGGGCAGATCCCGACGAGCAAGCGACGCTTCTTGCGAATCTCGGCGACGTTGACGTTCAGCGCCCGGGCGATCCGTTCCTCGGGAACGCCACGCTCGACCGCCTTCAGGATCATCTTGTGTTCCTGAACGATGGCGATGCGGCTGACCCGGCGATTGTAAGTGAAGGCTTCGTCGTCGGTTGAAACCAGGCATGCGACTTCGGTTTCGCCGAGGTCCTTCAGCACCTCGATGCGGAGATGCCCGTCAAGGAGGAGGTATTTGCCAGCGTCCGCTCGGTCGCGCGCGACCACTGGAGGCTCGATGATACCGACTTCGCGGATCGAGGCGGCGATCTGTTCGAACTTCGGTGTCTTCTTGATGCTCTCGGTGATCACTCGGAGCGGTTGGAGGTCGGCGATCGGAATCTTGATCCCGACATCTTCGAAGGCCATCTTGACGCGATCGGGAGCTGCCTTGCGCGCCATCGGTCATCCCTCCGCGGATGCTTCGAAGCGGTTGGCGAGGTTCCGAGGCAACGTGTCGAGGCCTTCCGCCCTGAGCAGCGTCACGAAGTTCTCGTCCGCCAGCAGCTTGCGCAGTGCCTCCGTCACGAACACCAGGCGGTCTCGCGTGGCCTCGGATTTTCGGATCAGGCATCGCTTCTTGTCCGTGTCCTGGCGATAGGCCCGCACCAGCGATTCCGACGACACGCTGCCATTATGTTTCGGTGCCTTGATGCCGAGGCCTCTGCCGCGCCGTCGACGCTGCTCGATGATCCGCTTGACGATCAGGAGTTTGCGGCCGCGGAGTTCCTTCTTTTCGTAGGCTTGCTGAAGGGCAAATTGCACCCCCGCATCATCCGTCTCGGCGATCTCGACGGCGACGCTAACCGGCAGGTGGCCGGACTCGACACCGCGGAGGAGGCGGTGCTCGCCCTTTTCGAGGAGTCTGATGACGCCGCGCACGTACTCGACCGACAGGTCCGTCTTCCGCGCGATCTCGGCCTCGCTATATCCGCGACGCTTCAGCCCCTCGATGTCGTGGAGGAGGTCGATGGCACGATGCTGCCGGCGGGCACAGTTCTCGACGAGGCTCATCACGAGGCAGTCATCGCTGTTCGCATCGACCACGAGTGCTGGTATCTCCCGCTGCCCGAGCAATCGGTAGGCCTCGAGCCTGCCCTGGCCGCAAACGAGGTCGTAGCGGATGCCCTCGGGATGGGAGCGTTGGGTCACTGTGATCGGCTTCTTGAGGCCGAGTTCCGCGATGTTGGCGACGATTTCCTTGAAAAGCCGCGTGTTCCTGAAGCGCGGATTGATGACGTCGACCTTGTCGACGGGGATCAGTTCGATCGCCGGAACGGTCGGTGGTTTCATCATGCTGCCTCCTGCAGCTTGACGCGGGCGCCCATGGAGTAGAGCGGATCGAGCGTCTCGAAGCGGTAGGCGTCGAGGGATAGGCCGTTGCTCTCCGCCAGACGAAGACGCGGCACAGTCATGTCGATGCGTGGCAAGAGGTAGTAGTCGAGCGGGGTCCGGTTCGGGCGGTCCATGCGGAGGACGACCGTGATGTCGGGTTGCAAGCTGGTGTCGAAGCGAACGTTCCAGCGAAGCGAACCGGTCGCCAGCTCGAGGCAACGGGCAATCACGATCGAAACCGTGAACTCGCCATTGACGGTGACGAGGTCGGTCGTCGCATCCTTCTCGGCTCGGCCGCCGAGCCTCTCGATGGCGGCGATGGTCGCGGCGATGACGTCGGGATAGAGTCCGCGAAGGAGACGATTGATCTCGACGTAGCGGTAGTCCCGATCCGGCGTGAACCCAACGAGCTGATAGGCACGGAGCAGACTGCCATACCGACTTTGATAGGTGCTGCTCGATGGGAGATGCTCGCTCTCGTCGATGATCAGCCCGGATAGATATCCATGGCGCTCAAGGAGTTGGCGGAGGCCGTCCAACATCTCAGCGTCAGTGAAACGGCGCGACCGCTCACGGATAATCGTTTGAGCCGCGTCAAATAGCTCCTTATCCACGACTCGGTCGAACGCCCCCTCCGCCCGTATCCACATGTCCGGACCGTTGCGGACGCGCTTCTTCTTGAGCTTGAACGAGACGCGGTTCCAGAGATTGTTGCCGACGTATTTTTCGTTGATCAGGACCTGGTGGACGGTGCCGCGCGTCCAGGGGCGACCGAGGTCCGTCATGATGCCGCGACTATTCAGGTCGTTGGCGATCTCCTTTTCGACTCTCTCGCCTGCGACAAAGCTACGGTAGATCGACCGAACGGTCTCGACCTCTTCTTCCGGGCCAAGCGTGAGGATCACGCGGTCGGTCTGGATGCTTTTGTGCTCGCCACGATTCAGCTCACCCTTCGCATTACCCCCTTGATCGATAAGGCGCCGCCGCAGGCCGTAACCCGGCGCGCCACCCTGCCGGAATCCCATCTCGATCAAGCGACACTGGCCTGCAAAGACCTTTGCCGACAGTTCGCGACTGTACTCGCCGGCCATGGCGCGCTTGACGCCCTTGACGATCGTCGAGACCGGACTGCCATCGTTCTCGAACTGCTCGGCACAATAGTGCACGGCAACGCCGGCGCGCTTACAGACGTACTCGTAGTAGGCGCTTTCATCGGCGTCCTGGAACCGCCCCCAACGACTGACGTCGTAGACCAGGATCGCCGTGAAGTCGGCGGCCCCGCTTTCGACGTCCCTGATCAGTTGCTTGAGCGCATCCCTCCCATCGAGGCGTAAGCCGCTTCGGCCCTCGTCGGCATAGGTGCGGACAATCTCGATCGAACGCTGATCTGCATACCGACGGATCGCCTCGGCCTGGTTCTCCGTCGAGTATTGCTGGTGCTCGGTCGACATTCTCACGTATTGGGCCGCGCGTATTCCACCTTCAGTCAACGATTCGACTCCTTCCACGCCAACGCTTCGATCGAGCAGTGGCGTGGCGATCCCGGTGACACGTTGGGGACGAAAGCCTCCGTGCCCGGAGTTTCCGCCTCCCCAGTCTAGCGACGGAGGGGCGGAAAGATGTTTCCGAAAAAGGGCAATGTTTTTCCGCCGCGCGCCGGCGAGCGGCTGTCGGGCAAGCGCTACGCCGGCGCGGTGGCCACGGCGTTGCGGGCTGAACTCGGCGAAACCCACCAATCGGTCAAGACCATCATGAGATGGACCGGCGCCACAGAGCGGACCGTGAAGAACTGGCTGGCGGGAGAATCCGGGCCGAGCGGGGAGCACCTCGTAAGCCTCCTCCGACACTCCGACGCCACGCTGGAAGCGGTCCTGCTCCTAGCGAAGCGCCGGTCCACTTTGGCAGCAGACAAGCTCCTCTCGGCACGAAATACGCTGCTTGAGGCCCTCAAGACGATCGACGTGTTGATCGATTGAGACTATCTCGACTTGCCGCTCTCCAAGACCTTCGTCTATGCTACAAAGTGACTGCATGCGACCGCACTGGATCAGAGCGGTTTTCACGTGTCCGGGAGCCGCGAAAAGCGCTTATGTTTTGACGACGGATCTTGCGGACGATAGGAATTCCGCCGATTATTCTGCTTCCAGAACGTAAGCGCCCCGAATTCTGGAAGCACTGTGGAAGCAAGAAGAGAAAAACCGTCGCGATACGGCGCGAAATAGCGCGAAAGTGAGAGTGACGGGAAATTCTGCTAAGGGGCGGAAATGTCGGGGTGTTTCGAAGTCTAGCGCAAGTAATAGAGCATCAACCGTTTTCACTCATAACCTGAAGGTCGTAGGTTCAAATACTACCCCCGCAACCAAAAAATCTAGTCTTATCAAAGATTTCAAAGCCGATCTAAACGCTCGGCTTTTGCGATTCCAAATCCTTGTCAACACCTGGTCAA
>JAGRKZ010000121.1 GCA_020442065.1 Bauldia sp.
TCCACGTCTTCTTGTCGAGCGTCGTGTTCGCGTGGATGCCCGGCATGAAGCCGGGCATGACGGCGGTTGTGTCACGCCCCATGCGTCCAGGCCCAACCCTCTCCCGTTGTCGGAGAGAGCATGCCCCGGACTTGATCCAGGGTCGCGCCGAAAGGCGCGGGTGAGGGGTGGCAGCGAGGTTCCGACCGGACGTCTCCGACCACGACATCGCCGCTTGGTGACCCGTTCGGCCCTGTTGGCCGGCCTTGGGCGAAATGAACGCCGAGCAGCTGTGGGAGACCACGCTTGATCCGGAGGTCCGCACCCTCCTCCGGGTGCGGGTCAAGGACGGCGAGGAGGCCGACACCACCATGCCGGTCTCGGCGCTGATGGGCGACGAGATCGAGCCCCGCCGCGAGTTCCCAGACCAATGCGCTCAATGTCGCGAACCTGGACGTGTGAGGGGCGAAAGAGAGACCGCTTTCGCTGGCCGCTCATTGTCACAAGCTTTGAAGCCGCCAATGTTGTAGTTTGCGAAGCGACGTTTTGCTCATAATACGGCCGATGGCTGGATACCCAATGGACGCCTATTTTTCTGCCGACGTTGAAACAGACGGCCCGATTCCTGGACCATACTCGATCTTGTCGTTCGCGCTCGTCTACGCGGGCAGTTTCGACGGAATCCGTTTCGAACGGCCCTCAAAGTACGACAAGATTTTCTACGCCGAGTTGCGCCCAATTTCAGATGCCTTCGAGGCTGAAGCGTTGCGGGTCAACGGCCTTGACCGATCGAGGCTGATGCTAGAAGGGGAACGTCCTGAGGTAGCGATGGCCTCGGCAGCTAGCTGGATCCGTGAGCATTCGCTCGACGCGGAACCCGTTCTCGTTGCATATCCGTTGAGTTTCGACTGGACATGGCTATACTGGTATTTTGTCAGATTCTCTAGTAGCGGCTCGCCGTTTGGCTATTCCAAATGCTTCGATGTCAAAACGGCCGTTGCGGTCAAGATGCGTCAGCCAATTTCTAGATCTGGGCGAGTCGGTTTGCCGTCTGATTTAGCAGCTACCCACAAGCACACTCACAATGCAATCGACGATGCAATTGCTCAAGCACAGATTTTTGCTAACGTTTTTGAGTGGGATCACTTAAATGGGCAAGATTCTTGGAGAAAGACGAGAGTCGTCAAATAGACGGTTAGGCGACCTAAGGAAAAATCTGAAAGAGACAGAAAAAGCAATAGATAAAAAGGCGTGCGTATACGCTGTAGGATCTTTTGGAAGACAAGAAGCGGGATATCATAGCGATTTAGATCTATTCATTGTCAGCAGAGTTGGAAAATCTTTGCCAGATGGCCGCCGTCCAACTTTGCTCAAACAACTTGATGAGGTGTGTCTCAAAGCAGATTTAATTAAGGCGGCTCGCTCTCTGGAGTTTCCTGAGTTTTCGGGGGATGGCCGATGGTTGACACATTTTACTATTGACGAAATTATCGGAAACATTGGCCTGCCGCGTGACGACGTTGATAATACGCTGACCTCTCAACTATTGCTCTTGCTTGAGAGCCAATGTTTGATCGGAATCGATGCCTACAATCATATCATCGATCGAACAATACAGTCGTACTGGCGCGACTTTACGAATCACGAGAATGACTTCTTACCGGCATTCATCTGTAACGATATATTGAGACTGTGGCGAACTTTTTGCGTGAATTATGAGGCTAACAGTAGAGGCACCTCGGCCGCAGTTGACACGGCAAAGCGACGTATCAAGAACTACAAGCTTCGCCAAAGCCGGATGCTTACCTGCTATTCTGCTCTATTGTATTTACTTCGCCTCTATGGTGCTCGCCAGACGGTGGCAGAAGATGATTTTCGACGATTGGTAGGCTTGTCGCCCACTCAGAGATTGGAATGGGTGGCCGACGGCCTCGAGACAAATTCAAGTGTATACAAAAACATACTTGACGTTATCAATAAGTATGAAGAATTTCTTGTCGCGTCCAATGAGAGTGAGAAGACTCTGATAGCGTCTTTTTCGGATGAATCATACGCGTTTGATCGCCGCGTCCAGGCGCGAGCTTTTGGCGAGGCACTCTATCGAGTTTTGAAGGAGGTCGGAGAGAACGGAGCCGCGGAGAAGCTGTATCGGCTTGTCGTCGTATGACCTCGGATGCACATTGCGTCGGATTGCCTTTGGGTGGTTGGGTATGTTCCCCCCTCTTCACACCGGCGTCACAGTTCGCCTAGAGTATGCGCCGCCGTAAGGGGTTAGCCCGGTTCGCCGTGTGATTCGGGAGCGTCCGTGAACGTCCATGTCTCGCCGGGGTCCAATCCGGCGCTCGTGCTCAATGCCGACTATCGGCCGCTCAGCTATTATCCGCTGTCGCTGTGGTCGTGGCAGGACGCCATCAAGGCCGTGTTCCTCGACCGCGTGAACATCGTCTCCGAATACGAGACGCGGGTCCGCAGCCCCTCCTTCGCCATGAACCTGCCATCGGTGGTCTCGCTGAAGACCTACGTGAAGCCGGCCCGCTATCCGGCCTTCACCCGGTTCAACGTGTTCCTCCGCGACCGCTTCCAGTGCCAGTATTGCGGCGACCGCCACGACCTCACCTTCGACCACGTCATCCCGCGCTCGAAGGGCGGGCAGACGACGTGGGACAACGTCATCACCGCCTGCTCGCCGTGCAATCTCCGGAAAGGCGGCCGGAGCCCGCGCGAGGCGCGGATGTGGCCGGAGCAGCTGCCCTACCAGCCCTCGGTCGCCGACCTCCACAACAATGGCCGGGCCTTCCCGCCCAACTACCTCCACGACTCCTGGCTCGACTACCTCTACTGGGACAGCGAACTCGAGCCGTAGGCGGGCCGCATTTGGCGCGGGCGGTTGCCGTCTGCGTCCCTCCCCCTGAAAGGGGGAGGAAAGGAGGGGGTCGATTTCCGGTTCACGACCGACGCGGCCGTGATGCCTTGGTCCGAGCCTCCGCACGCACCGGCCAGTCTCAACCCCAGATGAAGAAACACAGACCCCCTCCCGGCCTCCCCCTTTCAGGGGGAGGGGAAGCACGCCGAAACGATCGAGAGTCACTCCAACCGTCGAGTCCGGCACGGCGGTTGCCGTCTGCGTCCCTCCCCCTGAAAGGGGGAGGAAAGGAGGGGGTCAAGAAAACCAAAGCCGAACGCACCGCGCCCTCGCGCGGCCGGACCATCCCTGACGATGTGTGAAACGGAAGGAGGCGGCGGGCTCAGCGCCCGGCGAGCGTCTCGGCGGCCCGCGGCGCCGGCCCGGAATAGCCGGTGGCGGAATCGGCCGGCGTGAAATAGGCCACGACCGCGCCCACCATCAGCGCGAACATCATGGCAAGGACGCTGCCCCGAACGACGTTGGCCATACGCCAGAAATCCCCGACTTCCCCGAAACCGCGGCTACAGAATCACGCCAGCGGTTAAGGTCGCGTATATGCCAAAGCCGGTGGCGGTGGGGAACGGGGTGCGGGGGTCGCGCGGCGACGAAATTTCGGCCGTGACATTTTTGCCGAGCGGAGCGCGGGCCGTTGACCGCCGCGCCGCCGGAATGCATGGTCCCGCGCGCATTTTCTGGCGCGGGTGAAGAGGGAACGACAACCATGGACCGGCTCAAGGGCAAGCGCGCATTTCTCACCGCGGCGGGGGCGGGCATCGGCCGCTCGACGGCGCTCGCCTTTGCCCGCGAGGGCGCCGAGGTGATCGCCACCGACCTCCGGCCGGAGCTGATCGCCGACCTCAGGGATCACGGCGTCGCGGTGACCGACTCGCTCGACGTGCGCTCGACTGCGGCGGTCGATGCGATCGCGAGGAAATACGGGCCGGTCGACATCCTCTTCAACTGCGCCGGCTTCGTCCACCACGGCACGGTCCTGACCACCTCCGACGAGGACTGGGACTTCTCCTTCGACGTCAACGTCAAGTCGATGCACCGGACGATCCGGGCGTTCCTCCCCGGCATGCTCGAGCGCGGCGCCGGCGCCATCGTCAACATCGCCTCCGGCGCCTCCTCGGTGCGCGGCATCCCCAACCGCTACGTCTACGGCGCCTCGAAGGCCGCGGTGGTCGGCCTCACCAAGTCCGTCGCCGCCGACTTCATCAAGCAGGGCATCCGCGCCAACGCCATCTGTCCCGGCACGATCGAATCGCCCTCGCTCGACCAGCGCATCGCCACCCAGGCCGAGGCGCTCGGCAAGTCGACCGAGGAGATCCGCCAGGCCTTCGTCGACCGCCAGCCGATGGGCCGCCTCGGCAAGCCCGAGGAGATCGCCGCCCTTGCCGTCTATCTCGCCGGCGACGAATCCGCCTACACCACCGGCCAGATCTTCCTCGCCGACGGCGGCTTCGCCCTCTAGCTAGGCGCGACATCCCTCCCCGCAGCGCGGGGAGGGGGGACCACGCGCCGGAGGCGCGTGGTGGGTGGGGCAATGTGTCGGGCCGGAACCGTTCGCCCTACTCGTCGTTCGCCGCGGTCCTGATAAAGCCCTCGTCGTCGATCCGGGCGAAGCAGGTCCGGCAGCGGTTGCGGCCGGCCGCCGCGAACAGCGGCAACTCGGTCACCGCCAGCTTCCCGCAGAGGGTCTTGAGCCGGCCTTGCGCGAGGTGCCCGCGCCGCACCGGGGCGAGGTGGACGCGGGCATCGTCCAACGCGTGGACGGGCATGGTGCGCTGGGGCTTCGCCACCGTCCGTGCCCCGCTCCGTGCGGCGCCGTGCTCAGGCCGCGGCGACGCCCGTGCCGATCGGGCAGGAGACGCCGGTGCCGCCGAGGCCGCAATAGCCGCCGGGGTTCTTGGCGAGGTACTGCTGGTGGTAGTCCTCGGCAAAGAAAAACGGCGGCGCATCAACGATTTCCGTGGTGATCGCCGGGTAGCCCTTGGCCTTCAGCGCCTCGCCGTACATCCGCCGCGCCGCCTCTGCCGCGGTCCGCTGGGCCGCGTCGGCGACATAGATGCCGGAGCGGTACTGGGTGCCGACGTCGTTGCCCTGCCGCATCCCCTGCGTCGGGTCATGGGCCTCGAAAAACGCCTTGAGCAGCGCCGCGTAGCTCACCACCGCGGGGTCGTAGACCACCAGAACCACCTCGTTGTGGCCGGTCCGCCCGCTGCAGACCTCGTTGTAGGTCGGGTTTGGCGTGTGGCCGCCGGCATAGCCGACCGCGGTCACATGGACGCCCGGAAGCTGCCAGAACGCGCGCTCCGCCCCCCAGAAGCAGCCGAGACCGAAGATCGCGGTCTCGAGCTTGTCCGGGTAGGGGCCCTTGAGCGGCCGCCCGTTGACGAAGTGGGTCTCGGCGGTGGGGATCGGGTCGGGGCGGCCGGGGAGGGCGGCCTCGGCACTCGGCATCGAGACTTTGCGGGACAAAAGGTCGAGAATGCTCATGCGTCTCTCCTTTCCCCTCGTCGGGGGTTCAGGACGCGAAGGCGGCGGTGACGCGGCGCTTCCGTCCGACGTAGACCAGCCAGGCCCCGACCAGCCCCAGCACCAGCCAGGTCGGCAGGAGCAGCAGCCAGACGATCAGCGGGTCCCACAGCCAGTGGCCGATATAGGATTCGACCGTGCCCTGGATGAAGGTCTGCGCTGCCATCAGTGACGGCGGGTTGATCGAGTACCACGACTGTCCGAGCGGCGTGACCGTCAGCGTCGAGGCGGCGATGGTCTTGGTGCCGTCGACCACCAGCGCGACCAGCGCACCGGCGATCAGCCACAGGCCGATGAAGCGGGCGATGAATGCGATCATGTCCGCCGCGAAGGCCACTCCACTCGGGATGAACGATATGTGGTCATGCAGTCATTTGCCGGCAACGGGCGGCCCCGTCAACTCATGGTGAAGGCGGGAGGCCGCGATCCCGCCCCTATCCGCGGTCGGGTGATGCCCCGCGGTTGCGCAGCCCGTCCATGAGCAGGCCGAGCATGCGTCCGGTATAGGCGCCGTCGTCACCGGAGGCCATGGCGAGACTGGCGATCGCCTGCAGGAGATCATAGGGGGCGACACCGTCGCGGATGTCCCCGGCGGCCGTCGCCTTGTCGAGCAGGCGGGCCAGCGCCGGCTCGAAATTCGTGCGGAAATACTGAGGCAGCGTGTCGAAGGCGGGATCGCCGGAGTGGAGCGCCGCAGCCAGACCCTTCTTTGTCGCGATGAACCCGGTATAGCGCTTCAGCCACCGTTCGAGCGCCTCGCCGGGCGGATAGGTCGCCTCGAGCGCCGCGGCCTCGGCGGCGCAGGCGTCGACCTCGCGGAGAAAGACGGCGGAGACGAGATCGGAGCGTTTCGGGAAGCGGCGATAGAGCGTGCCGACCCCGACGCCGGCGCGGGCGGCGATCTCCCTCACCGGAGCGTCGACGCCGGTGGTGGCGAACACCGTCTTTGCCGCTTCGAGGACGGCATCCTCGTTCCGCAAGGCATCCGCCCGGACCCGCCGTCGCGGTTCGGTATCCGATGTCTCGCCCGGCTGACCGGCCAACTCACTCTCCTTCATCCGTTCGGCCTCGCGCGCATCGCTCCTTGATAAGCGGATCAATGTTCCGTATATGCATCCTGTAAGCGGAACAGTGTCCCGTTTATATCGGAGCAGTGTTCCGATTCACTCATATAGGCTCCTGACGCGCCGTCGGCCACCCGAGACAAGGACATCGCATGAACAACCTCATCGACAAGGCCCGCCACCTCCCGATTCGGGAGCCGGCCGTCACCATATCGGTCAGCCCCGTGCTGCTTCCCGCCCCGGACCGCGGCATGCCCATCGAGATGCGCATCACCGCGCCCGCGACCGGCCGCGACCTTCCGGTCGTCCTCCTCTCCCACGGTCACGGCCCCTCCCTCTACATTCCCTCCAAGGATGGCTATGGCCCGCTCGTGAACTTCTATGCGGAGCAGGGCTTCGCCGTCATCCAGCCGACCCATGCCAATTCGAAAGTCGCCGGTTTCCCGTCCGACGCGCCGGGAGCCCCGCTGTTCTGGCGCGCCCGAGTCGAGGAGATGAGGCTGATCCTCGACCAGCTCGACGCGATCGAGGCGATGGTGCCGGCGATCGCGGGGCGCATCGACCGCGAGAGGATCGCCGCAGTCGGCCATTCGATGGGCGGCCAGACCGTCGGCATGCTGCTCGGCGCACGGCTCACCGATCCGAACGACGAAATCGCCAGCGACGTCAACCTCTTCGAACCGCGCATCAAGGTCGGCGTCCTCCTTGCCGCGCCCGGCAATGGCGGCAAGGACCTCAGCGATTATGCCGCCGCGCACTACTCGGCGCTCAACCCGGACTTCACGCATATGACAACCCGGGCACTGGTGGTATCCGGCGACAGCGACGTCAACCCGCACCTCACCGTGCGTGGCGCCGACTGGCACGAGGACCCCTATCGGATCGGCCCCGGGGCCGATGCCCTTCTTACCCTGTTCGGGGGCAAGCACGGGCTCGGCGGGGTGGCCGGCTATGACGCGAAGGAGACCGACGACGAGAATCCGGATCGCCTCGCTGTGACCCAGCGCATGACGAGCGCTTACCTTCGCTCGGCGCTCTACGACGGCGACCCGGCGTGGACCGCGGCGTGTGCCGCGCTCGCCGAGCATGCGAGCGGGGTCGCCCGCGTTGAGAGGAAATAGACTCGGTCTCTTGGCCCGCGAGAAAAGCTGGGCGAGACGGCGTCAGTCTCCGCGACCGGGCTTGGCCTTCGCCCGAAATGCCTCGTACTCCGCCCGCGTCTCCGGGTTGGGCGGATAGAGGCCGATGATCGAGCGGCCGGCAGCGACCTGCCGCTCGACCCAGTCCTCGAAGGCGGTCATCTCGACCGCCTCCGCCGCAGTCTCGGCAGCGATCTTCTTGGGCACGATGACCACGCCCTCGCCGTCGCCGACCACCCAGTCGCCGGGATAGACGGCGACGCCGCCGCAGCCGATCGGCACGTCGATGTCGATAGCGTGGTGGCGGATGAGGTTGGTCGGGGCCGAGGGCGCCCGGCAGAAGGCCGGGAAGGGCATGCGGCCGATCTCCGGGCTGTCACGGAGCCCGCCGTCGGTGACGAAGCCGGCGGCGCCGCGCACCATCATCCGGGTGATGAGGATGCCGCCGGCCGAGGCCGCGTGAGCGTCGCCGCGCGAATCGACCACCATGACCGCGCCGGGCGGGATGGTCTCGACCGCATGGCGCTGCGGGTGGCGCGGATCCTTGAATACCTCGATCGTGTCGAGGTCTTCGCGGGCGGGGATGTAGCGCAGCGTGAAGGCCGGACCGGCCATCCGGCAGGCGGCCGGGTTGAGCGGCCGGGCGCCGGCGACGAAGACGTTGCGGAGCCCGCGCTTGAACAGCGCCGTGGTCAGCGTCGCCGTGCTCACCGTCAGGAACTGCGCCCTGATCTCGTCCGCGTCCGTCATGCTGCTTCCCTCGAATTCCCGCCCCTACGATAGACGGCCAGCGCTGGCGGCGAAACCGCTACGCCGCCCCGCTCACCTGCCACGCGATCGTCTCGCCGCCGCGATAGGCGGCGACGCGCCCCTCCGGGCCCTCGACCGTCGCCTCGCGTGGCGCCGTCCAGCCCGCGCGGACGAGCGTGATCGTCCGCTCGTTGACCGGCAGGCCGTAGTGGCGCGGCCCGTTGAGCGAGGCGAAGGCCTCGAGCCGGTCGAGCCGGCCGGCCTTGTCGAAGACCTCGGCATAGGTCTCGATCGCCACGGGCGCGTTGAACACGCCAGCCGCGCAGACCGGCGCGAGCTTCCGTCCGAGCGCGTGCGGTGCCGTGTCGGTGCCGAGGAAGAAGCAGGCTTCCCCCGAGGTGGCCGCCGCCACGAGAGCGACCCGGTCGCTCTCCCGCTTCACCACCGGCATGCAGTAGAGGTGGGGACGGAGGCCGTGGCCGAGCATCGAGTTCCGGGTCTCGACGAGGTGATGCGGGGTGATCGTGCCGGCGAGCTGCGGGGCGTGCGCGCGCACGAAGTCGACGGCGATGGCGGTCGAGAGGTGCTCGAGCACCACCTTGAGGCCGGGAAAGTCGTGGAGAAGCGGCGCCAGGCGGCGCTCGACGAAGACCTGCTCGCGCTCGAAGATGTCGACCTCCGGCCCCGCGTCCTCGCCGTGGATGAGGAGCGGCATGCCGATCGTCTCCATCCGTGCCAGCACCGGCCGCACCCGCGCGATATCGGTGACGCCCGCCGCGGCATTGGTGGTGGCGTGCGCCGGATAGAGCTTGACCGCCGTCAGGACGCCGTCGCGGAAGCCGTTGGCGATATCGTCGGCATCGGTGTCGTCGCGGAGGTAGGCCGTCATCAGCGGCGTGAAGTCGGCGTCCTCCGGCAGCGCCGCAAGGATCCGCGCGCGATAGGCGTCGGCGTCGGCGGTGGTCGCCACCGGCGGGACCAGGTTGGGCATCACGATCGCCCGCGCGAAGCGCCGGGCCGTGAACGGCAGAACGGCGTTGAGCATCGCGCCGTCGCGGAGATGCACATGCCAGTCGTCGGGCGCGCGGATCGTGATCGTGTCGGTCATGGACTGCGGCGCTTGGCCTCGCTCTCGTCGGGTTTCTCGTACGGGCTGGTCGTTTCCGGCGCAAACGGAATCGCGCTAGGGTCCCGGCAAAGTCGGCATGGTCCCACGGGTGGCGAGAGAAGCATGGGTTTTGCGAAGGTCCTGATCCTCGTTCTCGCCGCGTCGATCTCCTGCGGCGCGGCGCTGGCCCAGCCGGTCTGGCGGGGTAGCGACGATCTTCCGACCAGTCCCCGCGCCTGCCCGGGCAAGAAGGAGGAGCCGCCGCCGCCGCGAGCCTATGATGGCGGACTGCCTGCCGGCGCGCCGGATCGGGTGGGCAAGCCGCTCGTCGTGGTCGACGTGCCGCGGATCACCGGGGTCGGTTATTTCGACGCGACCGCGCGCGGCATGAAGGAAGCCGCGGCCGAACTCGGCACCGTCGAGGTCAAGACCGAGGGGCCGACCCAGATCAGCACCAGCCAGCAGGTCGGCGTCATCGACGACCACGTCACCGCCGGCGTCGACGGCGTGCTCTTTGCCGCCAACGATCCGATCGCGGTGGCGCCGGTGCTGCGGAAGGCCTTGTCGCGCGGCATCAACGTCGTCGGCTACGACTCCGACGTCTCGCCCGAGGCCCGGCAGTGGTTCGTCAATCGCGCCGAGCCGACCGGCATCGCCAAGGCCCTGATCGACGGTCTTGCGGAGCAGATCGGCGGCAGCGGAGGCCTCGCGATCATCACCTCGACCTACGAGGCCCCGCTCCAGGCCCGCTGGATCGCCGAAATGGCCGCCTATGCCGCCAAGTGCTACCCCGGCCTCGTCTGGCTCGGCACCGCCGAAGGCCGGGAAGATCCGGCCTTGTCGGGCCGCGAGGCCCGGATTCTTGCGCGTCGCTACGGCGCCGCTCTCAACGGCTTGATCACGCTCACCAATTTCGCCACGCCCGGCGCGGCGGAGGCGCTCGGGCAGAGCGGTCGCTGCGGTGAGGTGGCGGTCATCGGGCTCGCCACGCCCAACGTCATGAAGCCGCACATCGCCTCCGGCTGTGCCCAGGCGGTGGTGCTGTGGAATCCGGTCGATCTCGGCTATGCCGCGGTCTATGCGCTCCGTGCGGTGGCCGATGGCGAACTGGTGCCGGGCGCGACCACGCTCAAGGCCGGCCGGCTCGGGACGCTCCGCGTCGACGGCAGCGAGGTGCTGCTCGGCATGCCCTATGTTTATACCGCCGACAACATCGGCGCTTTCAACTTCTGACGGAGCGCCGGGGTCAGTTGATGGCCGGCCGCGGCGTCGGCAGCGGGATGTTGACCTCCGCCGCGCCACCGCCGGCGCCGGCCGCGACGCCCGCGCTGAGCACTTCGCGGCAGGTCGAGGGCAGGCCGGCCATCGTCATCGGCGGGGGCGGCTTGGCTGGCTTCGGTGCCGGGCGGTAGGGGGCATCGCTCAGCCAGTAGCGGAGGTTCTCGCCGCAGCCGTCGCCATCGGGCACCGGGTCCTGCGACACGCAGCCCGCCATCCCCGGCGGGCAGGACAGCCGGACATGCAGGTGATCGTCGTGGAGGTACCAGGGCCGCACCTTGCGCAGCCAGGCCCGGTCGCGACCGGCGGTGTCGCAGAGCTGCTTCTTGACGCCGGCATTGACGAAGATGCGCTCGACCTCGGGATAGCTCGCGGCCCGCTTGACCAGCCGGCTATGTGCGGGCGTCCACAGGTCTTTGCGGAGCTGGGTGTTGGTGCCCGCCTTGATGTAGGAGGTCGCGCTCTTCTGCTCGCGCTCCTCGCGCGACAGGGTATAGGGCGGCATCGGGTCGAACCAGATGTCGACGTCGAGGCCGATCTGGTGGCTGGAGTGGCCCGAGGTCATCGGTCCGCCGCGTGGCTGCGACAGGTCGCCGACGAGGAGTCCAGGCCATCCGTCCAGCTGCTGGGACTCGGTCGCGAATTTCTCGATGAAGGCCACCAGCTCCGGCATGCCCCAGTTGCGGTTGCGGGAAAGCCGCATCACCTGCCAGGACGGCCCGTCATAGGGGAGGGGATCGGCGCCGGCGAGGCAGCCGCGGGAATAGGAGCCGATACTGCGTGAGGCGAGATCCGCGGGCTGCACGGCTTGTCCGAACAGCACCTTTGCCGGCGTGTTGTCGGCGGCGAAGGCCCCGATGGCGGAAGCCGCAACCAGGCAGGCGGCAAGGCCGTGGCGATAGAGTGCATGCATCGCGGATTGCGTCCCGTCTCGTACGCACATGGTCCGCGGCCTCGGTCAACGAATCGTTAACCCTGAGGCCGAGGCGGCGAGTCGCCCCCCTGCCGGACGCCGATTATTGTCATCTCCGGCGCGGGGGCAAGCCGGTCGCGACGGCTTGCCGCTGGGCCGCCGCGGCCTTTGGTGGCAGGATGGCGGCCATGCGGGCGATGGTGATCCGGCGACCGGGCGAGAAGCTGAGGCTCGAGGAACGTGCGGTTCCCGAGCCCGGCCCCCATCAGGTGCTCCTCCGCGTGCTCGCCTGTGGCGTCTGCCGTACCGATCTCCATCTCGTCGACGGCGAGCTGCCGATGTGCCGCTATCCGGTGGTTCCGGGTCATGAGATAGTCGGCCAGGTCGCCCGCCTCGGCCCGAAGGCCCACGGACTCGAGATCGGCCAGCGGGTCGGCGTGCCCTGGCTCGGCGGCGCCTGCGGCCACTGCCGCTTCTGCCATTCCGGCGAAGAGAACCTCTGCGACGAGGCCCGCTTCACCGGCTGCCATCTCGACGGCGGCTACCAGGAATTCGTCCTCGCCGACTACCGCTACTGCCTGCACATCCCCAACAGCTATGGCGACGCCGACGCCGCGCCGCTGCTCTGTGCCGGGCTGATCGGCCACCGCGCTCACCGCATGGCCGGCGCGGCCGAGCGGATCGGCATCTATGGCTTCGGCGCGGCGGCGCACATCATGGCCCAGGTCGCCCGCTTTCAGGGTCAGCGGATCTTTGCCTTCACCCGCCCCGGCGACCGCGCCGCGCAGGACTTTGCAACCGGCTTTGGAGCCGAATGGGTTGGCGACTCGGACCGCCCGCCGCCCGAGCCGCTCGACGCGGCGATCCTGTTCGCGCCCGTTGGCTCGCTCATCCCTGCCGCGCTCCGGGCGGTCCGCAAGGGCGGCCGGGTGATCGCCGCCGGCATCCACATGAGCGAGATCCCGGCCTTTCCCTATGCGATCCTGTGGGGGGAGCGGTCGGTGCGCTCGGTCGCCAACCTCACCCGCGCCGACGGCGAGGATTTCATGCGCGTGGCGGAGGAGGTGCCGATCATCACCGCCGTCTCGCCGGTGCCGCTCGAATCTGCCAACGATGCGCTCGATGAGATGCGGGCCGGGCGGCTGGAGGGCGCGGCCGTGCTGGTGCCGGAGCTCTCGCCCGAGGCGGCCTGAGCCGCCACCCTCCGGCCCCATTCCCGCAACGAAGATACCACGGAGGCGTCATCAAACGACCTTCGGGCGTGCGCTACTCTCACCGTGGGCAAGGGGGAGAGGAGGCGGTTCATGTTCACGCGTATCGAAGACCTTCCCGTCGGAGCCATCGGTTTCGAGGCGGTCGGACGGATCACCGGCGAGGATCGCACCACGGTGCTCGAACCGACGATCGACGCCATGCTTGGCCACGGCCGGCCGGTGCGGCTGCTCTATCTCGCCGGTTCGCGCTTCGCCGGCTACGACCCCAACACGCTGCTCGACGACGCGGTGTTCGGCACCCGCCATTTCCGCGACTTCGAGAAAATCGCCTTCCTCGCCGAGGAGGGACCCTACAGCCGCGCCGTCGTCGCGCTCGAGGGCCTGATGCCGGCCGACCTCAAGGTCTTCCCGACCGGTGCGGTCGACGCCGCCAAGGCCTGGCTCGCGCGGTAGGCGCCGGACGGACGCTCGCCGGCGCCGGCGCTCCGGGCGCTGGCCCGGATCAGCCACTCGGCCGGCAGAGCAGCGCTCCACGCTTGAGGAAGCCGTCGGCTGCGGCGGCGTCGGAGTCGGTGAGGCCCTCGCGGGCGTCGGAAATGGCTTCGGCATCGTCCCGGATGATCGCGGCGACCAGGGCCTGCTGCCTCTCGCTCAGCTTCGCGAACTGGCGAAGCAGGCAGTCGCAGGTCTGCCCCGTCGGTGCAATCTCAGACCGGCAGTAGTCGCGTACCGTCGCAGCGTCATCCTCGCTGGCGGCCAACGGCCGTGCCAGAGCGGCGCCCACGAGAAGAATCGCAAGGCCGACCGGACGCATCGGTATCTCCCTCCAAGGACCCTAGAATCGCCCCCCGGTCCGGAAGCCGCCGCGTGACGGCGAGGACGGCCGGGAGGGCGCCGAGGGGCGCGACGGCCGCGACCATGACGACGAGGAGCCGCCGCTCGGGAAGCGGATGCCGCCGCCGAAGGTCGAGCCGGAGCCGCGGCTCGACGGCCGCGACCAGCCGCGGCCGAAGGCGTCGTCGAGATTGCGCGAGGTCAGCATGCCGCCGATCATGCCGCCGATGATGTCGCCGATGTCGGGCCCGTTCGAGAACCGCCCGCCGGGTTCGTCATAACCTTCGCGACGGAACGTCTCGCGCGACTGTTCGAGTTCGGTGCGCTTGCGCGCGAGTTCGGTCGCGGTGCGCCGGATCTCCTCGGCCTCCGCCTCACGCCGCCGCAGCGCCGGCTCGATCTCCTTCAGCGTGGCGACGATCCGCTCGTCTTCCGGCGTCGGCGTTTCGAGCGCCTCGCGGTGGAGGCTGGCGAGGTCCTCGCGGGCGAGCGCGGCCGCCAGCCCCTCGATCGCCCTGGCCAGGGGCGCGTTGCCGGATGGATCGAGAAGGGCGCCCTGGTCCTGGTCGAGCGCGGCGAGCTCGGCCTTCTTGGCGTCGAGTTCGTCGGCCAAGGCCTTGCGGGTCGTATCGGCGGTCGCGGCGGCGGCCTCGAGCGCCTCGACCCCGTCCGCCTCCAGCGCCTTCCGCTCGAGCGCCACCAGCGCGCTTTTCGCCGTCGCGATCGCCTCGTTGAGCCGGTTCGCGTGCTCGCGGAGCCGAACCGGGATCTCGGTGAGCATGTAGAAGTTCGGCCGCGCCTTGTCGTAGTCCACCAGCCGCGCCAGCTTGGCGTCGAAGAAGCGGGCGATGAACCCGGCCCGGTAGGCGGAGGTGCCGTAGCCGCGCTGCCACAGGTAGGTGAAGATCGGATCGGCGTCGTAGGGCTTGCGTTTGTCGGCGAGGTCCTTTTCGGCCTGGTCGGCCTTCTCCGCCGCGGCTGCGGCCTTGGCTTCGATGTCGACGACCTTGTCGCGCGCGGCCTTCCATGCCGCGTCGTCGGCAAGCCGCGCCTTGGTCCGGTCGGCGAGTGCGTCGACCGCGTCGATGGCCTCCTCGAGGCGCTCGGCCTGGGCGTCGAGCGACTTCTCGCCGCCGGCGAGCGCATCGATCAGCGCCTTCCGTTTGGCGGTGATCTCAGCCAACGCCGCTTTGCCCTTCTCGATCGCCGCCAGCGCATCGCGTTCGGCGGTGTCGAGTTCGCCCGTCACCTGGTTGGCCTGAAGGGCATCGAGCCGGAGCCGGGCGAGGGCCTTGAAGGCTTCGGCCTGGCGGGCGCGGAGCCGCGTGGTCTCCTCCGCGGCCGACTTCAGCATCGTCGTCAGCCGGTCCTCGTCGCGGCGCACGCCGAGGATCGCCTGCTCGAGCTGGGAGAGGGCCTGCCGCGACGTGATCATTGCCCTACCACTCGGTGATGGCGCCGGTCTCGACCGGCATCCGGTAGCTGACCTTCAGCGTACCGCTCGGCTTCTCGCCGAGCACGTTGTCCTGCACGATCCCGTCGTCGGACTTGTCGTCGCGGATGGCGTTGTAGGTCGCCTCCGGTACGCGCAAGCCCCACTTCGACACCGTATGGGTCTTGCCGTCTTCCTCGTTGACGACCGGCAGCGACAGCACCTCGCCGGATGCCGTCACGGGTTCGACGATGATGTAGTAGTTCTTCGCACCCTCGTTGACGTCCGGGATCCGGAACACGCCGGTGTCCTCGCCCGGCCGCGACACGATCCGCAGCTGGTAGGTCTGGACCAGCGCCGCCCGGAGTGCGTCGAGGTCGGATATCGCCTGCCGCATGGCATCGGCGTCGCCGGCTTTCTGCGCCGCCGTGCCGGCGGCGACGAGGGTGTCGATCCGGGCGATCGCATCGGGGTCGGTCGCGGCGGTCCGTGCCGCGTCGGCCGCCGCCGCCAGCGCTTTCGGCAGCGTCTCGGTGATCTCGATCCGGATCTTCTCGGCGAGCCGCGCCGCCTCGCCCGCCCGCCAGATCTGCCAGCCGACGAAGGCGACGACGAGACCGACGAGGATGAGGAGGACGGGACCAAGGGTCTTCCGCCGGATCCAGAGCCTGGCCATGAAGGTGGCGAAGCTCGGCTGCGGCGGCGTATAGGCGAAGCGGCTTTCCTTGAGCGCCCTGATGCCCTCGTCGAGGATGCGGTCGGTGACGGTCAGCCCCTGGCTCTCGTAGATCTGGCGGAGGCGCGCCTTGAGCGCCTCGTCGCGCTGGTCCTGGCCCAGCTCCTTCTCGACCAGCGCTTCCTCGTGACGGAGCGTGTCGACCACGTCCATCGCCAGCATGAGGTCGTCGAGCTTAGCCGGCGGCGCCTCGGGCGCCGGCGCGGTCGCCGTGTCGGCCATGGGGCGCTAGCCGGCCCCCACCAGCGCGTTGCCGGCGACGAGCGCATTGCCCTCGGCCGCGAGCCGCGCCATCCGCTTCTTGCCGTCCTCGACGGCCTCGCGGATCTCTTCGGAGTTCTTGGTGGCGAGCGTGCGCATCTCGGCGATGATTTCGGTCGAGCGTTCCTGGAACGTCACCACCGAGTCGACCAGCTTCTTGACCGCATCGGCGCGGATCGTCGGCCCGTAGCCGGCCTTGAGCGCCTCTTCCTGGATCTTGCCGCCGATCTCCGACAGCACCTCGATCGACTTCGACACGCCCTCCTTCATCTCGTTGAGAGTGCGGGTCGATTCATGAAGGCCGAACATGCCGGTGAACGAGGCCTTGAGAGCGGTCAGCACCGATTCGTTGGTGGTGAAGAACGACACCGCCTGCTGGTACACCCGTTCCTTGGCGCTGGTGGTCTGGGTCAGCCGGGCCATGATGACCTCGGAGGTGTTGTAACCGATGGTCAGGTTGTCGGCGAGGTCCTTGGCGATCTGGTAGCGCCCGTCCTCCGCCTGCATGGCGCGGAGTTTCTCGTCGCGGGCCAGCTCCAGCCGCGCACGCTCGGCGAGGTCCTCGCCGGCATAGTTCTTGACCGTCTCGCCGGCCGCGGCGAGCTCCGCCTTGGCGCTATTGAGCCGACCCTCGGCGACCTTGAGGACCTCCAGCGCGCTGACTTCGGCCTGCTTGAGAGCGCCGCGGAAGTCCATGTAGGCTTCGAGGATGATGTGCTCGCGTTCGATGTTGGTCTTGGTGTCCTTGGCGACGGCGAGATAGGTGTCGCGGATCTTGTCGAAACGGGTGGCGACGTCGCCGCGCGAGATCTTCATCCAGGCGTTGGTCGCCCGCTCGAACACGTCGATCTTGCCGTCCTCGATCTGGTCGACCATCGACTTGGCGTCGTCGCGGATCGAGTTGAACTGCTTGGTGATCTCTTCGTAGCGCTCGCCGACCGACATTTCGGAGATCTGCTCGCGCACCACCTCGTTGAACACCGACATCTGGCCGAGGGTGCGGGTGATGACGGCGATCTTGTCCGGCTCGAGGTTGGAGATCTTCTCGAGGAGGCCGGTGATCGGCGCCGCCTCCGCTGCCGCCGCCTGCCCGTCCTTGAGCAGGCCGAGGTCGCGGAGGCTGTTCATCGCCCGGTCGAGATACTGCAGCGGTGTCTTGACGGCGTTGGTTTCGGTGCTGGCGTCGCCCATGTCGTTCCCTCGCGGTGTGCTTCCCGGGCCTCAATATGGCACTTTGCGCCGGATTCAAAAGACCCCGATCGGGGTTAGGCCATCCTCAATGACGCCACTGTGACGCCCGTCACAGCAGCCGACCGCCGCGCCGGGCCGGCGAGCCCGTCAGCGGCCGAACGCGGCGTGGGCGCGGGCAAACCGGTCCATGTAGTCGAGGGTGTAGGCGGCGTAGTCGAAGTCGATCGTCGAGTAGATCTCCGAGACCATGCTCCACATGGCTTCGCGCAGCAGCGAGGCGCACTTCATCGCCCGGTAACCCCGCCACAATGCCTCGTCCGGCGCCCGGCCATAGTAGGTCGAGAGCACCCAGGTCTCCTGGTCGGCTTCGAGCCGGGCGTTGGAGGCAAGGTTCGCAAGGTCGAACAGCGGCGAGTTGAAGCCGGCATAGTCCCAGTCGATCAGCCACAGCCGGGCGCCGTCGTCGATGAAGTTCTGGGGGAGGAGGTCGTTGTGCCCGAAGACGAGGTCGATCGGCCCGACGGCGAGCTCGAGGCTGGCCGAGACGTCGACCAGCTCGGGCAGGCGCGAGCTGTAGCGGCTGCCCGCCTGCGTCAGCGTATGGGCGTAGTCGTGGATGACGTGGAATGGCCAGAAGGTCAGCGCCGGCCCGAAGAAATGCCGGGGCAGTTCGCGGTGGACGCGCTTGAGCAGCGGCAGGATCTGCGTCAGTCGGGCGGGATCGCGGATGTCGTCGGCAACGCAGGTCCGTCCCTCGATGTGGCGGATCACCATGATCCCCGGTTCGGTATGGACGACTTCGGGCGAGAGGCCGGCGGCGTGGGCGGCCTTGGTCGCGGCCCGCTCGTTGAAGCGCATGATCTGGTGGGCGGGAATGTCCTCGCCGACCCGCACCACGAAGCGCTCGCCGGCATCCTCGACCAGGAGGTTGATGTTGGTGATGCCGCCGGAGATTGTCCGCGGCGTCACCGGACCTTTCCAGATCGACAGGGCGGCGGCGCGCTCGACGGCGCTGGGCGCACTATCCGCCATCGCTATCGGGTCCAATCCGACATTCAGCTGCCCACCTGCATGTTCTTCCTGTTCACACTCCGAATTCCAGGGCTCCGCGGAACTCCTGAGGGCCGATCATGGCCCTTCCCGGTTTCGCTATTCGCGCGCGGACCGTCCTGGCATGCCGTGCCGGACGAGGCCACTAGCCGGTCAGCGCCACCTTCTCGTCTTCGGGATCGTCCACGACTTCGCCGTCATTGTGCTTCTCGAACTGGAGGTAGTAGAGGCGGGCGTAGTGCTTGCCGGCAGCGATCAGCTCGGCATGACGGCCGCTTTCCACCACATTGCCGCGCACCAGCACGCAGATCTGGTCGGCATTGACCACCGTCGACAGACGGTGGGCGATGACGATCGTCGTCCGGTTCTTCATCAGCCGGTCGAAGGCGATCTGGACCTGATTTTCGGATTCCGAATCGAGCGAGGACGTGGCTTCGTCGAGGAGGATGATCGGGGCGTCGCGGAGCATGGCGCGGGCGATGGCGATGCGCTGCCGCTGGCCGCCCGAGAGCGACTTGCCGGCATCGTCGAGCTCCTGGTCGTAGCCGTTCTTCAGCGCCATGATGAAGTCGTGCGCCATCGCGTTTCGCGCCGCCTGCTCGACTTCCTCGTCGGTGGCGCTCGGCCGGCCGAAGCGTATGTTCTCGCGGACCGTCGCTTCGAACATCACCGTGTCCTGGCTGACCAGGGCCAGCTTGTCGTGCAGCGAGCCGAGCCGCACCTTCGAGATGTCCTGGCCGTCGATGGTGATGGCGCCCGACTGCACGTCGTAGAAGCGTTCGATCAGGCTGATGATGGTGCTCTTGCCCGAGCCCGACGGACCGACCAGCGCCGTGACCTTGCCGGCCGGGGCGCGGAAATTGAACTTGGTGAGGACCGGAGCGCTCTTCTTGCGGTAGGCGAAATTGACGTCGTTGAAGGCGACTTCGCCGTGCGGCACCTCGAGTTCCGGCCCGTCCGGGTTGGTGTTGAGCGTCGGCTTGGTGTCGAGGATGTTGTAGATGAACTTGACGCCCACCACGCCGCGCTCGATGCCGACCCGGGTGTTGGCAAGGCGCTTGGCCGGCTCGTAGGCGAGCAGGATCGCGGCGACGAACGAGACGAAGGCGCCGGGCTTCACGCCCTCGAACATGGTCTGATAGCCGGCCCACAGCATCACACCGGCGATGGCGAAGCCACCCAGGGTCTCCATCAGCGGCGAGGTCTGGGCCTTGATCGCGCCGATCTTGTTGCCGCGCTGGCGCACCGTCTCGATCGCCCGGTTCATGTTGGTGCGCATCGCCGATTCGAGGTTGAAAGCCTTGACGATGCGCATGCCGTGGGTGGTCTCCTGCATCGACGCGATGATCTGCGTCATGCCGGCGAACTCCATCCGCGCCGAGTCCCGCATCTTGCGGATCAGCCGGTTGACGCCGAGGATCGCGATCGGCCCGATCACCAGCACGATCAGCGACATCCAGGGGCTCTGGATGACCATCACCAGGACCAGCCCGATCACCGAGAGGAGGTCGCGGACGAAGCTGGTCATGATGGTGTTGAGGAGCTGGCCCGCGGCCTGGGCCCGGACCGACACGGCGGCGATCAGGTCGCTCGAATGCGTGCGGTCGAAATAGTTCATGCCGAGGCCGAGAATGTGGTCGAACACCTTCTTCTGGTTCTCGGCGATGATGGCGTTGCCGACCCGGGTGAGCGTCACGGTCGAGCCGTACAGCGAGATGCCGCGGACCAGCGAGATGACGATGACCGCCACCACCAGGCCGGACAGCACCGCGATGTCCTGGTCGACGAAGACCTGGTCGACCACGTCGCGCAGGATCCATGCGCTGAGCGCCGAGGTCAGCGCCACCAGCCCCATGAAGACGGTGGCGATGACATAGCCGGCGGTGTGCTTCTTGCCGCTGTCCTGGAACAGCCGGATGACCAGCGGCCACGGACCGTTCTTCTGGTTGAGGTACGGAATCCGCTCGGCGATGAAGGCGGGGATCTTGCTCAAACCATCGCTCTCTGGGCGTTGAACGTGCCGCCGATATACCCAATCGGCCGGGCCAATGCGACCCCTTTCACCCTGCAGCCGATGTCGCGGGCATCGCCCGCTCGATCAGCCGAACCCAGTAGGAGGCGCCGAAGGCGATGGCCTCGTCGTTGAAGTCGTAGCCCGGGTTGTGGAGTCCGGCGCTGTCGCCATTGCCGAGAAAGACCATCGCCCCGGGCCGCGCTTCAAGCATGTAAGCGAAGTCCTCGCCGCCCATCAGCGGCGGCACGTCGGTATCGACCCGCGATCCGCCGACGATCTCGCCGGCGACCGCGGCGGCAAAGTCGACCTGCGCGGCATGATTGCGTGTCACTGGGTAGTTGCGCCGGTAGTTGAGGCTGATCGTCGTGCCATGGGCGGCGGCGAGGCCGGCGACGATCTCGCCCATCCGGCGCTCGACGAGGTCGCGGATCTCGGGCTTGAGGGTCCGCGCGGTGCCGGCGATCTCGGCGGTCTCGGCGATGACGTTGGTGGCCTCGCCGGCATGGAAGCGGGTGACGGAGACGACGGCCGAGTCGACCGGGTTGACCGAGCGCGAGACGATCGACTGCAGCGCCTGGACGAGCGCGGCGCCGATGAGGATCGGGTCGATGGTGCCGTGGGGACGCGCGGCGTGGCCGCCGACGCCCTTGACGATGATCTCGAACTCGTCGGTCGCGGCCATGATCGGCCCGGCGCGCATGGCGAAGGCGCCGACGGGCAAACCGGGCATGTTGTGCATGCCGTAGACCTCGTCGATGCCGAAGCGCTCCATCAGGCCGTCCTTGACCATGGCAAGGCCGCCGCCGCCGCCTTCCTCGGCCGGCTGGAAGATGACCACGGCGGTGCCGTCGAAGTTGCGGGTCTCGGCGAGGTAGCGGGCGGCGCCGAGCAGCATGGCGGTATGGCCGTCATGGCCGCAGGCGTGCATCTTGCCCGGCACCGTCGAGGACCACGGCGCGCCGCTCGTCTCGTGGATGGGCAGGGCGTCCATGTCGGCGCGCAGGCCGATCACCCGGCCGCTGGTGTCGGTGCGGCCGCGGATCACGCCGACCACACCGGTCCGGCCGAGCCCGGTCGCCACCTCGTCGACGCCGAACTCCCCGAGCCTCTCGGCCACCGTCGCTGCCGTGCGGTGCACCTCGTACATGATCTCCGGATGGCGGTGGAGGTCGTGGCGCCAGGCGACGATGTCGTCCTGGAAGTCGGCGAGGCGGTTGACGATCGGCATGCTGCGGGTCCCGGCTGTGTGTTGCGCCGCAGTATAGACCGGAAGCGTGCGGGCAGGCGAGCGCGGGCGGGCTGCGGTCAGGCTGCCTTGGCGAGGCCGCCGCGCTCCTCGATCTCGGCGATCACGGCGGCGAGCCCCTCGCCGGTCTTCATGTTGGTGAAGACGAAGGGGCGCGCACCTCGCATCTTCCGCGAGTCGCGGTCCATCACCTCGAGCGAGGCGCCGACCATCGGCGCAAGGTCGATCTTGTTGATGACGAGGAGGTCGGAGCGGGTGATGCCCGGGCCGCCCTTCCGCGGGATCTTGTCGCCGGCCGAGACGTCGATGACGTAGATGGTGAAATCGGCGAGCTCCGGCGAGAAGGTGGCGGCGAGGTTGTCGCCGCCCGATTCGACCAGCACCACGTCGAGGTTCGGGAAGCGCTGGCGGAGCTCGGCGACCGCGGCAAGGTTGATCGAGGCGTCCTCGCGGATCGCGGTATGCGGGCAGCCGCCGGTCTCGACGCCTAGGATGCGGTCGGGCGACAGCGCGCCGGAGCGGGTGAGGAACTCGGCGTCTTCCTTGGTGTAGATGTCGTTGGTGATGGCGGCGATGTCGTAGCGCTCGCGGAGCGCCTTGCAGAGCGCGTCCATCAGCGCCGTCTTGCCCGAGCCGACGGGCCCGCCGACGCCGACGCGGAGCGGGCCGTTCATTGCGGAAGTCATGAGCGGAAGAGCCTCGTGTACTGGGTTTCGTGTTTCATGCTGGCGATGTCGGCGCGGAGCGCCGCGCCGCCGAGATCGTCGAGTCCGGCATGCAAGGACGAGGCCGCGATCGCCTCGATGGTCGGCGAGAGCGCTGCGATCGTCCGCTGGCCGTCCGTCTGGCCGATCGGGATCGCCCGCACGCCGGCCGAGACGATGTTGGCGGCGAAGGCGTGAAGATACGCGACCAATGCCGGTGCGAGCGGCACGCCGTGGGCGGCGGCGGCCATGGCCACCGCCACCGGATAGGGGACGGCCGGCTCGTGGGCCAACCCCTCGGTCAGCGCCGCAAGCGTCGGCGCCGGCCATGCGGCATTGACGGCGGTGAGGAACGCCGCCCCTTGGGCACAGGACTCGAGCCGCCGTTCCTTCGACGGCTGGAACGCCGCCCCAAGCTCGGCCAGCTTCCTCAGCCCGGCGATGTCGTCCGCGTGCGCCGCGGCATAGGCGTGGGCGAAGAGGATCGCATCATTCCGCCCCGCGCCGTGGCGGAGCACGTCGCCGAGCCATGCGACAAGGTCCGCCGCGCTCGTCACCGAACCGTCCTCGATCGCCCATTCGAGCCCGTGGCTGTAGCTGAACGCGCCGACCGGAAACGACGGCGACAACCAGGCGAAAAGCCGCTGCAGTGCGGCGGGGGAAATCCGCTGTCCTGCCGGTGTCTCAAGCATGATCGTGGTCGTGCTGCCCGTGCCCGTGCCCGTGGTCGTGCCCGTGGCCGCCACCCTCGTAGGCGCCGCCTTCGGGATCGAATGGCGCCTCGACATGGCTCGTGACCGCGCCAAGGCTGACGAGCATCGCCTCGATGACGTGGTCCTCGCGGATCAGTAGCCGGTCGGCCTCGATCTGCACCGGGAGGTGACGGTTGCCGAGGTGCCAGGCGAGGCGGACGAGGTGGAGCGGATCGGCCGCGCGGACTTCGAGCAGCGGCTCGGCCGAGGCGCGGACTTCGACGATCCGCCCGTCCTCGAGGAGGAGGCCGTCCCCGTCGCGGATCGCCACCGCCTCGGGCAGGTCGAGCAGGAAGTCGAGACCGCCTTCGCCTTGCATCCGGAGCCGGCGACGGTGGCGATGGTCAAAGTCGAGCACCACCGTGTCGGTCGCGACATGCGACCATGCACCCGACGGAAAGACCTTCGTGGCGCGGATCACGGCTTCAGCACGTCCGGCCAGAAGGCGGGATCGAGGACCTGCTCGATCGCGAACGGGCAGGATTCGGGGAAGTCGTCGAGGGGCAGCCCGGTTTCGCCCGACGCGTGAAGGCGGGCGATGGCGTACTGGCGCGCGAGCGCCTCGCCGCCTGGTCTTGGGTCCAGGCGTGGAAGTCGGCGTCGTAGGCGGGCGGCCGGGGGCGGGTTTTCACGTCGCTCATGCCGATCAATCTAGAACAAGCGTCCGGTTGGGGCTATGGAAACATAGGCGTTTCGGGGGCGGATGACAGTGCGGGCGATCCTCTTCGACAAGGACGGCACCCTTCTCGACTTCGAGGCGACCTGGGGGGCGCTGTTCGAGGCACTGGCCCTCGATCTCGCCGGCGGCGACGAGAAGCGGGCTGCGGCAATGCTGCTTGCGGGCGGGTACGACGAGGAGACCGGCCGCATCCGCTCCGGTTCGGCGCTTGGCGCCGGCACCACCGTCGACATCGTCCGCCTCTGGTATCCCGAACTCGCCGGCGAAGCGTTCGACGCCGTGGTGCGGCGGATCGACGACGCCTTTGCCGTCCACGGCCGCCACGGATCGGTCCTGCTCCCGGGGGTCGAGGAGGTCCTCGCCGAGATCGCCGACATGGACATCTCGATGGGCGTCGCCACCAACGACGCCACCGCCACCGCCGTCGAGGCCCTCGCCGCCCTCGGTATCGACCGGTATCTGCCCAACGTCTACGGCTACGATTCGGTTCCCCACCCGAAGCCCGCGCCGGACATCGTCTTTGCCTTTGCCGCGGCGACCGGCGTCGACCCGAGCGACATCGCCGTGGTCGGAGACAATCGCTACGACATCGACATGGCCCGCGCCGCCGGGGCCGGCATTGCCATCGGCGTGCTCACCGGCAACAGCAGCGCGGCCGACCTTGTCGCCCATGCCGACATCGTGCTGGCGAGCATTCGCGACCTGCCAGCCTGGCTCGCCGGCCGGCGTCCGCCGCTCGGCCCCGCCCGCGACGATGAGGAGGCCGACGACGGCGACGGGGACGGCGGCGAGTAGGGACGCGCCGGATCCGCCGATCAGGCCTGCGTCGCGCTGGCGAGCCAGCGGCGCTGAACGACCCAGACGACCAGCAAGGCGAGGAGCACCACGATGGCGATGGTGGTGAAAGCGCTCTTCAGCACCGTCCAGAGGCTCGCTGTCGCAATCTGGTCGTCGCTGATGCCGTCCGGCCCCGCCGCGATCATCGCCGAGACCGCGGCGTTCTCGAGGTAGTCGAACACCGCGCCGGGGATGGCGATCAGCGCGATCATCCAGCGCCAGATCCCGAGCGCCTTCGGCGCAAGCATCCCGATCGCGAAGAACAGCGTTGCCGCCAGCAGCGCCGGATAGATCGAATCGAGCGTGTGCTGGACGCGGAGGTAGACGTCGGCGCCTTCGGGCGTCAGCGCCGCGAGGAACGCCCTCGCCTCGGCGTAGTCGTAGCCGATCGGCTGGAGGTCGAAGGGCCTGAGACCACCGGCCTGCGCCTCGATCAGCGGCAGCGTCCAGCCGACCATCAGCGCGTAGACCGCGGCGGTGACGACCAGCAGGACCCAAAAGGCGATGCGTCGGCTCTTCATCGTCACCTGCCCCGACGAGGTGGCGGCCGGAGGACGCCGCCAGCGGTGCCGTTCCGTGACACCGGTTCCAGTCTAGAACATGAAGTACCGCTGGGCCATCGGCAGGCTCTCGGCCGGGGCGCAGGTCAACAGCTCTCCGTCGGCGCGCACCTCGTAGGTCTCGGGATCGACGTCGATCTTCGGTGTCGCCGCATTGTGGATCATCGACAGCTTGGTGATGCCGCGGGTGTGGCGGACCGGCAGCAGCTGGCGATCGAGCCCCAGCGTCTTCGCAAGGCCGTCGGCCACCGCCGCCTGGCTCGTGAAGGTCACCGCCGAGTGGGTCATCGCCTTGCCGAAACCGCCGAACATCGGCCGATAGTGAACCGGCTGCGGCGTCGGGATCNNGGATCGAGGCGTTGGGGTCGCCCATTGCCGCGGCGGCGATGGTGCCCATCTTCAGCACCATGTCGGGCTTCACCCCGAAAAAGGCGGGCGACCAGATCACGAGGTCGGCGAGCTTGCCGTTGGTGACCGACCCCACCCACTCGTCGAGGCCGTGGGCGATCGCCGGGTTGATCGTGTACTTGGCGATGTAGCGCTTGACCCGGAAGTTGTCGCTGCCTGGCTTGTCCTCCGGCAGGCTGCCGCGCTGCACCTTCATCTTGTGCGCGGTCTGCCAGGTGCGGATCAGCACCTCGCCGACCCGGCCCATCGCCTGGCTGTCCGATGCCATCATCGAGAACGCCCCCATGTCGTGGAGGATGTCCTCGG
>JAGRKZ010000122.1 GCA_020442065.1 Bauldia sp.
CGGGGCTGGTCGACGTCGGTCCCCATGAAAACGGCGGTGTGGTATGCCAGAAGCTGGATCGGAACCGCATAGACCAGCGGTGTGATCGTCGATGGCATCTCCGGCAGGATCACCGTCTCCACCGCATCGATCGCCGCCGCATCCCGTCCCTTCGGATCGGTCAGGAGGATGATCCGTCCGCCGCGGGCCGCCACCTCCTGCATGTTCGAGACCGTCTTGTCGAAGATCCGGTCATAGGGCGCGATCACCACGACAGGCATGTTCTCGTCGATCAGCGCGATCGGTCCGTGCTTGAGCTCGCCCGCCGCATAGCCCTCGGCATGGATATAGGAGATTTCCTTGAGCTTCAGCGCGCCTTCGAGCGCGATCGGGTAGCTGGTGCCGCGGCCGAGATAGAGGACGTGGTGGATCTTGGAGAGGTCGCGCGCCAGCGCCTCGATCTGCGGCTCGAGGCGGAGCGCGGCGCTCATCAGCCGCGGCACCTCGCTCATCGCCCGGACCAGCTTCTCCTCGTCCTTTGGCGGAATGTGCCCGCGCGCCTTGCCGGCGGCGAGCGCGAGCGCCGCCAGCGTCGCGAGCTGGCAGGTGAAGGCCTTGGTCGAGGCGACGCCGATCTCGGGTCCGGCCAGCGTCGGCAGGACCACGTCGGACTCCCGTGCGATGGTCGATTCCCGGACGTTGACCACTGCCGCCACCCGCTGCCCCTGGCTCCTGGCGTAGCGGAGCGAGGCGAGCGTGTCGGCCGTCTCGCCTGATTGCGACACCACGATCGACAGCCCGCCGGGGGAGAGCGGCTGCTCGCGGTAGCGGAATTCGGAGGCGATATCGATATCGACCGGAAGACGGGCGAAGCGCTCGAACCAGTATTTCCCCACGAGGCCGGCGTAGTACGCGGTGCCGCAGGCCGTGATCGAGATGCGGTCGAGGCTCGCGAAGTCGATGTCGCAGTTCTCCGGCATCGCCGAGCGCCCGGCGGCGAAGTCGAGATAGTGGGCGAGCGTGTGGCCGACCACTTCGGGCTGCTCGTAGATCTCCTTCGCCATGAAGTGGCGGTGGTTGCCCTTGTCGATCAGCAGGCTCGTGGCGAGCGTGCGTACCATCGGCCGCTCGACCACCGCGCCGGACGCGTCATGGATCGTCACCGCACCGCGGTGGGCCACGGCCCAATCGCCTTCCTCGAGGTAGGTGAGCCGGTCACTCAGCGAGGCGAGTGCGATCGCGTCGGAGCCGAAGAAGGTCTCGCCGTCGCCGTGGCCGATGGCGAGCGGACTGCCGCGCCGCGCCCCGATCATCAGGTCGTCGTCGCCCTCGAACAGGATCGCCAGCGCGAAAGCGCCCTCGAGCCGGGCCAGCGCCGCGGCCACTGCATCCTCAGGCGTCATTCCGGCGTCGAGGTTGCGGGTGACGAGATGGGCGATCACCTCGGTGTCGGTCTCGGTCTCGAAGCGGCAGCCGGCGGCGATCAGCTCGTCCTTGAGTTCGCGGTAGTTCTCGATGATGCCGTTGTGGACCAGCGCCAGCCGCTCGGTGGCGTGCGGGTGCGCGTTGGTCTCGGTCGGCTTGCCGTGGGTGGCCCAGCGGGTGTGGCCGATCCCCGAGTGTCCGCGGAGCGGCGACGCGTCGAGCTTCGCCTCGAGGTTGCGGAGCTTGCCCTCGGCCCGGCGCCGGGTCAGGTGCCCGTCCTCGAGCGTCGCCACGCCGGCGGAATCGTAGCCGCGATATTCGAGCCGCTTGAGGGCGTCGAGAAGAAGCGGCGCCGCCGGCCGCGTACCGAGTATCCCGACGATCCCGCACATGCCTTCGGCCGATTCCGTCATCGTTTGCGTCGGCGGGATTATTAGCGCCGGCCACCGCCCCCGAAAATCACATCTCGTTTCGAGTCTTAACGGGGTTCTCCGGCCCTGACGACGAGCGGGGCGCCGCCCGCGTGGCGACGCCCCGCCCGATCCCGCGACGCTAGGCGTCGATGATGACGAAGTCGGTCTGGTCGATGTCGAGGCTGCCCGACTGGAGCTTGGCGAATTTCTTCCCGTCGTACTTCAGCACGCCGTTCGAGCCGTAGTCGATGTACTTGCCGAAGTCCGAGCTGGTCATTTCTCCGAGGCTGAGCTTGGGGAAGTACGACGCGTAGAGGACCATCATGTCCTCGTCCTCGTCATAGTCGAAGATCTTGTCGGCCTTCTTTTTGTTCACCTTGACGTCGAACAGGAAGTAGTCCCCGCCGTCACCGCCCCAGAGCTTGTCCTTGTCCTTGCCACCGGAGATGAAATCGTCGCCTGCCTCACCGTAGAGCTTGTCTTTCCCCTTCTCGCCGAGGAGGACGTCGCTTCCGCCCCGCATGAACGCCTTGTCGTTGCCTTTGCCACCGTAAAAGATGTCATCGAAGTCGGTCGAATCGAACTTCTTCGACACCGAGTCGTTCTTCGACGTGCCATGGATCGTCACGCCGTTCGGGTTGCCATCGGTGAGGCTGGTCGAGGCCTGCAGCACGTTCTGCCAGGCGGAGTTCTGCACTCCCGGCGCCGGCAGCGAGTTGTACCAATCCCAGCCGAGATAGATGACCTGGCCGAGGCCATACTGGAACCCGGCCACGGTGGCGTCCCCGCTCGCATTGGTGAAAAGTGCTTCGGCGAACGATGGCAAGGAGCCCTTGGCGATCGCATCGGTCCCGTCGTTGTCGGGCAATGGCGTGATGCCCGCGAATGTCGTGCCACTGGTGGCGGAGGTCGCCGAGCTCGAAGTAGTGTTCACGATCTCGTCGAGTTGGGTCTTGAAGACCTTGTTGATGAGATCCGCGCCTTTCTGGTCGCCGTAGTCCTGGTACGTGCTGTGGAAGACGACGGTGCCGCCCTGAGACACGAAGAGCTTCAGGATCAGCTTGGCGCCCTCCGAAAGCGTCGGCTCGGCGCGAAGCATCGGAATGTGGAGGACCCGCACGCCCTCCAGGGCATTGGCCCAGGACTCGATGTCGGTCCCGGCGAAAGTCTTCACCGAGTGGCCGAGATCTTCGAGGCTCGCCTTCACCTCGGACCCCTCGTCCCCAAGGGTCCCGCCAGTCCCGACATAGGCCGGATCGTAGAACAAAGCGATTTTCGTATTGGTGAGCTGTTCAAACGCCAAAGCCATCTCGATCTCCGTGGCTGTGTATGGAGTCTAACTGAACGTCAAAATGTCGAGTGGGGGCGCAGCCTGCCTCTCCCAATGCAGGTACAACCCCGACGGTACATTTAAGCCACGGGGATGAACATTGGACAACGGAAAATGTTCGAGACTCACACTGGGCGTCGCCTAAAGGAGTGATCACGCATCCTTGGGAAGACTGAGATGTGGTGCGTCGCCGTAGAAACCTGTTCCCTCTCAATCCGTTTCGGCTTCGCCGTCTTCACCGCCGTCTTGGCGGCGCCGAGCTTCTCGCCGCAACCCGGCGTGGTGACCTGACGGACGATGGCGAGGCGCGCCGGCCCTCGGTGTCCTGGCTGGTCACGCTGCCGGCGCCGACCTGGGCGCCGATGCCGATAGCGGCGCCTCACGGTCACAACCTGTTTCGGAGCCTGGCACCCCTCGCCCGCCCGTGCGGTGACTGTCAGGCTGATGTCAGTGTGCCCCTGCTATGCCTGCCGCGCCTTGCACCGCGCACGCGCGCGGCCGGCATTGTCCTGGAGGGACACACCATGACTCTCAGATCCGCCACCTTCGCTGCCGCGTTTGCGTTGCTCCCGGTCCTCGGCGCGCCCGCCTGGGCCGCCACCACCAT
Source organism: Bauldia sp. (assembly GCA_020442065.1). Lineage (GTDB taxonomy): Bacteria > Pseudomonadota > Alphaproteobacteria > Rhizobiales > Kaistiaceae > Bauldia. The sequence goes on from JAGRKZ010000122.1 coordinate 3,755, forward strand.
CGACGTCACGATCTGGGACAAGGGCGCCGACGCCGAGATGGCCACCGCCATGGGTTACGGCGCGGGCGAAGTCGATCATGCCAAGCTCAGCATGGGCCTCAAGCTGTCGCACGACAGCGCTCCGGCCGGCGATGTCACCTTCAAGGTGACCAACAGCTCGAAGGACACCGTCCACGAGATGCTCGTGTTGCCGATATCGACTCCGGGCCAGGCGCCAACCTATGTCGAGAACGAGTCGCGGATCGACGAGGAAGCCGCCGGTCACCTCGGCGAAGTCGCCGAGCTCGATCCCGGCCAGTCCGGCGCGCTGACCCTCGACCTCGAACCCGGCGAATATCTGCTGGTCTGCAATATCCCCGGCCACTACATGGCCGGCATGTGGCAGGTCTTCACCGTCACGCCCTGACGGCCACCTTCCCCACGGGCCCGGCCATGCCGGGCCCGGTCTAGCCTTTCTTCACCGCTGCCTTCACCGCGAGCTTCGCCGCCTTCAGCTTTTCTCCGTAGCCGGGCTTGTTGACCTGGCGGGCGCGGGCGATGGCGAGGGCACCGGGCTCGACGTCCTGGCTGATGACGCTGCCGGTGCCGACATAGGCGCCGTCGCCGATCGTCACCGGCGCCACCAGCGCGCTGTTGGAGCCGACAAAGGCGCCCGCGCCGATCTCGGTGTGGCTCTTCGATACCCCGTCGTAGTTGCAGGTGATGGCGCCGGCGCCGATGTTGGCGCCCGCCCCGACATGGGCGTCGCCGATATAGGCGAGATGGTTGGCCTTGGCGCCCTTGTCGACCGCCGCGTTCTTGACCTCGACGAAGTTGCCGATATGGGCCTCCTCGCCGATCGCCGCCCCCGGCCGGAGCCGGGAGAACGGCCCGATGATGGCGCCGGCCGCGATCGTCGCGCCCTCGAGGTGGGAGAAGCCCCTGACCGTCACGCCGTCGGCGACCGTCACGCCCGGCCCGAAGATGACGTTGGGCTCGACCGTGACGTCCCGTCCGAGCCGGGTGTCGAACGAGAAGAACACCGTCTCCGGCGCGATCAGCGTCGCGCCTCCCGCCATCGCCTTTGCCCGCGCCGCGCGCTGGAACAGCGCCTCCGCGGCGGCCAGTTCGGCCCGGTCGTTGACGCCGGCCACCTCGTCGGCATCGGCCTCCAGCACCGCGACCGTCTTCTTCGCGCGGTTGGCGAGTTCGACCAGGTCGGTGAGGTAGTATTCGCCCTTGGCGTTGATGTTGCCGATCTTCCGGAGCATGGGCAGGAGCGACCCGCGGAACGCCATCACCCCCGCGTTGCAGAGCCGCACCGCCCGCTCTTCGGGTGTCGCGTCTTTCACTTCGCGGATGGCCGTGAGCTGCCGGCCGTTCATGAGCAGCCGCCCGTAGCCGGCCGGGTCGGCCGGGGTGAAGCCGAGCACGACGAGGTCGGCCTTAATCAGCTTCTTGCGGAGCGCCGTCAGCGTCGCCTCGGTCATCAGCGGGCTGTCGCCGTAGAGCACGATCACGTCGTCGGGCGGCGGCGCGAAGGCTTTCCTGGCCGCGAGCACCGCGTGGGCCGTCCCGAGCCGCTCGGCCTGAACATGCACCGAAGCCTCCGGGGCGGCCTTCACGGCAAACGCCTCGACCGCCGCCGCATGCGGCCCGACCACCACCGCCATGCGGTCCGCGCCCGCCGCCCGCGCCGCGCGGATGACGTGGCCGAGCATCGGGTCGCCGCCGACCTTGTGCATGACCTTCGGGATCGCGGAGCGCATCCGCGTCCCCTCGCCCGCGGCCAGGATGATGGCAAGGAAACTGCGTTTGGCCATGGGTCGTCGCCCGTCCCTATCCCGAAACGGCCGGCACTATGCCCGAAATCGCGGTGATTCGGGGGCGGTGGCCCTACCCCAGCGTCGCCAGTCCCGGAAACAGCGACAGCATCCAGTAGGCGATGTTGCTCATCTGGCCGGTGACGAAGAGGACGCCGGTCAGCACCAGGAGCACGCCCATCGCCTTCTCGACCTTGCCGAGATGGCCGCGGTAGCGCCGCATCCAGCGCATGAAGGGCCCGGCGAACAGCCCCGCCGCGATGAACGGGAGGCCGAGGCCGAGGGAGTAGACCGCGAGCAGCACGGCGCCGCTGAAGACGGTCGCCTGGGTGCCGGCGACGCCGAGGATCACCGACAGTACCGGCCCGATGCAGGGCGTCCAGCCGAACCCGAAGGCAAGGCCCATCAGGTACGAGCCGAGCGGCCCGACCTTGAGGTTGCGGACTTCCATCCGCGCCTGGCGGTGGAGGAGGCCGATCCGGAACACGCCGAGGAAGTGCAGCCCCATCAGGATGATGGCCGCGCCGCCGATGACCGTCAGGATCTCCCAATAGCTGCGGACGAGCTGGCCGATCGCGCTCGCGGTCGCACCGAGCAGCACGAACACCGTGGTGAAGCCGAGCACGAAGGTCAGCGCCGAGAAGACGACCGTCCGCCGTTTGACCTCGGTCGGGGCATCGCCGGTGAGCTGGTCGAGGCTGACGCCGGCGAGATAGCACAGGTACGGCGGCACCAGCGGCAGGACGCAAGGCGAAACGAAGGAGATCAGGCCGGCGGCAAACGCGCCGCCGTGGGTAACGTCGATCGGCATGAGGCCCCGATGCTCTTCCAGGCGCTGGGGTGTGACCGGGGTCTTATAGAGCCTGCGGCCGATGCCGCCACAGTCACTTTTTCCTGAGCGCGGGCGGCGATTGGTCGCCCTGCCGTGCCGGAACGCAAAAGGGCGGGCCGCTAGCAGGCCCGCCCTTGCCGCGCTGCTTGGGACTCCGCTTCAGCGGCTGGCAGGCCAGCCGATGTCCTTGCGGAGGTACGCGGGGAGTGACTCGATCTCGCGCTGGGTCCTGCGCCGCCGGCGCCTCTCGGCGATCCGGCCGGCGAATTCCCGGATGTCGTTGAACGCGCCCATAGCGTCCTCCCGAATTTGGAATCGGCCGCACCGTCGCAGCCTCGTTGCCGTGCTGATAGGGGCGTCGGCGGCGGCCGTCAGTGACGGCCTTCACAGGCGGCGGAGCGCTCGGCGAGGCTCAGGTCTCGGCCACCGCCGCCTTCACCGCGGCGATGACGCGGTCGACCTCCTCGTCGCTGAGGTCCGGATGCATCGGCAAGGCGAGCACTTCCGATGCCAGGCGTTCGGAGACGTCGAGCCGCCGGCCGTCGAACTGCCGGAACGCCGGGTGCTGGTGAAGGGCGAGGCTGTAGAACAGACCGGTGCCGATTCCGGCCGCGTCGAGCCGCGCCCGCACCTGGTCGCGATGCCTGACTCGAACGGTATAGATCGCATGGGCGCTCTCCAGTCCGTCCGGCACGGTCGGCACGGCGACGACATCGGCGAGGCCCTTGTTGTACCGGGCTGCGATCGCCCGCCGGCGGCCGAGCTCGACGTCGAACACCTCGAGTTTTGCCAGCAGCACCGCCGCCTGGATCGTGTCGAGCCGGCCGGTGAGGCCCAGCACCATCGCCGCGTCTCCGGTGCCCTGCCGGCCGTGCGAGCGGATCATCCGCACCCGGTCGGCGAGGTCCTCGCGCTCGGTGAGGACCGCCCCGCCGTCGCCATAGCAGCCGAGCGGCTTGGTCGGGTAGAAGCTCGTCGCGGTGATCGGCGCGAGCGCCCCCACCCGCCGGTTGCCGGAGGCGCCGCCCATGCTCTGTGCGGCGTCGGCGAGCACCGCCATCCCATGCCTGTCCGCAATCGCTGCGATCGCCGGGTAGTCGGCGGGGAGCCCGTAGAGATCGACCGGCATCACCGCCGTCGGCTTGAGCTGACCCGCAGCCTCGACCTCGGCGATCGCCCGTTCGAGGTCGGCGGGGTCCATGTTGTGGGTCGCCGGGTCGACGTCGACGAAGACCGGGCTCGCCCCGACCGAGGCCACCGCGCCGGCCGTCGCCGCAAAGGTGAAGGCGGGCACGAACACGGCATCGCCGGGCCTCACGTCCATCGCCATCAACGCGATCATCAGCGCGTCGCGCCCGCTCGATACCGCAACCACGTGCTTGGCGCCGGTATAGGTCGCGAGCCGCTTCTCCAGCGTCTCGACCTCAGGCCCGAGGATGAACTGGCCGTGGGCGAGCACTGCGTCCATCCGCGCCTTGATGTCGGCTTCCAGCCGCGCCCGCTGCCGCTGCAGGTCGAACAGGCCGATCCGATCGTCATTGGCAACGGCAAGGACGGGCGTACGGACCGGACTCATCGGCTCTCTACTCCATGGGCAGATATGACGCGGCGGTCTTGGCCGGCGGCGATCGCCGCGAGGATCGCCTCGGCGAGCTTCAATGCGTCGAGCCCGGCCCGCCCGTCAACCGGGGGCGGCGTCCTGGTCCGGACACTGACGAGGAAGGCGTCGATCTCGGCGGCAAGGTTGTCGCTCGCCGGCAGGACGATCCGCTCTGCCGCGACCGTCCCGCCCTCCGCCGTGAGAATGGTCAGCTCCGGCGCGGCGAGATTGGCGACGAGCCGCCGCCCGGATTCGGTCACCGCGATGCTCCGCTCCGCCGCCGGCGCCACCCGGCTCGCCGCCAGGGTCGCGACGATCCCGTTGTCGAACGTCACCCGCGCCTCGACCACGTCGTTCCGTTGGGTCACCACCGATACGCCGCTCGCCGCAACCGAGGCGACCGGGGCGCGGGCCAGCGTCAGGACGAGGTCGATGTCGTGGATCATCAGGTCGAGCACCACGTCGACGTCGAGCGCCCGGCCGGACCACGACGCGCGCCGCGCGCACTCGATCAGCCGCGGCGCGCCGACGCGGTCGCGGAGCGCCCGGAAAGCCGGCGCGTAGCGTTCGATATGGCCGACCTGGAGCCGCGTCCCGCGCTGCGCCGCCCGCGCTACCAGGTCCGTTGCAGCCGGCACATCCGCCGCGATCGGCTTCTCGACGAAGAGGTCGATGCCCGCGTCGATCAGCTCGGACGCCACCTGATGCTGCATCGAGGTCGGCACGGTGATGGAGGCCGCGTCCACCCGCCCGATCAGGTCGCGATGGCTCGCGAACGCCTCGGCGCCATAGGCTTCCGACGCCTTGCACGCCCGGCCGGCGTCGACGTCGGCGACAGCGACGAGATGGGCGCCCGGATGCGCCGCGTAGTGCCGTGCGTGGTGCGACCCGAAATATCCGAGACCGACGACGCCGACCTTTATTGGCTCAGCCTGCGTCACGCCTTCAACGTTCCACCGAACTGTTTCCCACGAATCGTGCGGGACATTAGCCAAGCGCCTCTCGCATACGCATAAACAATTTGCATGGCCTTGAAATATCGCGCGAGCCTGCCGGCGACGCCGCCCTCACAGCAGTCTGAACCACCACGCCGACAGCCCCAGGAACACGAAGAACCCGGCGACGTCGGTGATCGCCGTCACGATCACGCCGGAGGCGACCGCCGGGTCGATCTTGAGGCGGTGGAAGGCGAGCGGGACGGTCGCTCCGGCGACGCCAGCGATCAGCAGGCAGAGCACCAGCGCCACGCCGATCACTACGCCGAGGTCGACGCTCCCGAACCACAGCCCCGCCGCAAGGCCCACCACCAGCGCCACGGCGAGGCCGTTGACGAGGCCGATCGCCAGCTCGCGGCCGATCGCCCGGAGGGCCGCCTTCGAGGCCGCGTCGCGGGTGGCGATGGCGCGGATCGTCACCGTCATCGCCTGGATGCCGGCATTGCCGCTCATCGAGGCGACGATCGGCATCAGCACCGCCAGCGCCACCATCTGCTCGATCGTCGCGCCGAACAGCCCGATCACGCTCGCGGCAAGGAAGGCGGTGGCGACGTTGATCAGCAGCCACGGGATCCGGGTCCGCGCGACGTGGACGACGGAGTCGGAGGTCGCCTCGTCGCCGACGCCGGCGAGCCGGCGGATGTCCTCGTCTGCCTCCTCCTCGATCACGTCGACAATGTCGTCGACCGTGATCACGCCGACCATCCGCCCGTCGTCGTCCACCACCGGCGCGGTCACGAGGTTGTAGCGCTCGAACACGCGGGCCACGTCCTCCTGGTCGTCCGTCGCCTTCACGGTCTCGACGTCCCTGTCGGTGATGGCCTCGATCGGCGTCGGCCGTTTGCTCCGGAGCAGCCGGTCGAGCGCCACCGTCCCGACCAGGTGAAACGCCGCATCGACGACGAAGAGGACGTAGAATTCGTCGGGAAGCTCCGCCTCCTCGCGCATGTAGTCGATCGTCTGGCCGACGTTCCAGAACGGCGGCACGGCGATGAACTCGGTCTGCATGAGCCGCCCGGCGGAATCCTCCGGGTAGTCGAGGCTCCGCTCCACGGCCGCGCGCTCGACCGGCGGCAATTCGGCCAGGATCTCGGCCTGCTCCGCCGGTTCGAGGTCCTCGAGCAGCGTCACCGCGTCGTCCGAATCGAGGTCGCGGACGCCCTCGGCGACCTGCTTCGGCGACAGTTCCTCTAGAATGCGGATGCGGAGCGACTCGTCGAGTTCGGTCAGCGCCGTGAAGTCGAAGTCGTCGCCGAGAAGCTGGATCAGCCGCGTCCGCTCGTCCGGCTCGAGCGCCTCCAGCAGCCGCGCAAGGTCGGTCTCGTGCAGTTCCTCGTTATAGCTGCGGAGCAGCACCACATCGTCCGTGGCGATCGCCGCGCGGACGCTGTCGACGAACACGTCGGTCAGGTCGCCCTGCTCGTCGTAGATCCACGCCGTCGCGTCCGCGGACTTGGCGGACTGGCTGATGGAGGTGTCGTCGTCGGCCACGTCCGTCCTCAGGGCCCCCCGGGTGGTTGCTGCCGCGCCGACCGGCCGGGCGTTATCGGACTAGCCGAGCGCGCCGCATTGCACAAAGAAAATTGACCGGTGCGACCGCCGATTTCGATACGATGCCTCCGCCGCGGCGAGAGCGACGAAACCGGAACGGGGCGACCTGGCGAGATGGCAGAAAGAGAAGCGCGTCGCTTCGTGGAGTTCGTGCATGCCCGCCTTAGGTCGGGAGGCGACATCCTGATTTCCAAGCCGCGGTCGAAGGCGATCGGCAGGGCGTGTGGCGTTCGTGTCCCCGAGGACTATGCTGCGTTTGCCGACATCGCCAGCATCGACTTCGGAGATCGCCCACCACCCTTTGTGCTGAAGCCTACCCATCTTACGAGCAAGCAGGGCGTCTTCATCCTGACGCGAAGAGACGGCGACAGATACTACGATGCATTCTCGAAGACGTGGCTGACGATCGACTCAATCAAGATCGCGGCTGCGGCAACGGCCGACAGACATTTCAACCCCGACAGCCGATACATCCTCGAGGAATTCGTTCCGGGCGCGAATCCTGAGCCCATTCCTTACGACTACAAGATGTACACCTTCGGCGACGATGTCCTCTTCGTCTTGCAGGTGAACCGCAATGTCTCGCCTCCTGCCATGGCCTTCTTCGGAAAGGACATGGTGCCGCTCACGCTCGGCCGAGAGCTGTATTCGGCAGACCCGGTCGTCGACTTTGGCGAGCCGGTGGTTCCCCCAAACTGGCCGGCGATGCTCGACGTGGCGCGCCGCGTGTCATCCCACATGAGGACGCCATTCATCAGCGTCGACGTCTACACGACCGGAGCCGACGTGATCCTCGGCGAAGCGACCACCACGCCGGGCGGTCCCTATTTCGGAACGATGTTTCGGTTCTTGCCGGAGTTTGATCTCCATCTTGGCGACGCCTGGCGGCGCGCCGGCGAGAGACTCGGGATGCCTGTCCCCATGATCGCGGACGATCCCCCCTGCTTCGAGAAGGAAGAGGAGCTCTTTTCCGGTCGCTTGGAGCGGTCCCTGCGGGCAGAGAACACATCGCTTCGCGATCAGCTACGCGCTGCCAGCGCGGAGGTCGCAAGGCTTGCGGACAATGCCGCAGCCACCCGCGCAATGTTCAAGCGTCTGACGAAGAAGACCGCCAAGCTCCATGGTCTCTTGAAGAAGCGCGGGCGGCGTCGCAAGGCGCGGAATGACAGTCCCCGGCGGAAGCGACGGGGCAGGCAGGATGGCTAGGCAGTTACATGGGCGCAGCTCGCGGGGGGCGGTCGGTGCGTACGTCCTATTCGCCGGATCCTTTTCGGCGGCCGTGCTGACCGGCACTGTGATTGCATGTCCGTCCGAGACCGACGCTAATCAGAGCAGCCCGCAAGAGATCATCGGTTGGATCAACCTTTGGCATGAAAATCATCCTGCTCGTGCGATACAGCTACGTGTTTCCCGAGGCCGAAGCGGGCGTCTTCGTTGCATCGCAAGCCAGCCGCGCCGACTACATCGCCGGTATTCTGGACCCATCGCGGCTGAAGCTTCGGGACTTTCTCTTCAGGAACGTGCTTCTCGAATCGCTCCGGGCTCAGACCGTCGATCTCGACCCGTCCTGGTTTCGCCTCGCGATTGCCACGTCCCACCATTTGCCGCAGGCGGCGCGAAATGACCTCGAGGAAGCGGTCCGGCCCTATCCTTGGGCGAAGATTGAGGTCGATCGGAGCTTTGCCGACATCACCACCGGGTTCCTGAAGGAGACCGCCGCGAGCGGACCGGTCTGCTTCGGCAGCATGCGCATCGACGATGACGACGCGCTCGGTCGCCCGTACCTAGAGTCAGTGATCCCCTACTGCAGCGACCCTTACGTCGACCATATCCTCTCCTTCCCGGCGGGATATGTCGCGCGCTTCAAGACCAAACAGCTGCGCCTCAAACGATTTGGCTACCGCTATCATCCGCTGAATTCGGCAGGCATGACCTATGTCGGCCGATTCGACCCGGCAACCGGCTCGATGACATCCCGCAAGTCGGACATCTTTGCGGCGGGAAGCCACGCCCGTATCGACCGTGACTTCCCCGTGATCTCGAGCGCCAGGCAACCGATGTTCCTGCGATGCATCCACGGCAGTCAGGACACGGCCGCGGACTCCCGCGAGGAGTTGCGCCAGAGCCATCCGGTGGCGGTCGAACAGGTCCTGAAACACGTCGCGCTGTCGCCGATCTTGCTCGGCTAGCCGCCGCGCGGTGGCAGCTGTGCGCTGGTCGCTGACAACGGCCGTGTGAGGGCTCAAACGAAAACCGGCGGCCGAAGCCGCCGATTCAACGTTGCGAAGATTGATTTGGTGCGGTCGAGAAGACTCGAACTTCCACGGGTTGCCCCACAGCGACCTCAACGCTGCGCGTCTACCAATACCGCCACAACCGCACCGGGCCCGAAGTCGCCTCCGGGCGAGGTGCGCGCTTCTTAGCCAAAGCCACCTGCGATGT
>JAGRKZ010000123.1 GCA_020442065.1 Bauldia sp.
CGGCGGCGGCGGCGGCGGCGACGTCCTCAACTTCGGCGAGAACGGCGGCAAGGGCGGCTTCGGCGGCGGTGGTGGCGGCGGCGGCGACGTCATCAGCGTCGACGGTGGCGGTAACGGAGGCTTTGGCGGCGGCGGCGCAGGCGAATCGCTCATCGGCCTGTTCGCGGGAGCCGGCGGTTTCGGCGCCGGTGATGGCGGGGCGCGATTCGAGGACCCCGACAACGCCGGCACTTTCGCCGGTGGCGGCGGTGGCGGCGGCGCCGGGTTCGGCGGCGCGATCTTCGTCCGCGACGGCGGACACCTGACCATCGGCGCGGGCTCCATGACCGGCGGTGCGGCTGCCGGGGGCAGCGGCAATACGTCCCTCGGCTCCGCAGAGACGGGGGAAGACGGTCAGGGCGCCGGCACCGGGCTCTTCCTCCAGGGCACCGGCGTTCTCGCCTTCAATCCCGGCAGCGGCGAGACGACGACGATCGGCGACTCGATCGCCGACGAGGCGGGGCTCGTCGCCTCGGGCTACACGCCGCCGTCCGGCTACGTTCTCGGCTCCTGGTCGCTGGCAAAGAGCGGCGCGGGAACGCTGGTCCTGACCGGCGACAGCATCTACAGCGGCACCACGACAGTCAGCGCCGGGCTGCTTCGCGTCGACGGGATGCTGGCCTACACCGCAACGACGGTGCTGAACGGCGGGACGCTCGGCGGGAACGGCACCACCGGCGCCGTCGCAGTGGCCGCGGGCGGCACCATCGGCGCCGGCGCGAGCCCGGGCCTCCTCACCACCGGCGACCTTGCCCTTTCCGAGGGCGCGATGCTCGAAGCCGAGATCGCGGGAACCACTGCCGGCGCCGGCGGCTACGACCAGATCGCCGTGATCGGCACGGTGGACCTCGGCAATGCGACTCTCGACGCGCTGCTGCTCGGCGGCTTCGATCCGGCGTTCGGCGACAGCTTCGCGATCATCGACAACGACGGAGCGGACGCGGTCGCCGGCACCTTCGCGGGACTGGCCGAGGGCGCGCAGTTCGTCGCATCGGGCCGCGCCTTCGCGATCAGCTACGAGGGCGGCGACGGCAACGACGTCGTGCTCACCGCAATCCAGGCGGTGATCATCGGTACCGACGGGAAGGACCGCGTCAACGGCAGCAATACCGTCTACGGTCAGCTGCCGGCCACCAAGGGCGCCGACATCATCAAGGGCAAGGGGGGCGACGATACGCTCTCCGGCATCGCCGGCGACGATCTCATCTACGGCAACGGAGCCGACGATTCACTCCGCGGCAAGGCCGACAACGACACGCTCTATGGCGGCAAGGGCAAGGACAGCCTCAAGGGCGGGGCGGGCGACGACATTCTCGACGGCGGCCCCGGGAGGGACAAGCTCACCGGCGGCTCGGACGACGACACGTTCGTCTTCTCGAAGAAGCTGAAGTCGTCCAGCATCGACACGATCACCGACTTCGGCAAAGGCGACGACGTGATCCAGCTTTCGAGCGCAATCTTCAAGAAGCTCGGCCCGGCCGGCGAACTCCAGGCCGAGCACTTCTCGCTCGGCGCCGCCACGGGCGACAAGGCGCAGATCGTCTATATCGTGCGAGACGGCACCCTCGCCTACGACAAGAACGGGGCCAAGGCCGGCGGCGACAAGATCTTCGCCAAGGTCGACAAGGGCACCGTCCTCGACCACGCCGACTTCCTCATCGCCTGAGACCTGAGCCGGACGTGCCGCGCGCGGCCGGCGCTCACTCGAGCGTGATCGTGGTGTCGTCGAACATCGTGCCGTCCTGGCCGATATCGACATAGACGACCCGCCCCGGAAAACGCTGGTCGGTCATGAAGTAGCGTACGCCGTGGGTCGACCAGCCATAGTCGCCGCAGGGCGGCTCCGGCACCTCGTCCTCCGGCGTCGCCTCGAACGCCGCAAGCCGCGAGCCGGTCGGCCGGATCTCGTAGAAGGCGATCGTCCGCGGCGCGGCGCGGATCGCCGCCGGCGCGAAGATGCACTCGTTGTCGTCCGGGATGTAGCCCCCGGCGCGAAGGGCCGGAAGGATCGCGGCGATATCCGCGTCGGCCGGTTTGTCGAAGACCTGGAGGATGGCGCCCTCGTCCTCGCCGTCCACGGTGAGGACGAAACCGGGGAGGTCCGGCGCGAAGCGCGGCGTCCAGACGCCGGTGTCGAGATCGCAGCGCTCGGCCCAGATGCCGATGCCGGCGCCGGTCAACCATTGCCACTGGCATTTCCCCGGCACCGTGCTGTGGGTCGGCATGGGCGGCTGCGCCGCCGCGGGCGCCGCCATGACCGTGAGGCAGAAGGCGGCAAGGACGAGATTTCTCATGCCCGATTCTCCGGTGAGGCCATGCGCGATCCTAGCACCGACCGAGGCCGACGCGGCGGCCGCCCTGATACCCCTTGATACACTTTGGTGCAGCCCGGGGAGGATTCCGGCGGGAGGATTGGCCTATCACCGGAAGCGGCCAGGGACTCCCGGTCCCGTCCGGCCTTTCGATGGAGCCTTCCCCATGCGCGACTTCCTGATGCGGTACGGCACGCCGTTCACCGCCGGCCTCTTTCTCGTTTCCGCCGTCTCGGGCCTCGCCCTGTTCTTCGGCTGGCAGCAGGGGCTGTTCCACCAGATGCACGAGATCCTCTCGCTGGTCCTCCTGGTGCCGGTGGCGATCCACCTGTGGCGGAATTGGAGACCGCTTCTCGCCTATTTCCGCCACGCGGCGATGCCGCTCGCGCTCGCCGCAAGCCTCGTCGCCGCTGCAGTCTTCGCCTATCAGAGCAGCGGCCAGTCGCGTGGCGGCAACCCTGCCTTCGCCGTGATGTCGGCCGCCCAGAATGCGCCGATCGCTCAACTCGCCCCGGTGCTCGGCCTCGACGCGGCCACGGCCCTCCAGCGCCTCGCGAACGCCGGCTACGGCACGGTGGCGCCGGACGACAGCGTGACGGCGGTCGCCGAGCGCAACCAGGTGGAGCCGTTCGCGGTGATGGCGACGCTCACGGCAAAGGTCTCCTGAGCGCAGGCGTCGGTGCCGGAACCGCTAGCCGTCTTCGCGACGGCCGGTGAAATAGTCCCTGACATAGGCGTGCAAGTCGGGCTTGTCGGAGGCCCATACCCAGGCGCCGCTCTCGCCGATCGCGATGTCCCGCGACGGGTCGAAGTCGAAGCGGGCGAGGCCGGCATGGCGGGTGGCGCGCCGGCGGTCGGCGAGACTGCCATGCCAGAGGTGGAGAATGTCGCCGGGGATGTGGCCCGGCCGCCCGTTCGCCATCGCCGTCAGCAGCCGCGCGCTCCAATCGAGATAGGCGGCATGCTCGGCCTCGCTCGCGTGATGGCGCTGCCGCAAGAAGTCGTGGCAGCCGTAGAGCGAGGTGACGAACGCCGTGTCGCCACCGCCGATGATGCAGACATCGAAGAACCCGGTGCTCTCGACCACCTCGCGCCGCCCTGCCCACGCCGTGCCGCGGGCGTAGATGGCGTTGTTGGTCTCAGACATCGCCGACAACACGGAGTTCGGATCGAGACCGCCGGCGACCGCGGCGACGAGGCTCTCGAGATGGCCCTCGCTCGCCTCGATCGCGAGGCGTCCGGAGGGGAGATCGCGGGGCATGAACTGGATGCGCTCGTAGAGATGCACCAGCGGATGGTCGCCGAGTGCCGCGACCGTCTGGTCGGCCCAGTCCATCCGATCGAAGACGATGTCGCAATCGAGGAACGCGACCGACCGGCACTCGGGAGGAAGCGCGGACAGCGCGATATTGAACAGCCGTTCCTTCTGCCACATGACGTCGCCGCCGCGACGCTGCACCAGGATGTCGGCGTCGTCTTGGTTGAGCTCGAACGGGCCTCCGAAGGACAGCTCCACGGTGAGGAGCGGCACGCCCAGCCGCTCACGGAAGACACGATAGTTCTCGCCGCGACGGCGGTAGCCGGCCGGGTTGAAAAACGTCGTGATCGCCCAGAGGCCGCTGCGGTCGTCGTCGAGGCTGCTGGTCATGAAGCCGGACTGTCCTCGCAACCGTCACGGAATTCGAAATAGCGACGAACATGGTCGTGGAGCGCCGGGCGATCCGAGCTCCAGCGCCAGAGCCCGGCATCGGTCAGGGCGATGTCGGCAGACGGATCGAAGCCGAGCGGAGCCAGGTCGACGTGTCGCTGCCGGTAGAGACGCCGCTTGAGATCACCGTGCCAGAGGTGGGCGACATCGCCTGCGATATAGCCGACCTCGCCCCTGACGTCTGCGTGGAAGGGCTCGGCCCAGGCGAGGAATCGGCGGCGCTGCCCGGCGTTCATGTGATGGACGTCCATGACCGACTCGAAAATGCCCTGCCCGGCCGAGAAGATGGCGCGATCGCCGCCACCGATGATGCAGGCGTCGAAGAATCCATGGGCGTCGAGCAGATCGCGTCGCGCCGCCCAGCCGTAGCCGACCACGGGCTGGAGCGTACCGCCGTCGCGCACGAGGTCCACATAGGCATCGAGCCCGTGGGCCTTGATGACGGCGGCCGCACCGGGACTCGGGGCAACCACGTGCTCGCCAAGCGGCATCCCCTCCTCCCATCCAGGCGCGACCTGGAAGGCACGGGCAAAGGGTTGCACGAGCCGCCAGCGACGAAGGGCGTCGAGGAGCCGGTCCGGCCAGTCGTCGGACAGGAAGACGATGTCGGAATCGAGCCAGACGACATGCGTGCAGTCGGCCGGAAGGTGTGCGAGGGCGATGTTGAGGAGACGCTCCTTCTGCCAGATCAGGTCGCCACCACTGACTCGCACGAGGCGGTCGGCATCACCCTCGGCCAGCTCAAACGCGCCCTCGTCAGCAAGCTCGACGGTGACCAGCGGGACCGTCAGGCGATCGCGGAAGACGCGGTAGTTGAAGGCCCGCCGCCGCGATCGGCCGGGGTTGAAATAGGCAGTGATCGCCACAAGGCGGCTTCGGACAGCGGACGAGGATGGCGCGGACATGGACACGGTGCTTCGGCGGACTGATTCTCTCAGTCTTCCATACTACGCGACACGCTCCGCCCGCGTGACGCCGCTCACTGGTGTTCCGGTCGGCCCCTTACGGCAAAGCGAGCGAACCGAATGCTCCGCGGGCGGCACCATGGCGTGGTGGGAGAGACCTCGGCCGCGAGTCCGCGCCGACTGGCCGGTCAGATGCACGCACGCGGCATTGGGCTCGCATGTCGCTTCCCGCCGCAAGCGGCTAAAGTACCGGCCCGAGGTGGCGAAGGCCAGAAGGAAGGGCGCCCTTGACCGATATCGTGACCGCGGATGGTCCGGTCGCCATCGCCCGGTGGAGCTACCAGCTCCAGGGCAGAGGCGGCGCGGCGCTCGATCCGTCGGTGATCGCGGCGATCGACACCGACCTCATGGTGGTCGACTACAGCCGCAACGGCAGCGGCGCAGGAGCTTTCACGCCGGACGACGTCGACCTGATGCAGGGGGCGGGCCCCGATCGCAAGGTCGTTCTCGCCTACGTCTCGATCGGCGAGAGCGAGGACTTCCGCTTCTACTGGAACACGGCCTGGACCAAGGATGGCACGGCGGGCGGCCAGCTCACCGACGCGGCGCCCGACTGGCTCGGGCCGGTCAACCCGGACTGGCAGGAGAGCCGGAAGGTCCGCTACTGGGACCCGGAATGGAAGGCGATCGCCTTCCAGTGGATCGAGACGGTCGCGGCCCAAGGGTTCGATGGGGCCTATCTCGACATTGTCGACGCCTACTACTTCTGGGCGCACGAGGCCAAGGGCAAGGACCGCGAGGCCGGCGACCCCAAGACCGGTGCGGATGCGGCAGCGCGGATGATCGACTTCATCGTCGAACTTGCCGCGCATGCCCGGGCGATCAATCCCGACTTCGTGCTCGTCCAGCAGAACGCGCCGTTCCTGCTCGCCGATCTCGTCTACGACACGGGCGGCAAGGCCAAGCCCGACCCCGCCCGCATCGCGGCGCTGCACGACGCCATCGCCGGGATCGCGATCGAGGACGCCTATCTCCGCGGCGGCAAGGACGAGAACAACCGCTTCCGGCCGGACAAGGCGACGATCAAGGAGGTGATGGCTGCTTATGGCGACGCCGGCGAGCTCGTGCTCGGGGTCGACTATGCGAGCAAACCGGGGCTGGTGGCACGCTATCTCAAACGGGCCGACAAGGACGGGTTCATCGCGTTCGCCGCGCCCGACCGCGACCTCGACAGGCAGGCGCTCCACGGCACGCCCGGGGCCGACGTCCTGTCCGGCACGCCGGGGGGCGACCGGCTCTACGGCCGCGGCGGCGACGACCTCCTCGCCGGCGGGGCGAAGAAGGACGTCCTTGTCGGCGGCCCCGGCGCCGACACGTTCCTCTTCGACACCGCGCCAGGCAAGGGCGCCGGCAAGGCCGGCGTCGATCGCATCGCCGACTTCAAGCCCGGCACCGACACCATCGCCCTGGAAGCATCCGCGTTCCCCGCGCTCGGCGGCGATATCGGCAGGAACGCGTTCACGATCGGCGGCAAGGCGAAGGACAGCAACGACCACCTCATCTACGACGACGCGAGCGGGTCACTGTTCTACGACGGCAACGGCAAGGGCAAGGGCGGACAGGTCAAGATCGCCAAGCTCGACGGCGCCCCGCACCTCGACCACAAGGACTTCGACGTCCTGGTGTGACGGCGCGGCCTGAAACGGGCACCGCCATGGTGATGCGGCGCCTCTGTGATCTCCGGATCGAAGAGTCCGTTGAGGCCTTCTTCCGTTCGACAGGGATCACGACCGCCAGCGTCGTTGCGACGTTCCGGGTTTTCCCTGAAGAGCCAAACGGCGTTTTCGTATTCGCCGTCTGCCGATGAAAAGTCCTTCTGGGCCGTGAGCAAGAAAGCGAGAACCCGCCGCGTCCCGCGACCGACGATGCCTGTCGCCCTCTCATGGCTGAGGCGTCGGAGGCGAGTTCCTCAGCACGTATATTGCAGTGGGCGACATCTTCGTTTCATCCCGCCACTCTATCGAGTCATCGGGAGAACCGAGCGGCTTGTGAAGCTTGGCAAGACTTAGGCCCGCGCGTTCAGCGGCTCCGATGTAATCCTCTTCCGCCCAGAAATAGTCATGGAATACGACGTCAACGCCCTGGATCAGAAGTTTCACCGTGTCGCCGCTCCGGAGCTGCTTGTCGTTCTCCGGAAACGCGTATGACAATGACACCCAGTTTCCTTCCGTCGCTTCGGTCGAGGAGGTCACGAAGATGATGGTTCCGTCTTTCCGAAGCACCCGCTTCATTTCCTTGAGAATTCGCTCGATCTCCTCGATCCGCGACACTTCCAGGAACACAAAGCTCGAAAAGACCAGGTCGAACGTAGAGTCCTCGAAAGGCAGGAGCCCGCTGGGAATATGCTGATACGCGCCGGACCCATCTTTGGCGCGAGCTTGCTCGAGCATGTCCTGGCTCACGTCCACGCCAACTGCATTGAAGCCAAGGCGCTTCAGAAATCGTGTTGAGCGCCCAGCGCCGCAACCATAGTCGAGCACGGATGCGATGGACCCTGCATGGTCCCGGATCAGCATGGGTATGTCGCGAAATGCAAGATATTGTGTCCCCTGCATCTCGAGCTCGGCAAATGCGCCAGCTTGCTTTTCGTAGTCATGAGTCTTGACGCTCATCTGATCCTCCGCCGTGCAAAGAACTACGCCCGTAGATCATAGGCGATAGTCGGCGCGTAGCAATTCGACTTGTGCGCTGAACTCCACGTGGGTGTTGCTGTTTAGCGCGGATATCAAACGCGCCTGTCTTCTCTCGCCGGCGGCGAACCTGCCGATGATGCTGGAGGGCTGCAGCGACAGCCCAACGCGCTGCATTGCGCGCCTGTCTTTGGCGCCCGATTGCCAGATCTCATTCCCAACTGGTGTCGGGAAGGCAACCTGCACAAGATCGATGAGTTGAGATGGCGCGCCCGAAAGGATTCGAACCTCTGACCCCCAGATTCGTAGTCTGGTGCTCTATCCAGCTGAGCTACGGGCGCCCGGTTGCTAGTCTTAGACGGCAACGGCGGCATAGCTAATGAATCGGCGGTGTGAATGCAAGCACGGGCTTCGGCCCGTCAGCCGCCGTTCCGTGTCGCCGGTCCGGCCCGGTCCGGCAGCGTCACTTCGAAACGCGCGCCCGGTCCAGCCTTGTCGGCAAGGACGACCGTGCCGCCATGGGCGCGCACCAGCTCGGCGGCGATGGCGAGGCCGAGCCCGGTGCCGCCAGGCCGCACGCTCCCCTGGAAGGCCTGGAACAGATGCGTGCGGGCCCGCTCCGGCACGCCCGGACCGGTGTCCTCGACATGGATCACCACCTTGCCGGCTTCGCGACGGGCGCCGACGGTGAGGCGCCGGACAAGCGCGGGGTTGCGGTCGCCGCCATCCAGCGCCTGCACGGCATTCCGGCCGAGATTGTTGAGAATGCGGAAGAGCTGGTCGGGATCGGCGTCGACCTCGAGCCCTTCCGGCACGACGTTGCTGAAGGCGATGTCGGTCTGGCCGGTGAGGCCGAGGCTGTCGGCGACCTCGTCGACCAGGCGGTCGAGCCGCACCAGCCGTCGCGCCGGCGGCGCCTCGCGGGCCCGTCCATAGGCGAGCGTCGACTGGGTGAAGGCGATGGCGCGGTCGAGCGCGGCGATCAGCTTCGGCGCGAAACGCTGAACGGTCGGGTCGGGCAGGCCGCCCAGCCGGTCGGAGAAGAGCTGGGCCGAGGCGAGCATGTTGCGGAGGTCGTGGTTGATCTTGGACACCGCCAGCCCGAGATCGGCGAGATGGCGCTGCTCGGCAAGGGTCGCCTGGAGATCGTGCTGCATCCCGGCGAGCTGGTCCTCGGCAAGGCCGATCTCGTCGCGGCGGCCGCTCGGAGCGATCACCCGGCCCGGATTCTGGGGATCGGCCGAGAAGTCGACCATGTTCTGGGACAGCCGGCGGATCGGCCGTACGAACATGCGATTGACGGCCATGAAGAGGAGCAGGGAGAGGATCAGCGAGATCGCGGCCCACAGCCACAGCACGCCGGCCGAGTATCGCAGCATGGCCTGGCGCAGCGGCCGGTCGCTGATCAGCAGCTCGATCTCGGTCCCGGTATAGGAGTTGCCGACCACCCGGATCGTCCGCTCCTGTGGCGAGAGCAGCGTGCGGAACGCCTCCATCACGTCCTCGGTCGGCTGCATGATGCGCAGATCGACCGTGGCGTCGACCGTCGGTGGCATCTCGACGGCTGCGATCAGCCGGCTCACCGAGCCGCTGCGGATGGCGATGGCCGTCGCGCCAACCGCCTTCAGCAACTCGTCCTGGATCTCGCGCGGCACGTCCGCCTGATCGGGCGAGGCGAGGACCACCGCCGCAATGTCCGCCATGGCGAGATGATCGGACAGCCAGGTGATGCGGTAGCTCGAGATCCGCGGCACATAGATCATCACCGCGCTGATCATGGCGAAGGCGGCAGTCAGGATCAGCAGCTTCCAGGACAACCCCAGGCCGCGGCGCGGCGGCGGAGCGCGCGGCGCCGTCCGACCCGTCTCGGCAAGGGTGGGGCGGTCGTCCATGCCGCTCAGCCGGTTCTCCTGATGAAGGAAAACAGCCCGCTCCGCCGGATCGGCGTCCGGCCGGGGCCATCGAAGGCGCGAGCCACGCGGCGCGCGATGTCGGCCCGGGCCGGATAGGGCGCCGGGAAGGATTTCATCGCCTCGATGCCGAGGCCGTTGGCCATCGCCAGCGACCACAGCGCAATGATCTCGCCGGCGCCGCGGCCGACCGCCGCCGCCCCGAGGATCCGGCCACGGTCGCTGGCGATCACCTTGATCAGACCGGCCGTGGTGCGCTCCGCCTGCGCGAGGTCGTTCTCGACGAAAGGAACGCGGAGCACGCGGACGATGCGGTTGCCCTCACGCGCCTCGGATTCGCTGATGCCGACGCGGGCGAATTGCGGGTCGGTGAACACGACATAGGGCACGGCGGTCTCGGGATCGCCGCCGCCCCGGCCGGTGATCGCGGCGAGAACCAGCCCGGCGTGGTGCTCGGCGCGGTTGGCCGAAGCGGGCCCGGCGACGGCGTCGCCGATGGCGTAGATGCGCTTGTTGGTGGTGCGAAGCCGGCGGTCGACCACGATCCCGGCGGGACCATGGTCCACGCCCGCCGCGTCGAGGCCGAGGCCATCGACGGCCGGGACGCGACCGGGCACGACCACGAGGTGCGACGCATCGATGCCGACCTCCTCGCCGTCTTCCATGAGCGTGGCCCGGATGCCGCCCTTGCGCCGGCCGAAGGCGACGATCGTGGCCTGCTCGCGGACGCGGACGCCCTCCAGCCGCAGCCGGTCGAGAAGCGGCGCGACCAGTTCGGGATCCTCGCCGGCGAGAGCGGGGCCGGAATCGATGACGCTGGCATCGATGCCGAGCCGATTGACGGCCTGCGCAAACTCAAGCGCCCGCGCGCCCGCGCCGAGCACGATGAGATGGGACGGCTTCCGCGACAGGTCGAGCGCGCCGGCCACGTCGAGGATGTCGGGATCATCGAGGCCCGCGTGGTCGGGCCGCAGCGGCACCGACCCCGTCGCGATGACGAAATGACGGGGGCGGATGGCGGTCTCTCCCGCCATCAGCGTGCGACGATCGGCGAAGACGCCCTCGGCCCGTATCAGGGTGACGCCAAGCGCGGCGAGGCGTTCCTCCGAGAGATTGGCGGCCGCCGCCTCGCTGACCGCGCGCACATGATCCTGGACCCGGGCAAGGTTGACCTGCAGCGGCGCGCCGGTCACGCCGAAGCCCGGCGCGCGGCGGAGCGTATCGTGGATCTCGGCCGCCGCCATGAGGGCCTTGGTCGGCACGCCGCCCTCACGAAGGTTGGCGCCACCGAGCTGGTCGCGCTCGACCAGGACGACCGGCAATCCGCTGTTGGCCGCAGCGGCCGCAAGGGCAATACCGCCAGGACCACCGCCGATGACACAGATTTCGGGCTTCAGCTGTTCGGCCATGGCCGCCTGTTTAGCCGCGGCCGGGCGGATTCGCCATAGTCTCCGCGGATCGCCGCGCTCTTGCGGCCCGAGAACGGAAGCGTCGCGAGGGAGCGACAGGATCGAGGCCGGCGCGACGGCGGTAGATCGTCGCATCCGGGATCGGCGGTTCCCGCCATGCGCCAGCCGGCCGGCGAAGCGGTTCGCGGGCCAACGGCGGAAATCCGCCGAACATTGACTCGATTCGGGCCTCTCCGTATAAGCCCGAGCCAAATCCTGACGCAGAGATGTAACGATGAAACGGACCTACCAACCGAGCAAGCTCGTCCGCAAGCGCCGGCACGGCTTCAGGGCCAGAATGGCCGGAACCGGCGGCCGCAAGGTCATCAATGCGCGCCGTGCCCGCGGCCGCAAGAAACTGTCGGCCTGAACCAGGCGGTGCCGGCCCCGGCGCGACCCGAAAGGCTGCGCCGCCGGAGCGAGTTCCGCGCCGTGGCGCGCGGGCGGAAGCTGAGCCGGCCGGGATTTGTGCTGCAGGCGCTCGATTCATCCGACGCGGCGCGCGCTCCCCGGTTCGGTTTCACCGTGACCAAGAAGACCGGCAACGCCGTCGTCCGCAACCGCATCCGGCGCCGGCTTCGAGAAGCCGTGCGGCTTTCGGCGGGCGATGTGGCACGTCCCGGGGTAGACTACGTCTTGATCGGCCGCCGCGCCGCTTTGACCCTTCCATTTGATCGCCTGGTCGACGATCTAAGGTCCGGGTTGGGTGCGCTCGGGCGAAACGCCAGGGATGCCGGAGACAGGTCCGCGACATGATGGACAACAAGAACCTCTTCATCGCCATCGGGCTGTCGCTGGCCATCCTGGTCGGATGGCAATACTTCTTCGCCCCGGCGCCCGTGCCGGAGCAGCCCGTCGCCGAGGCGCCGGTCACGCCGGACGGCACCGGGACCACGACGCAGCCACCGGCCACCGTCGGCGGGAGCACGGCTCCAGTCCCGGGCGGACCGGAAGCCTCGGGCCTCACGCGCGAAGAGGCGCTCGCCCTGTCGCCCCGCGTCAAGATCGCCACCGAGGCGGTGTCCGGCTCAATCAACCTGATCGGCGGCCGTATCGACGATGTTCGCCTCAACGCTTTTCACGAGACTGTCGATCCGACCAGCCCGACCGTCATCCTGCTCTCGCCGGTCGGCGGCCCGAACGGCTATTTCGCCGAATCCGGCTGGATCGCCGAGACGAGCGACATCGCGACGCCCGGCCCGACGACGCAGTGGACGGCGCCGCCCGGCGCCGAACTCGGCGTCGGCAACCCGGTGACGCTGACCTATGACAACGGAGCCGGGCTGGTCTTCTCGCGCAAGATCGCGATCGACGAGCATTTCATGTTCACGGTCACCGACTCGGTTCGGAACGACACCGGCGCGGCAGTGAACCTCACGCCCTATGGCCGCGTCACGCGCCTGGGCGAACCCGAAAACCACGGCTGGTTCATCCTCCACGAGGGCCTGATCGGCGTCTTCGGCGACGAGGGACTCGAGGAGGTCAAGTACAAGAAGCTCGCGGACGGTCCGGTGACGATGCCTGCGGTCCAGCGCGGCTGGCTCGGCATCACCGACAAGTACTGGGCGGCGGCCATGGTGCCGCCGCGCGACGCCGACTTCACCGGCCGCTTCATCCGCATCGAGGATCCCTCGCTCCGCTACCAGGCGGACTATCGTGGCAGCGCGGTAGCAGTCCCGCCAGCGGGGACGATCGAAAGCTCGAGCGAGCTCTTTGCCGGCGCCAAGCAGGTCGCAGTCATCGACGGCTACCAGAAGTCGCTCGATATCGAGAGCTTCGAGCTGATCATCGACTGGGGGTGGTTCTATTTCATCACCAAGCCGATGTTCTACCTCATCGATTTCCTCTATCGGGTCTTCGGCAATTTCGGCGTCGCGATCCTGCTCGTCACCGTCATCGTCAAGGCGATCTTCTTCCCGCTCGCCAACAAATCCTACAAGTCGATGAGCGCGATGAAGAAGGTGCAGCCGCAGATGGCGGCGCTCCGCGAGCAGTACAAGGACGACAAGGTCAAGCAGCAACAGGCCCTGATGGAGCTCTACAAGAAGGAGAAGATCAACCCGCTCGCCGGCTGCTGGCCGGTGGCGGTGCAGATCCCGGTGTTCTTCTCCCTCTACAAGGTGCTGTTCGTCACCATCGAGATGCGGCATGCGCCGTTCTTCGGCTGGATCCAGGACCTCTCCGCGCCCGATCCGACCACGATCTTCAACCTGTTCGGCCTGATCCCCTGGACTCCGCCGCAGATGCTGATGATCGGCGTCTGGCCGCTGATCATGGGCGTCACGATGTTCGTCCAGATGCGGCTCAACCCGACGCCGCCGGACCCGGCCCAGAAGATGATCTTCACCTGGATGCCGGTGATCTTCACGTTCATGCTCGCCTCGTTCCCGGCCGGCCTCGTCATCTACTGGGCCTGGAACAACACGCTGTCGGTGCTCCAGCAGTACACGATCATGCGCCGCCAGGGCGTGGACGTGGACATCATCGGCAACATCAAGGACACCTTCCGCCGCACGCCGCCCAAGCCCGCGGACCCACCGAAGGCCAAGGCCCTGCCGGCGGCCGCAGCGGACAATGACGACGACGAGGCTGACGACGAGCCCGCGCCGACCGCTTCGGGCAAGAAGGCCCCGGCCAAGAAACCGGCACCCAAGAAGTCGGGCAAGAGCACCGGGCGTCCACGCAACGCGCGCGCCTGATCGGGGCCGGGGAGCCGCCGAGATGAAAGGCCCCCGATCCTCCATGCGCGAGGCGGCAGCATGACCCCGGACGAGGAGCGGGCGCGGGAAGCCGCCGTCGAGGCCGCGCGCCTCGCCTTCGCGCGACCCTGGCGTTTCGTGATGGGCGTGTCGAACGTTGCCGGCCTGCCGGCCCCGGCCGGCGTCGAGGTCGCCTTCGCCGGCCGCTCCAATGTCGGCAAGTCCTCGCTGATCAACGCGCTCACCGGCCAGAAGACCCTGGCGCGGACGTCCAACACCCCGGGCCGGACCCGCGAACTGAATTTCTTCACCGCCGACACCGGTTTCGTCATCGTCGACATGCCCGGCTACGGCTATGCCCGCGCCGCCAAGGCCGACGTCAAGGACTGGACCCGGCTGGTCTTCGATTTCCTCCGCGGCCGGGCCAATCTGCGCCGGGTCTACGTCCTCATCGACGCCCGCCACGGCATCAAGGCCAATGACGCCGAGGCGCTCGACGTGCTCGACAAGGCCGCCGTCTCCTACCAGATCGTCCTCACCAAGTGCGACAAGGACAAGCCAGCCGAGCTCGAGGCGGTGCTGGCGGCCACCCAGGCGGCGATCAGAAAGCGCCCTGCCGCCCATCCGGAGATCATCGCCACCTCCGCCGCGACAGGCGCCGGACTCGATCTGCTCCGCCTCGAGATCGCCCAGCTCGCGGCTTGACCGAGGTCAATGTCGGGTTGCCGGCGATGCGGCAGGATCACCATCACCGATGGCAATCCTGATCACGGGACGAACGCAATGACCACTCTCTGGCAACTGCCCGGACGGTCCCGGCTGATGGCGATGGTCCGGTGGTGTTTGGCCGACTGTGCGCTCTGCGCCCCCGTGGAGGTATCGGCGAAGCCACGCGCGGCGGTGTATGGTGCGGTGCGGCCGGCGAGCTGGCCCCCGGCCCGGGTCGGCTGGTATCCGGAACTCCGATAGGAATCGGGCGCGGCAGGACCGTCGACGCAGCGGTCGCACCGCTGGCATAGTACTTTTGCTTGTGTTAGAAGACAAAAGTACAAGCCGACGCCCGAGGTCCACCTGAATGCCCAAGGAAATCCCCGTCGACCCCGCCGTGACGCGGCGGCGCGGCGAGATCAGTTTCGCACCGATCCCCGTCCATGCCTATGACACGCCGATCGCCGGGGAGCGGAAGCGCCTCGGCGATGCAAGGCTGATCGCCGTGCTTCGCCACATGCTGATCGTGCGCGAATTCGAAACCATGCTCGGCGAGTTCAAGGCGCGCGGCGCCTATGCGGGCATTGCGTTCAACTACAAGGGACCGGCCCACCTTTCGGTCGGCCACGAGGGCGCCGCCGTCGGCGCGGCCATGGCGCTGACGCCCAGCGACCACATCTTCGGCAGCCACCGCAGCCACGGCGAGTTCATCGCCAAGGGCCTCTCCGCGATCGACCGGCTCGACGAGCGGCAGCTCATGAACATCATGGAGGTCGAGCGGGGCGGCGCGGTCCTTGCCGCCGTGCAGCGCTGCATCAGGCCGACCAACGAGAGGGCGCTCGCCGAGGCCTTCATGCTGTTCGGCCTCCTCTCCGAAATCTTCATGCGCTCGACCGGCTTCAACGGCGGCATGGGCGGCTCGATGCACGCCTTCTTCCTGCCCTTCGGCGCCTACCCCAACAACGCCATCGTCGGTGCCTCGGCCGGCATTGCGACCGGCGCCGCGCTCCGCAAGAAGCTGGCGCAGGACAATGGCATCGCGGTCGCCTTTGCCGGCGACGGAGCCACCGGCTGCGGCCCCGTGCACGAGGCGATGAATTTCGGCGCCATGGCCCAGTTCGACGGACTGTGGCCCGAACCCTTCAAGGGTGGCCTGCCCGTCCTCTACTTCTTCACCAACAATTTCTACGCCATGGGCGGCCAGACCCGCGGCGAGACCATGGGCTGGGACCGCCTGTCGCGGATCGGCGCCGGCGTCAACCCGTCCAACCTCCATGCCGAGACGGTCGACGGCGCCAATCCGCTCGCCGTCTTCGACGCGGTGAGCCGCAAACGCGCGCTGCTGCTCGAAGGCAAGGGCCCTGCTCTCCTCGACGTCGAGACCTACCGGATCTCCGGCCACTCGACGACCGACGCCAATGCCTACCGGACGCGCGAGGAGATCCAGGCATGGGGTCCGTACGACCCCATCGCCGTCCATGGCGCCGCGCTCCGCGAGGCCGGCGTTCTCGACGAGGCCGGCGAAGAGACGCTCCGCGGCGAGATCAGGGAGACGATCCGCGCCGTGACCGCCGCTGCCGTCGATCCCGAGGCGGCGCCCGAGGTCGACATCGCGGCACGGCCGACGCTTATCGGCGACCTCATGTTCTCGAACCGCAGCCGCGCGCTCGGCGAAGCCGATCCCGCCATCGTCAGCGCGGCGGAGGCGTCCTCCCATCTCCGCCAGCTCGGCAAGAAGAGCCGCACCGCCTTCGGGGAGGACGGGGCGAAGCTCTCGCCGATGCGGGCCATCACCGTCCGCGACGCCCTGTTCGAGGCGATCCTCCACCACTTCACCCACGACCCCGCCCTCGTCGCCTATGGCGAGGAGTGCCGCGAATGGGGCGGCGCCTTCGGCGTCTATCGCGGCCTCGCCGACATCCTTCCCTACCATCGGCTGTTCAATGCGCCGATCTCGGAGGCGGCGATCGTGGCGACCGCGATCGGCTACGCGATCGAAGGCGGCCGGGCCCTGGTCGAGCTGATGTACACCGACTTCATCGGCCGGGCCGGCGACGAGATCTTCAACCAGCTCGCCAAGTGGCAGTCGATGTCGGCGGGCGAACTGCGCCTGCCGGTGGTGCTGCGCTCCTCGATCGGCAGCAAGTACGGCGCCCAGCACTCACAGGACTGGACCGGCCTCGTCGCCCATATCCCGGGACTCAAGGTGGTCTATCCGGCGACCCCCTACGACGCCAAGGGTCTGCTTGCGTCCTCGCTCGCCTCGGACGACCCGGTGGTGTTCTTCGAGAGCCAGCGGCTCTACGACACCACCGAACAGTTCCGGGCCGACGGCGTGCCGACCGACTACTACCGGGTGCCGATCGGCGTCCCGGACGTGAAGCGGGAGGGCCGCGACGTCACCATCCTCACCGTCGGTCCATCGCTCTATGCGGCCATCGCCGCGGCGGATGAGCTCGAAAAGGAGCAGCGCATCTCCTGCGAGATCATCGACGCGCGCTCGCTGGTCCCGTTCGACTACGCGCCGGTGCTCGCCTCGGTGAAGAAGACCGGCCGCATCCTCTTCGTCTCCGAGGCGAGCGAACGCGGCTCCTTCCTCCAGACGCTCGCGGCCAATGTCAGCCGCTTCGCCTTTGGCGACCTTCAGGCGCCGCCGCGAGTCCTCGGCTCGCCCAACTGGATCGTGCCCGGCGCCGAGATGGAGTCCACCTACTTCCCGCAGGCCGTGGACATCGTCGATGTCATCCGTGCCGAACTCCTCGCCGAATCCGGCTACAATCGGCGCGGGGTGCGCACCTGGGACGACCGGGAGCTGGCGCGGCTCGGCATCTAGTTCGCGGCGCGCGCCCGAGGAGGCCGGATGGCAAGGCTGAAGCGAAACAACGCGGCAGCTCCGGTAGCGGAGGACGCCTCGCTCCGCATCCGCGCCGCTTGGCTCTACTACAACCAGGGCCTCACCCAGAAGGAGGTCTCGGAGCGGCTCGGCGTCAGCCGCGGGACGGTGATCCGCATCCTCGCCGAGGCGGTCGAGCGCGGCGACGTCCAGATCCGCATCAACGCGGCGGAGGCGTCCTGCGTCGATCTCGCCGGCCGCCTCGAAGCCGCGTTCGGGCTCGACGAAGCGATCGTCGCCCCGGTCGCCGAAGGCGACGCCACCAAGGCCGTCGGTCTCGCCCTCGGCCAGTTCCTCTCCGACGCGATGATCGCCGGCATGACCGTCGGCGTGGGCTGGGGCCGGACGCTGATGGCCTCGATCCCCGCGCTCCGCCCGGCCCGACACGACAACGTCCGCATCGTCTCGCTGCTCGGCGGCATCGTCGAGGCGCGAACCGGCAACCCGCTCGAGTTCAGCTGGCGCTTCGCCAGCCAGGTCGGCGCCGACTGCTACCTGATGGTCGCCCCCGCCATCGTCGATTCGACCGCCACCAAGCGCCGCCTGATCGAACACTGCGGGCTCGACCGGCTGTTCGACATGGCGTCGTCGCTCGATCTCGCCGTGGTCAGCGTCGGCGACATCGGCCTCAAGGCGACGTCGCTCGCCGCGGGCATGATCACGCCCGGGGAGCTGAAGGAGCTGGTAGCGCTCGGCGCGGTGGCCGACGTGCTGTCGAACTTCCTCGACGCCGAGGGGCAGAGCGTCCCCCATGCCCTCAACCGACGGGTGATGAGCGTCGACCTCGAGGCGATCCGCGACGCCGGGCACGTTCTCATCGCCACCGGCGGCGCCCACCGCGCCGCCGCGATCCGCGCCGCCATCCGCCGGATCGGCTGCAACACGCTGATCACCGACGAGAGCGCGGCGCGGGCGCTGCTGGCGCCAGCGTCGTAGCGGCGACTAACCCCGCTTCGCGGCCTCGAGGTGGGCGCCGAAGCCGTCGCTCTCCATCAGCGTCCGGCAGCGGGCGAAGCGATCGCGGGCGTAGGCGGCGAAGTCTTCGGCCGGGTTCTGGTTGGCGAGCTGGATCAGCCCCCACAGCGTCCACAGGAGGTCGCACATCGCCTTGTAGATGACCACCCGGCCGCGGTCGAAGGCGCTCGCCTCGCCGCCGAAATATGCCATCAGCATCGCCTCCTCGCCGTCCGGCGTCAGCGCCGCCTCGACCGCCAGATCCCCGAGATCCCACATCGGGTCGTTCATGCCCGAGTATTCCCAGTCGACGATCCACATCCGCTCGCCGGTATCGAGAAAATTCTCGGCCAGCGGGTCGCAGTGGCACGGCTTGAGCGGAACGGGATGGGCAGCAAGCGCGGCGCGCACCGCCTCGGCATCCTTGAGGCCCTGATGATAGCCGTCGGGGAAGGCGACATCCCGCGCGGCGAGCACGTCGAGATAGGCGTCGATCATCGCGAACAGCTCGAACCGGAAGTCGAAGGCGGCGCCGCTGTCGTGGAGGCGGCGGAACGTCTGCCCCGCCCGCTCCGGTGCGCCCGGCCGCGCGGCGAACAGCGCCGGAGACATCGTCACCGCATCGGCGAGGAAGCGCGTGACCATCATCCCCGAGTCGGGGTCGAAATAGACCGCCTCCGGCGATACCCCGGCCTTCGCCGTCGCCTCCGCCGCAACCATCTCGACCCGGCGGTTGATGTATTCCTCCGTGCCCTTGCCCGGCAGGCGGAAACACAGCGCCTCGCCGCCACCCTCG
Source organism: Bauldia sp. (assembly GCA_020442065.1). Taxonomy (GTDB): domain Bacteria; phylum Pseudomonadota; class Alphaproteobacteria; order Rhizobiales; family Kaistiaceae; genus Bauldia. The sequence goes on from JAGRKZ010000123.1 coordinate 19,063, forward strand.
ACCCTATAGACCCGGTTGGTCTGGCCGCCGAGCCGGCTGACGCTCAGCGGCGACGACAAAGCCGCCGGAAAGAGGCCTAGCCTCTCGGCGAGGGCCCGGATGGCGATGGTATCGTCCTGCAGGTTCATCCCGTCTCCGTTGTCAGGCCTTGAGCCGCTCGTTCTTCGCATCGTAAAGGGCGCGCGGGCCGCGGCTCGCGCGCCAGCTCTCGCCGAAGGCAATGATGTCGAACACGTCGGCGCCGGCGAGCGCGGCGGGCACGTAGCCGAAAGCGATCGTCCGGCCGACGGTATGGCCGTAGCCGGCGCTGGTGACCGAGCCGACCACGGCGCCGTCGTGAAGGATGGTCTCGCCACCGTGGAAGGGCGCGAAGCCGTCGACCGTGAGCGTGACCAGCTTCCGCCGCGGTCCGTCGGCCTTGACCCGGGCGAGCGCCTCGCGGCCGAGGAAATCGCCCTTGTCGAACGCCACGCAGAAGCCGAGCCCGGCCTCATAGGGATTGGTCTCCGGCGTCACGTCGCTCGACCAGTAGACGTAGCCCTTCTCCATCCGGCACGAATCGATCGCCCGGTAGCCGGCGTTGGCGATGCCGTGCGGCGCCCCGGCCGCCACGATGCGATCGTAGAGGCCGGCGGCATGCTCGACCGGGACATGCAGCTCCCAGCCGAGCTCGCCGACATAGCCGACCCGTGCCGCCCGCACCCGGGCATGACCGAGCTCGATCTCGCGGATCGTGAGATACGGGAACGCGGCGTTGGAGAGATCGTCGTCGGTGAGCGCCTCTAGGACATCGCGCGCCCGCGGGCCGACGACGTTGATCACCGCATAGGCCGACGTGACCTCGCGAAGCCGCACGCCCTGCGGCTTGTGCCGGGCGATCCAGCCCATGTCGCGGATGCCGAAGCCCGAACCGGTCACGCCGTAGTAGAGGTCGCCGGCGAGACGCATCAGCGTGAGGTCCGCCTCGATGCCGCCCTTGTCGTTGCAGAGCTGGGTATAGGTGCAGCTTCCCACCGGCCGGTCGACATCGTTGTCGGCAAGGCCCTGGAGAAAGGCAGCAACCCCCGGCCCCGACAGCTCGAACTTGGCGAACGAGGTCTGGTCGATCACCGCAACCCGCTCGCGGATCGCCCGGTGCTCCTCGCCGACCACGTCGAACCAGTTGGGCCGGCCCTCGAAGCTCGGCCTGTCCTCGCGCGCGCTTCCCGGCGGCGCGAACCAGTTGGGGCGCTCCCAGCCGAACTTGGCGCCGAAGACCGCTCCCGCCGCGTCGAGCCGGCCGTGGAGCGGGCTCAGGCGCTGACCGCGGGCGGCATGCATCTCCTCGTTGGGGAAGTGGATCTTGTAGTAGGCGCCGTAAGCCTCGATCGCCCGCTCCTCGAGCCAGGCGCCGATCGCCTGGGGCGGGCCGAAACGGCGGACGTCGAACTGCCAGAGGTCCATGCCCGGGTCGCCGTCGACGATCCAGTTGGCCATCGCCTCCCCGGCCCCGCCCGAGGCGGCGATGCCGGCCGTGAAACCACAGGCGACGTAGAGATTGTCGTATTCGGGGGCGAGCCCCATGATCGGCTCGCCGTCGGCCGAGACCGGGATCGGCCCGTTGATGATGGTCTGGATGCCGACCTCGTTGAGGATCGGCAGCCGTTCCGCCGCCGGCAGCGCGAACAGCTCGAGCCGATCCATGTTGGCCGGGAACAACTCGCGGGCGAATTCGAACGGCGGACGGCCGCGCCAGCATCCCTTCGTCCCGTCCTCCCAGCCGCCGATGGCGAACGAGCCGACATCGGGCTTGAGGTAGAAGTTGCTGTCGGGATCGCGGAGCGTGGTCAGCGTCGGCTCGAACTTGAGGCTCTTCTCGGTGACGAAATACTGGTGCTCGACGACCCCGGCCGCGAGCGCAACGCCCGCCAGCTCCGCTACCCGCTTCGCCCAGATGCCGGCGCAGTTGACCAGCACGTCGCAGCCGATGGTGCCATGGTCGGTGACGACGCCGGCAACGCGGCGACCCTCGGTAACGATGTCGGTGACGGTGACGCCTTCCTCGATCCTGACGCCGCCGGCACGCGCCCCCGCGGCATAGGCCATGGTGAGGGCATAGGGGTCGACATAGCCGTCGGACGGGATATAGGCCGCGCCGACCACGCCCGCCGGATCGATGAACGGGAACATCGCCGCCGCCTCGGCGGCCGCGAGGCTCTCGACCTCGAAGCCAAAACTTCGGGCGAGCGTCATCGAACGGCGGATCTCGGACCACCGTTCCGGCGAGGCGGCGAGGCGGAGCGAGCCGACCTTCCGCCAGTCGATGGCCTGGCCGGTCTCGGCCTCCAGCCGGTCGAAGACCGCGACCGAATTCTGCATCAGCCGGGTGAGGTTGCGCTTGCCGCGCAGCTGGCCGACGAGGCCGGCGGCATGCCAGGTCGAGCCATGGGTGAGCTGCGCCTTTTCCAGCAGCAGCACGTCGCCCTCGCCTTTTCGCGCGAGCGCGTAGGCGGTGGCGCAGCCGATAGCGCCGCCGCCGACAATGACGATCCGGGCGTGACGATCGAAGGTCATGGCAACCTGCGCCAACGCCCAACCTCCCCCGTGAGGGGAGGTCGGAATGCCAGAGGCATTCCGGGAGGGGGTCTCCTGCATTCGAGATCGATCACCCCCTCCCGAAATTCGCCGTCGCTCCGCTCCGCGAACTTCGACCTCCCCTCAAGGGGGAGGTTGGGCGTCGCATTCTCGACTCGCGTCACTGCCCACATCGAGTTCACGCCTTCACCTTCGCGTTCTCCGGATCATAGAGCGGCGCCATGTGGAGTGCGGCCGGCACGCGAACCGTCGCCACCTCGAGCTCGTAGCGGCCGGACGATAGGTAGTCGTCGTCGACGCCGTCGGGATTGCGGACATAGCCGAGACCGATGTTCCGGCCGATCGTGTAGCCCCAGCCGCCGCCGGTGAGATATCCCACCGCCTTGCCGTCGCGAAGGATGGTCTCGCGACCGGAGAGCATCACCGCCGGATCGTCGACGGTGAAGGTCACGAGACGCTTCTGCAGCCGGCCGTTCGCCGCCTGCTCGGCCGCGCCGCGGCCGAGGAACGGCTTACCCGACTTGAGCTTCACCGCCCAGCCCAGCCCCGCCTGGAACGGGTTGTCGTTGGGCGTGATGTCCGAGCCCCAGGCGCGATAGCCCTTCTCGAGGCGGAGCGACTCGAGCGCGCGATAGCCGGCGAGGCGGAGGCCGTGCGGGGCGCCCGCCGCCATCAGCGCGTCGAAGACGACGCCGGTCTCGCCGATCGGCACGTGCAGCTCCCAGCCGAGTTCGCCGACATAGGTGACACGGAGCGCCCGGATCGGGACGCCGGCAACGGCGATCTCGCGGACATGACCGAAGGGGAAGCCGGCGTTGGAGACATCGGCATCGGTGGCGGCGGCGAGCACGTCGCGGGCGCGCGGGCCCATCAGCGACAGCGTCCCCCAGGCCTCGGTCACATCGACGATTCGCGCGTCGAGACCCGCCGGCAGGTTCTGGCGGATCCAGGCAAGGTCATGGGTGCGGAAGCCGGTGCCGGTGAC
>JAGRKZ010000124.1:0-5275 GCA_020442065.1 Bauldia sp.
ATCGGCGCCTATCAGGTGAAGACCGATTCCGGCGCCGTGCTGACCTTCCTCGACACGCCCGGCCACGCCGCCTTCACCTCCATGCGCGCCCGAGGCGCGCAGGTGACGGACATCGTGGTTCTGGTAGTTGCGGCCGACGATGCGGTGATGCCGCAGACGGTTGAGGCGATCAACCACGCCAAGGCCGCCAAGGTGCCGATGATCGTCGCCATCAACAAGTGCGACAAGCCCGACGCCAATCCGCAGAAGGTACGGACGGACCTGCTGCAGCACGAGGTCGTGGTCGAGGCGATGTCGGGCGACGTGCAGGATGTCGAGGTGTCGGCCAAGACCGGCAAGGGGCTCGACAACCTCCTGGAGGCCATCGCGCTGCAAGCCGAGATTCTCGAACTGAAGGCGAACCCCAAGCGGGCGGCCTCGGGCGCGGTGATCGAGGCCAAGCTCGACGTGGGCCGCGGCCCGGTCGCGACGGTGCTGGTGCAGAACGGCACGCTCCGCCAGGGCGACATCTTCGTGGTCGGAGAGCAGTGGGGCAAGGTGCGGGCCCTCGTCAACGACAAGGGCGAACGGGTAAAGGACGCCGGTCCTTCGGTCCCGGTCGAGGTTCTCGGCCTGAACGGCACGCCCGAGGCGGGCGACGTGTTGAACGTGGTCGACACCGAGGCGCAGGCGCGCGAGATCGCCGCCTACCGCGAGCAGGCAGCGAAGGACAAGCGCGCGGCGGCCGGTGCGGCGACGACGCTTGAGCAACTCATGGCCAAGGCCAAGGCCGATGAAAGCGTGGCCGAGTTGCCGATCCTCGTGAAGGCCGACGTGCAAGGGTCCGCCGAGGCGATTGTTCAGGCTATGGAAAAAATCGGCAACGACGAGGTGCGGGTCCGCGTGCTGCACTCCGGCGTTGGCGCCATCACGGAATCGGACATCGGCCTTGCCGAGGCAAGCGGTGCGCCAGTCATCGGCTTCAATGTCCGCGCCAACGCGCCGGCACGTGCCGCGGCGAACCAGAAGGGCGTGGAGATCCGTTACTACTCGGTCATCTACGATCTGGTCGACGACGTGAAGGCGGCGGCCTCCGGCCTTCTCAAGGCCGAAGTGCGCGAGAACTTCATCGGCTATGCCGAGATCAAGGAGGTCTTCAAGGTCTCCGGCGTCGGCAAGGTGGCAGGCTGCCTCGTCACGGAAGGCGTGGCGCGCCGGTCTGCGGGCGTCCGGCTTCTGCGCGACAACGTCGTGATTCACGAGGGGACGCTGAAAACCCTCAAGAGATTCAAGGACGAGGTCAAGGAAGTCCAGTCCGGCCAGGAATGCGGCATGGCGTTCGAGAATTATGACGACATCCGCCAGGGCGATGTGATCGAAATCTTTGAACGCGAAGAGGTCGAGCGCAAGCTCGCATGAAAAAGGAGGCGCCGGCGCCTCCCCCAGTCCGCACCAATGAAAAAGGCCGCCTGATCGTCAGGCGGCCACTTTCACGACGGGGTAGCCCTCGAACAAGAGCTTACCGACCCGCACGAGGATCTTGCCGTTTTCGAGCTGCCGCTCGAACGTCCCCTGAACGGATACACAGCTTCCAAGAGTGATGGTTCGCAGCATCGCCTTTTCTCCCCAACTGCGGGCTGCTTTGAAGTCTAGTCGGCAATGGTTAATCGGCGGCAAATCGTCATGGTCATATTTTTGCCATAGTCGGTCCGACTTGGAAACAATAATCCCGTGGCGGCCGGCCATGGGCGGAAAAGTTCCACAGCTTGTGATTGCACGGCATCAGCCGTGATCAGAGCCAGTCGCGCAGGACCGGGATCAGCGGCAGGTCGGCAGGCGGCATCGGATAGTTGCCCAGGTCCCTTGGCCGCACCCAGGCCAGCTCCTGCCCCTCTCTGGCCAGCGGGGTCCCCTGCCAGCGGCGACACGCGAAGAGCGGCATGACGAGGTGGAAGTCCTCGTAACCATGGCTCGCGAAGGTCAGTGGCGCGAGGCAACTCTTCCAGGTGTCGATACCCAGTTCCTCATGCAACTCGCGGATCAGCGCGGCCTCTGGCGTTTCCCCAGGCTCAACCTTGCCGCCGGGAAATTCCCAGAGCCCGGCCATGGGCTTTCCGGAGGGCCGGCGGGCGAGCAGAACCCGCCCGTCGGCGTCGATCAGCGCGACGGCCGAAACGAGAACCGTCTTCACGACCGGTAATCGGCGTTGATGTCGATGTAGCGATGCGTCAGGTCACAGGTCCAAACGGTGCGCGCCGCCTTGCCGACGCCGAGGTCGACCGCGATCACCAGTTCCTCGTGCTTCATATAGGCACTTGCCGCTTCCTCGTTGTAGTTCGGGCTGCGCCATCCGTTCTCGGCCAGCGTGAGGTCGCCGAAGCGGATCGACATGGCGTCGCGGTCCGCCTTCGCGCCCGACTTGCCCACGGCCATGACCACGCGGCCCCAGTTCGCGTCCTCCCCCGCGATCGCGGTCTTCACGAGCGGCGAATTGGCGACGGCCATGGCGGCGCGGTGGGCGTCGGCCGCGTCGGCGGCACCCGTGACGCGGATCTCGACAAATTTCGTCGCCCCCTCGCCGTCCCGCACCACCTGCTGCGCAAGGTCGAGCATGACGCGGCCGAGCGCGGCCTCGAACTCCTTCGCCACACGGCTCCTCAGGTCGGTGATCGGATCCGCTTGCGACTGTCCCGTCGCAGCGACAATAAGCGCGTCGGAGGTGGATGTGTCGCTGTCAACGGTGATCGCATTGAACGTGTCACCGACCTGGCGCGCGACGATCTTCTGAAGCGCGGCCTGCGGAATCGTCGCGTCGGTGAAGATGTACACCAGCATCGTAGCCATGTCCGGCGCGATCATGCCCGAGCCCTTGGCGATCCCGGCGATGCGGATCGGCCCGCCCTCTCCGGCGATCTCGGCGCCCGCGCCTTTCGGGAACGTGTCGGTCGTCATGATCGCGCGGGCGGCCATCTCGATGCTGTCCGCCGACAATGCCGCCTTCAGATCGCCAAGCTTCGCGGTGATCCGCCCGTGCGGCAAAGGTTCGCCGATGACCCCGGTCGAGGAGGAGAAGACTCGCGACGCCGGCACTCCGAGTACCTTCGCGACGCCGCCCGTGACGGCCGACACCGCCTCGGCGCCGAGCTTGCCGGTGAAGGCGTTCGCATTCCCGGAATTGACGATGATCGCGGCGCCGTCGCTCGCGCCGTCCGGCTTCTTCAGCTTAGCCTCGCAGTCCAGTACGCAGGACGCCCGCGTGGCCGAGGTCGTGAAGGCGCCGGCGATGGTCGTGCCCGGAGCAAGCCGGATGAGCGTGACGTCCGTGCGCCCGGCGTAGCGAACCCCTGCCGCGACCGCCGCGAACTCCACACCGGCGATTCGGGGCAGCGCGGGGAACCCGCCCTTTGGCGCCAAGGGCGAGACCGGGCTGGCCTTCTTGCGCACCGCGGTGGCGGCAGCCTGCGCCGCATCACCGATGACATCCGCCGCGGTGGCCAGCGCACCCTCCACGACAGGCGCCAGTTCGGTTTCCAGCCGCGCCCGCAGGTCCTTCACCCTTGCCTTCAGCTTCTTGGCCTCGGCCTTCCACTCGTCCTTCGTCTTGGCCATGTCGGGCTCTCCCTGCAGCGTGTCAGTTGTCGATAAGCGCGACGTTCTTCAGGACCGCTGGGTCAATCCCGTCCACGGTCTTCTCTACCTTTGCGGCTCCTGTCAGCTCCGTCACCCGCGCCTCGACCGCACGGCCTTGCAACTCGCCCTCGAGCTCTGCACGAACATCCTCGATCGTCGGCTTGGCTGCCGTGCGCACCTCGTTCAGCCGGATGATGTGCCAGCCGAACTGGCTTTCCACCGGGGCGGAGATCTCGCCCGCATTCATCGCGATGACCGCGTCCTCGAACGGCTTCACCATCATGCCGACGCCGAACCAGCCGAGGTCACCCCCGGCGGCGGCCGATCCCCGGTCCGTGGACTTTTCCTTAGCGATGGCGGCGAAGTCGGCGCCGCCATCCAGCTCGGCCTTGATTGTCTTGGCCTCGTCTTCGGTCGCGACGAGGATATGGGCCGCGCTGTATTCCTTGCCGGGCTCCTTCGCGGAATACTTCTCGTCGAACAGCGCCTGGACGGATTCGTCCGTCACGGCCGCTGCAGCGGTCTCATCCAGCGTGACGCCCGACAAATAGCCGCGCCGCTGGTTGTCGAGCATCAGCGCTTCGCGTTTCCCGATCTGGGCCTCCGCGACTTCCGCGAGCGCCTCCTGCTGGATGATCTGGTCAAGAATGCCGTCGAACAGAGTCTTGTCGTCGAGCTGGAGGTATTGCGGCGGCAGGCTTTCGCGCATCGCGATCATGTGGCCAAGCGTAATGGCCTTGCCGTTAACGGTAGCCACCACAGTGTCGGCCGTGGGGTCTTCGGCCCAGGCGGCTGCGGCCGTTACGGCGAGGAGGGCGCCGAGTAGGGCGGATTTCAGCATCGTGAGGGCTCCCAAAGAGGCTGCGGCCGGGCGCAGCGTTGACTATCCGGTGGCCGCCCCTTACATCGCGAGGGTCCCGTGAGGGCCGGTCCATCCTTGTTTCGCCGCCGTTCTAGGATGCGCGAGGGGTGTCGGCAAGGCCAGGTTTATCACGAGCACGCCAGTCGAACCCGAGCGGAGAAACCATGCTGGGCCTCGGAACTATCGCGAAGAAGGTCTTCGGCACGCCGAACGACCGCAAGGTCAAATCGGTCCGCACGCTCGTCGAGAAGATCAATGCGCTGGAGCCGCAGTTCCAGGCGCTGAGCGACGAGGGAATCAAGGCGAAGACTGCCGAGCTGAAGGAACGGGTGGCGGCCGGCGAAAGCCTCGACCACGTCCTGCCCGAAGCGTTTGCAAACTGCCGCGAGGCAGCGCGGCGGGCGCTCGGGCTGCGCGCCTTCGACGTGCAGCTCATTGGCGGGATCTTCCTGCACCGCGGCAACATCGCCGAGATGCGGACGGGCGAGGGCAAGACGCTCGTCGCGACCTTTCCGGCCTACCTCAACGCGCTGACGGGCGAGGGCGTGCACATCGTCACGGTCAACGACTATCTCGCCAAGCGCGACGCGGACTGGATGGGCAAGGTCTACGCCCAGCTCGGGATGACGACCGGTGTCGTCTACCCGTTCCAGTCGGCCGAGGAAAAGCGCGCCGCCTACCGCTGCGACGTCACCTATGCGACCAACAACGAGCTCGGCTTCGACTACCTGCGTGACAACATGCGCGCGACCATCGACGACATGATGCAGCGCGGCCATCACTTCGCCATCGTCGACGAGGTGG
>JAGRKZ010000124.1:5286-5775 GCA_020442065.1 Bauldia sp.
TCGACGAGGCGCGCACGCCCCTGATCATCTCCGGTCCAAGTCAGGACCGGTCAGAGCTTTACATCACGCTCGACAAGTTCATTCCGGAACTGGCCGCCGAGCATTTCAAGCTCGACGAAAAGCAGCGCAATGCCACCTTCACCGAGGCGGGCAACGAGTTTCTCGAACAGCGGCTCTGGCAGGCCGGTGTCCTGCCCGAGAGCCAGACGCTCTACGACCCGGAATCGACCACGATCGTCCATCACGCGACGCAGGCGCTCAGGGCGCACAAGCTCTTCCAGAAGGACCAGCACTACATCGTCCGGAATGGCGAGATCGTGCTGATCGACGAGTTCACCGGCCGGATGATGCAGGGACGGCGACTGTCCGACGGGCTTCACCAGGCCATCGAGGCCAAGGAGGGCGTCAAGATCCAGCCGGAGAACGTGACGCTCGCCTCCGTCACCTTCCAGAACTACTTCCGGCTTTACGACAAGCTCGCCGGCATGA
>JAGRKZ010000125.1:0-1290 GCA_020442065.1 Bauldia sp.
GCCTGCCCCGGACTTGATCCGGGGGTGGCGCGCGAGAGCGCGCCGGGTAAGGGGTGTGGCCCGCACCAAACACCGCCCTGCCCCTCCCCCTGCAAGGGGGAGGATGGGAGGCGGTCTTCTTTCGCGCCGCGCCAGAAAGAGGGCGATCCCTTCCCCGACCTCCCCTTTTCAAGGGGAGGGGTCCGTCCCCCCATCACCAACCATGGTTCCAGTGGACCGACGCCCAACCTCCCCTGAGCGCAGAGCCTGCCCCGGACTTGATCCGGGGTCGAGATCGCGCAAGGCGCTTTTCGGGAGCGGGTTGCTTGCACCCCTCCTTCAAGGCCGGACCGGTCGCGGGGTACGACCCCGACGCGCGCGAGCGCGACGCGCCGCTGCCGCCGGCGCCGCCGCGGCTCTGAGCCGGCCCCGCGGGGCCTACTCGGCGATCTCGAAGACGATGGTGGCGTTGGCCTGGACGCGGCTCTCGCCCGGCATCACCGGCACCGGCGCGGCCGGGGCGGCGTCGAAGGCGACGGCGCGGGAGAACATCGGCATGCCGCCGCCGCCCGACACGTCGAGCACGCGGACGATCCGGACGCCCGCCGCCGCCGCCATCAGCTCCGCCTTCCGGCGCGCGTCGACGATCGCGAGGCGGAGCGCCTCGTCCGCCGCGGCCTTGGGGTCCGAGACGTCGAAGTCGATGCCGGAGATCTGGTTGGCGCCGGCGCTGACGACCGTGTCGAGGAGGGCGCCGGAGGCGGCAAGGTCGCGGATCGTCACCCGCACCGCGTTGTCGACCTGGTAGCCGGCGATCTTCGGCAGCTCGATCACGCCGCCGTCGTCGCCGCCGGCCCGCGGCGGCCGCTGCTCGTAGACCGGGGAGACCGCAAAGCCGCTGGTGGCGATGTCCTTGTCGGCAACGCCGGCGCCGCGGATCTCGGCGATCACCTTGGCCGTCTCGGTGCTGTTCTCATCGAGCGCGGCGCGCGCCGTCTCCCCCCGCGTCGTCACCCCGATGGTGACGATCGCGATGTCGGGGGCGACCATGACATAGCCCTCGCCGTTGGCGTTGAGGGTGGGGATGCGCGGCTCGGCGTCCGCCGCGGCGGGGGCGACGGCGATCAGGCTCGCGGCAAGCGCGGCGGCGACGGGTCTGGCGATGCGGTTCATCGGGGCTACTCCAGGGTTGCGGCCCACCCTCAGGTCCGTGGGCCGATCCCTGCCCCGCCATTCCGGCCGGATTGCGGCGCCTCCCCTCTCCCGCTATACCGGCACGCGCCTTCGGGGGCCTGTAGCTCAATGGTTAGA
>JAGRKZ010000125.1:1307-24599 GCA_020442065.1 Bauldia sp.
TTCGAGTCCTGCCGGGCCCACCAATCAGCCCAGCCGCGCCAGCCCCGCGATGGTCTCGCGGATGATCGCCTCCGCCCGCTTCCTCTCCTCGCCGGCGAGCGGCAGCCGCGGCGCCCGCACCCGTTCCGGAGCGCCGTAGACGAGGTGCTCGGCGAGCTTGATGTACTGCACCAGCTTGACGTCGGTATCGAGGTGGAAGGCCGGCGTCATCAGCCGGTAGAGTGGGCGGATCGCCGCGAAGTCCCCGGCCCGCCCCGCCTCGAAGATCCGCACGCACTCCGCCGGCCAGGCATTGGTCATCCCCGACACCCATCCGGTGACGCCGAGCGCGAGGCTCTCGAGGATCAGGTCGTCGACCCCGCAGAACACCGCGAAGCGGTCGCCGAAGGCATTGTAGAGGTCCGTGACCCGGCGGATGTCGCCGCTCTCTTCCTTGATGCAGACGATGGTGTCGACGTCCGCCAGCTCCGCAAGCGTCGGCACGTCGACATCGACCCTGTACGCGATCGGGTTGTTGTAGATCATGATCGGCAGGTCGCTCGCCGCGCCGACACTCCGGTACCAGGCGACGGTCTCGCGCCGGTCGGTGCGGTAGACGAGGCTGGGGAAGACCATCAGGCCTTCCGCGCCCAGCGCCTTGTAGGTGCGGGCCGCCGCTGCGGCAGCGTCGGTCGATCCTTCGGCGAGGCCGCAGAGCAGCGGCACCCGGCCGGCCACGGCTTCACGCGCCGCCGACACCACCGCCTCGCGCTCGGCCTGGGTGAGCGAAGCGTTCTCCCCCAGCATCGGCAGCACGATGACGCCGGAGACGCCGTTCGCGATGACCCGATCGATGCTTGCCGCCGTTGCCGCGAGGTCGACCCCGCCGTCTGCCTTGAGCTTGGTGGTGATCGCGGGAAACACGCCGGTCCAGGTCATCGCAGTCTGTCCTTCGATTTCGGGTGGCTATTCGGGCGGACGCGCCTGACGCCCGCCGTCGGGGAGCCCTTGCCTCCGGCCTAGCGCCGGTAGTCGGGCTCCTGCGCGTCAAGCTGACGCTTGATGCTGTCGAGGTGGAGCCGGGCGGACGTGGTGTCTTCGTCGCGCATCTGGCGATGGGTCGCCGCCGCGACCGCCGGATCGACCGGCACGATCGGACGCCCCGTCGACATCGCCAGGACCTGCACCTGACAGGCCCGTTCGAGGTAATAGAGATCGTCCCAGGCTTCGGCGATACCATTGGCGAGCACCATCACGCCGTGGTGCTTCATGAAGACGATGTCGGCGTCGCCCGCGGCCGAAGCGATGCGGTCACCTTCCCGCTCGTCGAGTGCCAGTCCGTTGTAGTCGTTGTCGACCACCGTGCGGCCATAGAATTTCAGCGCGCTCTGCCCGGCGAAGATCAGTGGCTCACCCTCCGTCATCGTCAGCGCCGTGGCATAGGGCATGTGGGTATGGAACGCCGCGCGGGCCCGCGGCAGCATCTTGTGCAGCCGGGCATGGATGTAGAAGGCGGTCGCCTCCGGGACACCGTCACCGGCGACCACCGCGCCGTGGAAGTCGCAGACCAGCAGACTCGATGCCGTCACTTCCGCGAAGGCGCGGCCATAGGGATTGACGAGAAACAGGTCGTCATAGTCGGGCACCATCGCGGAGAAATGGTTGCAGATGCCCTCATGCATGCCGAGACGCGCGGCCATCCTGAAGCATGCCGCGAGATCGACCCGCGCCGCCTGTACGGCGGGGCTGTCGAGCGCCGGTGCGTTGGATCGCGCTGTCGCAGGCGCTGGCGCCGGATTGCCTGACTTGTCGAGCGATTGTGCCATCTGGTTCTCTGGATTTCCTGGTGCAGGCAAAGGGTGGGGATCAGGCCCGCCGGAGGGAAACGACCTTTTCGGATACCGGCGCATCATGCGGAAACGACTGGCATTCCGGGGGCAGGCTCGCGTCCCAATTGGCGAAGTCGGCGACCAGTCGACCACGCTCCACTACCGGCACCTCCGCCAGCGGTGGCACGACGCTTCGCCACGCCGGATCCTCGAGCGAGGCGGCGATCACGGCCTTGACCGAAGGAATGAACGGGGCGCGCGACAGGATGGCGTCGCCGGAAAGGATGAGCGGGAGGCTTGCGCGGCGGTCGAAAGCGGTCAGCTGGTCCATCATGACCCGCATCAGGCGCGGCATCACATTGGCGAGCCCGCAGATCGTGCCGCGGAGGCCGACGGTCAGGAGGTCCGGTACGTGGATCTCACTGCCCGTGAAGATCGACAGATGCGAGAAGCGCCGAACCAGGGTCTCGGTGTAGTCGCTGTCTCCCCCGCTGTCCTTGACCCCGGCGACTATGCCGGGATGTCGCTCGTCAAGCCTGCGGAGAACGCCGGGCGTGATCGGCACGCCGGAGATGCCCGGAAAGTGATAGAGGTAAAGGTTCAGGTTCGACCGCTCGACCCGATCGATCACGGCATCGAAATACCGGAACGTCCCGTCCTCGGTGATGCCTTCGCGGAACATGCATGGCGGCATCAGCAGGACGCCGTGCACACCACGGTCCGTGGCATGCCGGCTGAGCCGCGCAACGTCTGAGAGCACCATCGCCCCGGCCGACACGATGATCTTCGCCGGATCGATTCCCGCCGCGGTCACCGCGTCGAGGGCCTCCATCCGGTCTTCGACCGAGAAGGCCGGCCCTTCGCCGGTGGTTCCGAACAGCGCGACCCCGTCGCAGCCGAGGTTCAGCAGTTGCCCGATCCTTGCGATCAAACGGCTCCGGTCAGGGCGAAAGTCTCGCCCGACCGGGGTTGCAGCCGCAACCATCAGACAATTTCGGGACGGCAGTCCGGGCATGCGTCGGTCTCGTCTGGCCGTTCACGGCAGGAGTCCGCCGGCGCGAGCAGATGGCAAGATTGATTGCCGATTGTCAACATTTCGCTTGACGGCCTCCCCTGCCTCCGGTGACCTACCGGCCGGCAGCGACTCTTCCGGCGATTGGCGCACTTCGACAAGAGTATGAAATACAAAGGAATATGGCGCGCCAACAACGGTGGCGGCGGGAAAGTCTGCCATTGCGTCACCCGTGTTGAGACATGGCTGATCCCGGACGATCACGCGATGGCATGGCCAAGCCGCCTGTCGGACGACCAACCAGCGGAAACCCGCAAGGACAAGACGACATGCCCGCAATGAAGGAACTGGTCAAAGGGACGGATCGCTACTGCCACTTCATAAATGGCGGTTGGGAGCCGTCGACGGTCAAGGAATGGCTGGAGGTCGAGAATCCGGCGACCGGGGAAACGATCGCCTCCGTGCCCAAGGGCAGCGCCGACGACGCCGACCGTGCGGTGGTCAGCGCCTATCGCGCCCAGCCGGCGTGGGAAGCCCTGCCGCCGATCGCGCGGGCCGAACTCCTCAAGAAGCTGTCCCGGCTCATCCTCGAGAACCGCGAGCGGCTCGCCCAGGTCGTGATCGCCGAGCAGGGCAAGCCGCTGCAGGAGGCACGCGGCGAAATCGAGGGTGCCGCGCTCTATCTCAGCTACGCCGCCGAGGAGGCTCGCCGCATCACGGGCGACATCATCCCGTCCGATAATGCCGACGAACAGATCTGGATACAGCGCGTCGCCCACGGCGTGGTTATCGCCCTGACCGCCTGGAACTATCCGGCCGCCCTGATGTGCCGCAAGATCGGCCCGGCTCTGATCGCCGGCAATACGGTGGTGGTGAAGTCGCACGAGGGCACGCCGATCTCGGCGCTCGAGATCGCGCAGCTTTCTGCCCAGGCCGGATTCCCGCCGGGGGTGATCAACGTCATCAGCGGCACCGGCGAGGGCCTCGGCCAGGCTCTGGTCAAGCACCCGCTCGCCCGCCTCATCACCCTCACCGGAAGCGTCCGCGCCGGCAAGGCGGTGTTTAGGGCTGCGGCAGACGATCTCAAGGTGCTGCGGCTCGAGCTCGGTGGCAAGGCCCCCTTCATCGTCGCCGAGGACGCCAACATCGGCGCCGCAGTGCGGGCCGCCGTGGTGTCGCGCTTCGAGAATTGCGGGCAGATCTGCATCTGCAATGAACGCATGTATCTGCATGAGCGGATCGCCGACGAGTTTCTCGAGAAGTTCGTCCATGCAGTGAAGGGCCTGAAGGTCGGCGACCCCACCAAGCTGGTCGACGTCGGCCCGAAGTTCAGCGGACCGGAGCTCGACAAGGTCGAGGCGATGGTCGACGCGGCGACAGCAGCCGGAGCAGAGGTCCTGACCGGCGGCAAGCGTCTCACCGAGGGCGCGTTCTCGCGGGGGCACTGGTTCGACCCGACCGTGCTCCGGGTCAACGACAACGCCATGCAGATCATGCAGGACGAGGTCTTCGGGCCGGTTGTCCCGGTGATGACGGTCACGGACTTCGACGAAGGGCTGCGGCTCGCCAACGAAAGCCGCTACGGCCTCTCGGCCTACGTCTTCACCAAGGACCTCCGCCGCATGATGCGGCTCGTCCGCGAGCTGAGGTTCGGTGAGATCTACGTCAACCGCGGCGGCGGCGACGTCGTCCACGCCCACCACGCCGGCATGCGCGACAGCGGCCTCGGCGGCGAGGACGGCAAGTACGGGCTCGAAGGCTACTTCCAGAAGAAGACGATCTACGTCAATTACGCCTAGCCCGGCTGGGACGCGTAGGCGGCATAAGCGGAATAGGCGAGCCATCCGCAGTCGATCGGAATGGTCGCGCCGGTGACGGCGCTCGCCGCGTCGGACGCGAGGAAGAACACGACCTCGGCCACTTCCCGCGGCGCGACGAAGCGCCGGAGCGCCGTCTTGTCGAGCACCGCCTTGGGATCACGCGCGCCGCTGTCGATGCGCTCCTGCATCGCCGGCGTCAGCGTGTAGCCCGGCGCCACGGCGTTGACCCTGACGCCGCTCGGGCCGAACTCGGCGGCCATGGTCTCGGTCATCGACTTGAGCGCCGCCTTGCCCGGCGCATAGGCAGGCTGGGGCGAGGCCCGGAACGTGGTGAGGGAGCACATGTTGACGATGCTCCCCTGCCCGGCCGCGGTCATCCTCCGGCCGAAGGCCTGGTCGACGAGCATGGTGCCGCGGACATTGACCGCCCACAACCGGTCGAATTCGCCGATGTCGAGCTCCGTCACCCGCACCGCGTTCTGGAGAAGGCCGCCCGAGTTGACCAGCGCGTCCACCCGCTCAACCGCGGCATAGACGGCATCGGTGAAATCGGCCACCGCGGCCTCTTTCGAAACATCGACCGCGAGGAACCGGGCGTCCGCGCCACGGGCGCGAAGGCGGGCGGCCACCGCCTCGCCGCGCTCGACATTGATGTCGCCGATCACCACGCGCCAACCGCCGTCGGCGAAGCGCTCGGCGCAGGCCTCCCCGATCCCGCTCGCGCCGCCGGTCACGACGGCGGTCCTGATCTCGCTCACCTGCCCATCCCCTCGTCGTCCCTCGCCTGCCGGAGTGCGACCCGCCGGGCTTCCGTCCGCTCCCGATCG
Source organism: Bauldia sp. (assembly GCA_020442065.1). Classification (GTDB taxonomy): domain Bacteria; phylum Pseudomonadota; class Alphaproteobacteria; order Rhizobiales; family Kaistiaceae; genus Bauldia. Next base: position 6,775 of record JAGRKZ010000125.1, read on the forward strand.
ATCGACAGGCCGTCCTCGCCAAACACGACGCCATGACGGGACACGGCAAAGTCGCGGCTGACCTTTCCGTCCCTCACATCCTCGGCGATCGCCGCAAGGTCCCGCCGCAACGGATCCCCGAAACCCCCGCCGCCGGCCTGTTCATGGCGGATCACCGTATCGCGGATGGTCGTCCGGGTGAACTTGCCGGGGAGGTCTTCGGCCTCGGCTTCCGGGTCGAGGATGTTTCGCGAGGGGGCGCCGGCCCCACCGCCGAACAGGCCGTAGGGAAGCGTTCGGGTCCGATCGGCCCTGACCTGGAGGATCATGTCATCGGCCAGAATCCGGTACTGGCGGACCAGGCCGATGCCACCCCGGAACTCCCCCGCGCCGCATGAATCCGGCCGGAAGGCATACTCCTCCATCCGCAGCGGGTAGCGGGCTTCGAGCGTCTCGACCGGGAGGTTCGACATGTTCTGCGCGGGGTTGGTGATGCCCTCCACCCCGTCCTTGTTCCAGCGCCCACCCCAAGCGCCATTGATCATGTCGACGAGAATGAATGGCTTCGCGGTCTCGGCATCGTAGCCGCCGATCGCGATCACGGTGTTGCCGCCCTCGCCGGCTGCCATGACCTTGTCGGGTGCAATCTGGGCCAGTGCGCCGAGGACCGCGTCGACGACACGGTAGCCGGTCAGCGCGCGGGCGGCGACCGGCGCCGGCATGTCGGGATTGAGGATCGAGTGCCGGGGCGCTCTGACGGTGATGGCGCGATAGACCCCGGCATTGTTGGGCACCTCCTGCGACAGCGCGCAGCGGACCGACAGGTAGGCCGACGACTTGGTGAAGGAGAAGGTGGCATTGATGGCGCCGCGCACCTGCGGCGACGATCCATCGAAATCGACCACGAGGCTGTCGCCGTCGACGGTGACCGCGCAGCAGATCGGGATCGGCTCGGTGCTGAATCCGTCGCCATCGATATAGTCGGTGAAGCGGTAGGTGCCGTCCGGCCACGCGGCGATGCCCTTGCGGGTCAGGGCCTCGCCATAGTCGAGGAGCGCGTCGAAATAGGCGTGAAGGTCTGCCTCGCCGTATCGCTCGAGCAGCCGACCGATTTCCCGCTCGCCAATCGCACAAGCGGCGAGCTGCGCGTCGAGATCGCCCATGACCAGATCGGGGACGCGAACGTTGGCCTTGATGATGCCGTAGAGCGTCAGGTCGGGCTCGCCGCCGGCATAGAGCCGCGACGGCGGGATGCGCAGCCCCTCCTGGTAGATCTCGGTCGAATCCGCCGCGTTGGAGCCCGGCACCCGGCCGCCCATGTCGCAGTGATGGGCGACGACGACCGCATAGCCCTGCAGTCGCGCGTCCGCGAAGATCGGCTTCACCATGAAGATGTCGGGGAGGTGCATCCCCCCGGCATAGGGGTCGTTGAGAATGAAGACATCGCCCGGCCGCATGCTGCCGGCGAAACGGGCGATGATCTCGTCCATCGCGTCGGGCACGGCGCCTAGATGCAGGGCCACCGTCTTCGCCTGGCTGAGGATCTGTCCGTTGCGGTCGCAGAGCGAGGCGGAATAGTCGAGCACGTCACGGACGATCGGCGATCGGGCCGTCCGCATCACCGTCGCTGCCATCTCGTCGACGATCGTATCAAGACCGCTCTTGAGAACGGCAAAGGTGATCGGGTCGATCGTCACGCTCTCGCCTCCGGTCAACGGCGCGGCCTCAGGCATCGATCGACACCGCAATGTTGCCGACGCCATCGGCGCGGGCGGTGGTTCCCGGCGGAACGACGATCGTCGTGTCGGCGCTCTCGATCACGACCGGCCCGGACATCGTCCCGGTGAAACGGTCGCGATCGACGACCGGGGTTTCGATCCGTTCGCCGCCGCGCTGGAAGCAGATGGGTCGCGTCCGCTCGCCGCCTGCCCGCGTTGCGTCCGACGCCGCCCGGTGAAGCCCTCGCCAGATGTCCGTCCGTGTTTCATCGGCAGCCGCCGTCGCCGTCAGCCGGAGATTGACCGCTTCGACGCCATCGGCGGAGACGAAACCATAGACTTCCCGATAGAGCGCAAGGAAGCGCGGTCGCAGCGCCGACAGTTCCTCCTCCGCGCGTGCGGGATCGAATTCGATCTGAAGCTCCGAATCCTGTCCGATGAACCGAAGGTCGATCTCGAACCGGAGACCAACCTTCGCCCCACCGTGACCCCGTGCCGACATTTCCTGCCGTGCCTCCTGCGCCATCGCTTCGGCCAGCGCACGGAGGCCGGCCGCACTGATGTCGTCAAGCGCCTGGTGGACTCCGCGAATGAGGAAATGCTCGATCGCCCCGGACAGCATGCCCATCGCCGTGAACACGCCCGGGGCCGGGGGGAAGAGAACCTCGGGCACGTTGAGGATGCGGGCAAGGTCGCAGGCATGATTGGGGCCGGAGCCGCCATAGGCGAGGAGCTTGAAGTCGCGCGGATCGAGGCCGCGCTCGACCGTCACGGCACGAATGGCCCGCGCCATGTTGGCGTTGGCGATGGCGCGAATGCCGAAGGCGGCCTCGTCCACGTCGAGACCAAGAGGACGGGCAACATGAGCCTCGATCGCCGACCGCGCCCTGCCGACATCAAGCGTCATCGTGCCCCCGGCGAGCCGGTCGGGCAGGAAGCCGAGCACGAGATTGGCGTCGGTAACCGTCGGCCGGTCGCCACCGGCCCCGTAGCAGGCCGGCCCGGGATCGGCCCCGGCCGAGATCGGCCCGACACAGGTGAGACCGCCGTCGTCGACATAGGCGATCGACCCGGAACCGTTGCCGATCTCCGCCACGTCGACCGTCGGCACCCGCATCATATAGCCGCCGGCCTTGATGAAACGGCTCGGCGTCGAGATTCCCGCCCGGAATTCGTACTCGGTCGTGCGGCTGAGCTTGCCGTCCTTGATCAGCGATGCTGAAGCCGTGGTCCCGCCCATGTCGAAGGCGACGAGGTTCGGCACGCCGATCCGAAGGCCGAGATCACCGGCTCCGGCGACACCGGCCGCCCGCCCGGAGGAGACGAAGAAGACCGGCTTCTCCGCGGCCAGCGCGGCGGGCGCGAGGCCCCCGTTTGAGTTGCTGACATAAAGCGGCGCCGCGATCCCCATCTTCGTCAAGCTGGCGACGAGGGAGGTCAGATAGTCGCGCAGCACCGGAAGGACGTAGGCATTCACCACCGTCGTCGAAGTACGCTCGTACTCGCGCTGCTCGGGGAGGACCGCCACCGACGTCGTCACCGCGATCTCGGGATACGCCGTGCGCAGCACCTCCTCCGCTTGCCGCTCGTGCAAGGGATTGCGGTAGGAGTTGATGAAACAAAGCGCGATGGATTCGATGCCCTCGTCTCGAAAGAACGCGCCGGTGTCGCGAAGCGCCACGACATCGAGAGGCTCGATGACAGACCCGTCCGCCGCGATCCGCTCGATCGCCTCCCGTCGCCAGTGCCGGGGCACCAGCGGCACGGGCTTGTCCCATGACAGGTCGAACATTCCAGGCGTCCGCAATCGGCCGATCTCGAGGACGTCGCGGAACCCCCGCGTCGTGATCAACCCGGTGCGTCCACCCTTCTTCTGCAGGATCGCGTTCGATCCGACCGTTGTGCCATGGAGCACGCCGACGATGTCGGCCGGTCGCAACCCGGCCTCCTCCAGCGCCAGGCCGATCCCGGTCAGAACCGCGCGCTCGGGATGGCTGGGTGTCGACGGTGTCTTCCTCGACACCGTCCTGCCGCGGTCCGTCACCAGAACGATGTCGGTGAAGGTCCCTCCGATGTCGACGCCAACCCGCCCGGTCTCGCGCATGCGCGTGCCTTCCAGAAGTCGGGACCAGACGTGCCGGACCACCCTCACCGCTCGGGGTTTATTGTCAGCAATCGACAACAGTGTCAACCGACCGGAGCCGGTTTCTCCACCGTGACCCTGAATATCCTTTCGATTTTTCAGAGGGTTATCGCCAGCGGGTCGATTGGCGATAGTCTATTGACGATTGTCGACTATCTTTCTATCGTTTCCCGAGCTTACGGAATATGGCGTCCGGCACTGCGCCGGTTCTAGCTTCGCAGTGGACGGCCGCCACGGCGCCCCGTCGGTGGGAAGATGCGGCGTCTTACCGCTGGGGGAGAGGCGGATCGATGAGATGGGGTGAGCCAGCCGCGGCCGCGGTCGCACGGTCCCGCTCACCGGGTGGCGCCGTCGCCGACTCACCTTCGTCCGAAGAGGGCCCCGAGCATGGCTAGCCTCACCAGCCTCAAGACCCAGGAGCGACTGCTCGACCGGCAGGCGGCGAACAGCATCCGCCAGCAGATCGTCAACCGGACCATGCCGCCCGGCCATCGCCTCCTCGAGGCCGTGCTCGCCAGCGAGCTCGAGGTCAGCCGCGGCACCATCCGCTCGGCGCTGATGCAGCTCTCCAACGAAGGCCTGGTCCGCCAGGTCGCGTTCACCAAGTGGGAGGTGGCGCCCGCGTCGATCTCGGAGGCGTGGGAGCTCTATACGCTGCGCGCGGCGCTTGAAGGCCTCGCTGCCAGCCTTGCGGCCGAATACGCCTCCGACGCCGAGCGCGAGACCCTCATGACGGTGTTCCGCGAGCTCGAGGCGGCGGCCAAGGCCGGTCAGCGCGAGGCGGCCGCCGATGCCGACTTCAAGCTCCACAAGACCATGGTGACGATGTCGGGTCACAAGCGCCTGATCCGGGAGCACGAGCGGATCATCCTTCAGGTGCGTTTCCAGATGACCCATATCGGCTTCGCCCCCCGCGACACCAAGGACCTGATCGCCGACCACCGCCTGCTCACCGAGGCGGTCGTGAACGGCGACGCTGAGCGCGCCGAGCAGCTCGCTCGGAGTCACAACGACGCCGAAGTCAAGCGCCTGCTCGCCGCCAATGCCCGGCAGGCGGACGGCGTGCCGCACCAACACAAGAGGGAGAAAGACAATGGATAGCAGGACCAGGAAGTTTGGGCTGACCCGCCGCCACGTGCTGGCGGGGTCCAGCGCGATGCTGATGATGCCGGCGATCGTCGGTCGCGGCTTCGCCCAGGACAAGAAGGTGATCCGCATATCGACCCCCGCGAACGATGCCGAATGGCAAGCCAAGGGCCTCGCCAAGTTCAAGGAAATGGTCGAAGCCAATTCTCCCACGCTCGAGGTCCAGATCCATCTCAATGCGACGCTGTTCGACCAGGGGACCGAGATCCCGGCCATGCAGCGGGGCAATCTCGAGGTCGGCATGATCTCGCCGCAGGACGTGGCGAGCTACATCCCCGAATACTCGATCTTCACGGCCGGCTATCTGCTCCGCGATGCCGATCACATGCACAAGGTCTATGAAAGCAGCGATGTCGCCGCCGAGTATCGCCAGCGGGTCAAGGACGAGCTCGACGTGGTCATTCTGGGCTCGCAGTACCTCGGCACCCGGCACGTCATTCTGCGCGAACTGAAGGACGTCAAGACGCCCGCCGACCTCGCCGGCATCAAGCTCCGCGTTCCGGGGTCCGACACCTGGCAGTTCCTCGGCCGCGCGCTCGGCGCCAATCCGACGCCGATCGCCTTCGACGAGGTCTATCTCGCGTTGTCGACGGGCACCGTCGACGGGCTGGAGAACCCGATCGCCGACATGATCGCCGCCAAGTTCGACGAGGTCAGCAAGCAGCTGGTCCTCACCGGTCACATGGTCGCGCCGCTGTTCTTCGCCATGTCTTCCTCGTTCTGGGACGGGCTGACCGACGAGGAGAAGAAGGTCGTCGCCGATGCCGTCGCCGCGCAGGCCAAGCTCGTCGACGAGGGCACATTGGCGACGGAGGCCGACGGCGTCGCCCTTCTCGAGAGCCACGGCATCACCGTGACCAAGCCCGACGTCGACGCCTTCCGGACACACGTCCAGCAGGAGTACCTCAACAGCGACTACGCCAAGGAATGGCCCGCCGGCCTGCTCGATCGGATCAACGCACTCTAGGCGGCGATTCCTGCGCCGGCCCGGACGCCCGGGCCGGCTCTCTCCCGGGTGAGCGCGGTTGGGGGACATCCCAGCGGGCCGCGCTCCTGAGGATCGGTCTTGGATCGCATCGCACGCCTCGTCTCGAAGGGATTCGAAATTGCCTGCGCGCTGGCCTTCGGCGCGCTGTTCGGCGTCGTCATGGTGCAGATCTTCTATCGTTACGTGCTCAACCACCCGCTGTCCTGGACGCAGGAGATCGCAGCGATCCTCTATGTCTGGATCGTCTGCGTCGGCTCAGCGACGATCGTGACGGAGCGTGAGCACGTCTCCTTCAGCCTCCTATACGCGATCGTTCGCCCGCCGCTCCGCAGGGCCTTCGCCATCATCGGCACCGGCTTCGTGATGCTGGTGCTACTCGTCACCCTTCCCGCCAATATCGACTACATCCTGTTCACCTTCCGCCAGAAGACGCCGACCCTGAGGCTTCCGATGAGCGTCGTCTTCGGCGCGTTCGGTGTGTTCATGGTGCTCGTCATCATCAGTGGCGCGGTGCGGATCTATCGCCTGACCCGGGCGGACTGGCAGAAACAACCCTGACATGAGCCTCGCCGCCGTCATCATGTTCGCGCTGTTCGCCGGCGTCTGCGCGATCGGCGTTCCCATCGGCTTCGCCATGATCGCGGCCGGTCTGGTCTATCTGATCCTCATCGGCGGCGATCTCGGGCTGGTCGCGGCGCAGGGCATCAACGGGCTGTTCTCGTCCTTCATCCTGCTTGCCGTGCCGCTCTTCATCTTTGCGGCGGAAGTGATGACCGCAAGCAACATCTCGGACCGGCTCCTGCAGTTCGTGATGATGGTTATCGGCAGAGTCCGCGGCGGGCTCGGCTACGTGAACATCGCGGTCAGCATCATCTTCGCCGGCATGAGCGGCAGCGCTCTCGCCGATGCCGCCGGGCCCGGCAAGCTGATGATCGACATGATGACCAGGAACGGCCGCTATTCGCGCGGCTTCGCGGGCGCGCTGACCGCCGCGTCGTCGACGATCGGTCCGATCATTCCGCCCTCGATTCCCATGGTCATCTATGGAGCCATTTCGGGAACCTCGATTGGCGCGCTCTTCCTCGCCGGCATCGTCCCCGGCCTCATGATGGGCCTCGCGCTGTCGATACAGGTCTTCATCGTCGCGCGGCGGAGGAACTTCCCGGTAGAGGAGGCGGCCCCCCTCACCGGGGTGCGGCGGACGACGCTGCGCGCGACGCCGGCCCTGATGCTGCCAGTGCTCCTGCTCGGCGGCATCTACTCCGGCGCGGTAACGCCGACCGAGGCGGCCGCGGTCGCCGCCGCATACGCGCTTCTCCTCGCCTTCGTCTATCGGGAGATGTCGCTGCGCTCGCTCTATCGAACGCTGCTCGCTTCGGCGCGGGCGACAGCGATCGTGGCGATCACCGTCGTCGGGGCGCTGTTCATCAACTACGTCGTGGCAAGCGAGCAGATCCCCAACGCCCTCGGGGAATGGATCACCAGCCTCGGCCTGTCGCCGATGATGTTCCTGTTGCTGGTCTCGGCGCTGTTTCTGATTCTCGGCGCGTTCCTCGACACGCTGCTGATGTTGCTGGTCATGGTGCCGATCCTGATGCCGTCGGTCCGGGCGCTCGGCGTCGACCCGGTCCATTTCGGCGTCGTCGTGGTCGTCGACATGATGATCGGGCTGATCACCCCGCCCTACGGCGAACTGCTGTTCCTCATCAGTGGCGTGGCGCGAATCCCTTTGGCGGAACTGATCAGGGAATCCTGGGCCTTCATTCTCACCCTGGTCATCGCGCTACTGGCGATTGCGTTGCTGCCCGATGTCGTCCTGTTCATCCCGAGATCGGCCGGCTACGCCAACTAGCCCATGAGACATCGAGAAATCCGGTCGATGCACCTGGCTAAAGATCGGGCTGGACTTGTGCATTCGGGAAATTGACACGGGCCTTCGCTTCATCGATCCTGCCGCCCCCGATTGGAAATGCGGGGCAAGGGAGGAGATGAATTCAATGTCCATGTTGAAGCGTACGTCCATGCTGGTGGGCGCAATCGGGCTGGCCTTTGCCGCCTTGACGCCGGCTCATGCCCAGAAGGAACTCACCATCCTCGAATCCGTGCCGGGAATGAACTTCCCGTTCTTCGTGCACATGATGAACCAGATGAAGGCCGAAGCCGACGCGCTGGGCGGCATCACGGTCATCGAATCGGACGGCCAGGACTCCACGCCCAAGCAGACCGCCGACGTCGAAACCGCCATCGTGCAGGGCGTCGACGGCATCGTCATCAGCCCGCGCGAGGTTGACGCCATGGCGCCCGCCCTGCAGCAGGCCGTCGACGCCGGCATTCCGGTCGTGACGATCGACCGCCGGGTCGACAACGTCCCGGGCATCCTCGCCCATGTCGGCGCCGACAACGTCAAGGGCGGCGAGGCGCAGGGCGAGCTGATCATGACGCTTTTCCCCGACGGCGCCACGATCATCAACCTGCAGGGCACGCCCGGCGCCAGCCCGGCGATCGACCGCAACAAGGGCCTGCACAACGTGCTCGACCAGCACGCCGACAAGTACAAGTTCGTGTTCGAGCAGACGGCTAACTTCCGTCGGGCGGACGGCCTGTCGGTCACCGAGTCCGCGCTCGGCGGCATGGAGTCCCCGCCGGACGTGATCGTCGCCGGCAATGACGACATGATCTTCGGCGCGATCGAGGCCCTCAAGGCGCGCAACCTGACCAACGTCGTCACCATCGGCTTCGACGCTCTGCCCGAAGCTCTGGTGCAGGTGCGGGACGGCACGCTGACCGCGACCGTCGAGCAGTTCCCCGGCGGCCAGAGCCGCGGCGCTGTCGATGCTCTCGTCAAGTACCTCCGCGACGGCGTCAAGCCCGAGCCGCTGGTTCTGCTCACGCCGATCACCATCACCAAGGACAACCTCGACAAGGCAGAGCGCCTCAGCGAGGCCCAGTAAGGCAGATTGCCTGATATCCCGACGCGTGCGTCGGGGTCTTACATCCCGCGGACGGGCGCTCGCCCGTCCGCGGTTCCATCATTCCTGACAGGACAGTTGGGCACATGAGCGAGCCGCTGCTCCGCATGGCGGGCATCAGCAAGAGCTTTCCCGGCGTGCAGGCGCTGAGCGACGTCGAACTCTCCGTCGGCCCGGGTGAGATACACGCGCTTCTCGGCGAGAATGGCGCCGGCAAGTCGACGCTTCTCAAGATCCTCGCCGGGGCGCAGCCGCCGGACTCCGGCACCATCACGCTCGCCGGGCAAGCCGTCTCCTTCGACACGCCGCATGCGGCCCAGGTGCACGGCATCGTCACGATCTACCAGGAGTTCACGCTCGCCCCGAACATGACCATTTGCGAGAACGTCTTCATCGGCCGGGAGCCGGGCTCGAAGGTGTTCGTCAGCTGGCGCAGGATGGCCGAGGAGACCCGGGCTCTGACCCGACGAATCGGCCTCGATGCCGATCCGATGACCCTCGTCCGCGATCTCTCGGTCGCCGAACAGCAGATGGTCGAGATCGCCCGCGCGCTGTCCATGAAGTCGCGCTTGATCGTCATGGACGAGCCGACCTCGGCGCTGTCGAGCACCGAAGTCGACAAGCTGTTCAGCATCATTCGCGACCTCAAGGCGGAAGGACTGAGCGTCATCTTCGTGACCCATCGCCTCGAGGAAGTGATCGAGATCTGCGACGGCTACACGGTGCTCCGCGACGGCCAGTTTGTCGGCAGCGGACGGGTCAAGGACACAGACATCGACGGCATCATTCGCATGATGGTGGGCCGGGAGGTGAGCGAGCTGTTCAGCCGCCGCGGCGACGCGGCCCCGGGCGATGTTGCTCTGGCGGTGGAAAACCTGTCCCGCCGCGGTTCGAGCCGCGACCCGAGCGCCACGGTGCTCGCCAACGTCTCGCTGTCCGTCCGCCGCGGGGAGATCCTCGGCGTCGCCGGGCTGGTCGGCGCCGGCCGGACCGAAATGGCGCGAGCGATCTTCGGTGCCGATCCCTTCGACTCGGGCCGGGTTCTGATCGATGGCCAGCCGGTCCGCATCGCCTCGCCGCAAGAGGCGATCCGCCATGGCATTGGCCTGGTTCCCGAGGACCGCAAGCAACAGGCCCTGTTCCTCTCGCTGGCGATCAGGCTCAACCTCTCCATGGCCGCCCTCGACCGCGTCTCGAAATGGGGGGTCTTCGTCGACGAGGCGAAGGAGAGCGCGATGGTCGAGGAGTATCGCAAGGCGCTGTCGATCCGCATGGCCAGCCCCGACCAGATCGTCGCCAACCTCTCCGGCGGCAATCAGCAGAAGGTCGTGCTCGCGCGCTGGCTGGCGCTGCAGCCCAAGGTCCTGATCGTCGACGAGCCGACCCGCGGCATCGACATCGGCGCCAAGGTCGACGTCCACAATCTGCTGTTTGACATGGCCCGCTCCGGCATCGCGGTAATCGCGATCTCCTCCGAGCTTCCCGAGATCCTCGCGGTCAGCGACCGGATCGTGACCATGCGCGAGGGACGCGTCACCGGAGAGATTTCGCGGGCTGACGCCAATCAGGAAAAACTCATGACGATGATGACGCTGGCGAGAGCGGCGTAGGGGGACTGAAAAGCAATGACCGACACCACTGCACGCCGTGGCGGACAGGTTGACGCCTTCTCGATCTTTGCCCGTTTCGCGCCGCTCATCTTCCTCGTGATCCTGATGGCGGTGTTCTGGGTGCTGAACCCGCGCTTCGTGCTGACGCTCAATCTCTTCAACATCATGCTGCAGGTCTCGATCTACGGCCTGCTCGCGATCGGCATGACCTTCGTCATCTTGACCGCCGGCATCGACCTTTCGGTCGGTTCGCTCCTGGCGATGGCGGGGTTGGTGGCGGCCGCCGTCTCGAAAGGCGGCCTGTCCAACCGCTTCACCGTCGGCGAGGGCCAGGACGCGCTCGCCAATCCCTGGTATCTCGCCGCGCTCGCGGCGATCGGTGTCGGTTTGATTGCCGGTTTCGTCCAGGGCTCGGCCATCACCCGGCTCAAGGTGCCGCCGTTCGTCGTCACCCTGGGCGGCATGTCCGTCTTCCGCGGCGCCGCCCTGCTCTTCGCAGGCGGCGGCCCGATTAGCGGCTTCGACCCGGGCTTCGTGTGGTGGGGACAGGCACGGATCGGCGGCCAGGTTCCGGTGCCGGTCGTCATCTTCCTGGTCTGCGCGATTCTCGCCCACGTCGTGCTGCGCTATACGCGCTACGGCCGCCAGGTCTATGCGGTCGGCGGGAACCCCGAGGCGGCCCGCCTGTCGGGCCTGAACGTGCGTGCCGTCACTACCAGCGTGTACGTAATCATGGGCTTCTTCTGCGGGCTGGGCGCCTTCGTGCTCTCCGCCCGCCTCAACTCCGCCGAGGCCATTGCCGGCATGGGCTACGAGCTGACCGTGATCGCCTCGGTGGTGATCGGCGGCACCAGCCTGTTCGGTGGCTCCGGCACCATTTTCGGCACCGTGATCGGGACCGTTCTGATCGGCGTGCTGCTCAACGGCTTGCAGCTCAACAACGTCTCGTCCTATGTCCAGCAGATCATCATCGGCCTGATCATCGTGCTCGCCGTCGCCTTCGACACCTTCGCCAAGTCTCGCCGGCGAACGGCCTGAGAGGGGCGGGCTCGGACAAGGCCCGTCGCAAGGCAAAGGACCACATGCCCGAGATCGTCTGCATCGGCGAGCCGCTGTTCGAGCTGAATCAGCCCCACGGCGAGGATATCTTTCGTCAGGGTCACGGTGGTGACACCTCCAACTGCGCCATCGCCGCCGCGCGCCAGGGTGCCTCCGTCGCCTACGTCACCGCCGTCGGCGCCGACCAGTTCGGCGACTCGTTCCTCGACTTGTGGAAGCGGGAAAACATCGACGTGACCGCGGTCAAGCGGAGTCCGATCGCCCACACCGGTCTCTACTTCGTCACCCACGGCGAGGACGGTCACGTCTTCTCGTACATGCGCGCGGGTTCCGCGGCGAGCCGGATGACGCCGGACGACCTGCCCGAGGCGATGATCCGGAGCGCGCGCGTGGTCCACGCCTCCGGCATCAGCCAGGCGATCTCCTCGAGCGCCGCCGACGCCGTGTTCACCGCGATGCGCATGGCGCGCGCGGCCGGCGTGCTGGTCTCCTACGACACCAATCTCAGGCTCCGGCTATGGCCGCTCGACCGCGCCCGTGCCGTCATCCATGCCGCCGTATCGCTGGCCGATATCGTTCGGCCCGGGCTCGACGACGCGATGCACCTGACCGGCCTCGCCGACCCGCACGAGATCGTCGGCTTCTACCTCGCCATGGGCGCCAGGGTCGTAGCGCTGACCCTTGGCAGTGAGGGCGCCCTCGTCGCCACCCGGGACCGCCGCGAGCGGCTGCCGCCGATCAAGGTCAAGCTGGTCGACGCGACCGGCGCCGGCGACATGTTCGATGGCGCGTTTCTGGCCGAGTATCTCCGCAGCGGCGATCCCTTCGCCGCCGCCCGCTACGCCAACATGGCGGCGGCACTCTCGACCGAGGGCTATGGCGCGGTCGCCCCGATGCCTCGCCGCGACGTGGTCGAGGCGGCCATCCGGGACGGCCGGAGCTGAGTCCTGTTTCGAGCGCGTTTCGCGCCTAGTTCGGGCCTTCGGGCCGGCAAGCGTCCATCGCCTCGTCGAGCGCGTCGTTGGTGAGGCTCGGATTCGCCTTCTGCAGGCAGGGAAGCAGCTTGGCCTTGTTGGCGCGCTGCGTTGCTCCGTCCGGAGCATGGTCCGGATCCGGGTTCACCGGCAGGAAGCAGGTGCGAAACTCCGCATCGGTCACGCCGATCTGACGGGTGACGCACGCGACGTCGCGATTCGGGTCGTTGTCGGCAAGCGCACCGGTCGCGCCCAGCGCGACCATCGACGCCCCGACGATGCCAATCCAGGCCCTCCGGCACTTTCCACGCCGCATTGGCCAGTCCTCCCTTGCTCCGTCGCCTGACGACAGGTCAGCGTCCGGCGATGGCACGATTAAGGCAGCGGCTCCTGCGGCGGGTCGCGCCGCGCCTGGTCTTCCCAGTCGCCGAAGTCGGGATCGGCGAACAGCGTCTCCATATAGGCCTGGCAGACCGGGTCCAGTTCGATGCCATAAGTGCGAAAGCGGGTCGCGATCGGGGCATACATGCCGTCGGCGACGGTGAAGTGGCCGAACAGCCAGGGACCGCCCGCTTTCACGCCCCAGGTCTCGCGCGCCTGCCGCCAGAGGTCCGCCACCCGCGCGATGTCGGCCCGGGCCTCGCCGTCCTCGATCGCCTTCGGCGTCACCTTGAGCAGCGCCATCGGCAGGTGCTCGCGGAGCGGCCGGAAGCCGGAGTGCATCTCCGCCGCGATCGAGCGGGCGAAAGCGCGGGCGACGGGATCCTCCGGCCAGAGCCGGCGCTCGCGGAAGAGGTCGGCGAGGTATTCGCCGATCGCGAGCGAGTCCCACACCTTGACCTCCTGCCCGTCGCGTCGATGCACCAGCAGCGGCACCTTGCCGGAGGGCGACAGCGCGGCGAGCCGCCGTTTGTGGTCGGGCAGCCGGTACCGGATCAGAGTTTCCTCGAAGGCGACGCCGGTCTTGCGCAGCGGCAGCCAGGCACGCAGCGACCACGACGAGACCTCGCGATAGCCGATGTAGATGTGGAAGTCGGTCATCAGCGGTTCAGTGTCCTTCGAAACTCACGAGGGTGTGGACCGTTACGTCCTTGGCGGCAATGCGCCGGGCGCCGCCGAGCTCCGGCAGATCGATGACGAAGGCGGCGGCGACGATTTCGCCGCCCGACCGGCGGATCAGCTCGATCGCTGCCTCCGCCGTGCCGCCGGTGGCGACGAGATCGTCGACGAGGAGGACGCGGGCGCCGGCGGGAATGGCATCCTCATGGATCTCGATCGTATCGACGCCGTATTCGAGGCTGTAGTCCTGTCCGATGGTCCGCCACGGCAGCTTGCCCTTCTTGCGGATCGGCACGAAACCGCGGCCAAGCTCATGGGCGACCGCCCCGCCCAGGATGAATCCGCGGGCCTCGATGCCCGCGACAAAATCGATCCCGGCCGTCAGGAACGGCAGCACCAGTCCGTCGATCGCGGCGCGGAGACCGGCCGGATCGGCGATCAGCGTGGTGATGTCGCGGAACTGGATGCCCGGTTTCGGGTAGTCCGAAATCGTCCGGATCAACGAACGCAGGTCGACGCTCTCGGCAGCCATCGGGTCTCCTCCGGGGCGACGCGAGTGCGACGCCGCCGGATGCTCTAGCAAAGGTCGGCCAGCCGCGCCAACCCGTCGCTACGTCCCGCCTTTCGCCTCGTCCGGCGCATGCCCGGCGAGGAAGATCGAAATGAATCGGGTCGCCGGGAATCCGGAGAAGATGATGGCCAGCATGGAGGTGAGCGGAATGGCAAGGATCGCGCCCGAAAGCCCCCAGATGGCGGACCAGAACGAGAGCGCCACCAGCACGACGAAGGGACTGAGGTCGAGCTGGCGGCCGATCAGCCTCGGCTCGATCAGGTTGTCGGAGATGAGCTGGGCGCCGATGAGCAGGGCGGCGAGAACAAGCGTGGTCTCGATCGAGCCGAACTGGGCGAGGGACAGGAGCAGCGGCAGCGCCACCGCGACGAGCGAGCCGATGTAAGGGATGTAGTTGAGAAGGGCGATCAGTGTTGCCCAGAACAGCGCGAAGTCGAGCCCGACCGCGAGCATCACCACATAGGAAATTGCGCCACCGATTACGTTCACCAGCGTCTTCACCGCGAGGTAGTCGGCAATCTTGCGGTTGATGTCCGCAAGCATGTGGCGGATGTGATCCGTGCCGGCGCCCGCGGGAAATGCCGCGCGGGCCTTGCGGGCAAAGGCATCGCGCTCCGCCATCAGGAAGCCGGCATAGACCACGATCAGGAACAGCGACCCGCCGAAGCTGGTCACCGAACCAAGCAGGCCGGTCACCAGGGCCTGCACGTCGATCCGGTCGACGGTCAGAGCGCGGATGTCCTCCCAGGTCGCCTGCTCGCTCATCCCCAGCGCGCCGGTGACCTCGGCGAGGATGGCGTCGAAGTTCTCGCGATAGGTCGGCGCGACGTCGATCAGCTGATCGATGGTCGAGGCGGCCACCAATCCCAGGCCGAGGAACGCGAGCGTGAAGCAAAGGAGCACGAGCATGCGCCGGAGCGAGGACGGCAGTCGACCGATGCCCGGCACCCGCCCCAACGCCTCGGCCGCACTGACGAGGACATAGACGGCGATCACGGCCGCGAAGATCGGGACCAGCAAGTGGCGGCCGAGAACCAGCAGGGTCCCGACGATGAACGCCAGAACAACGGCGAGAACGACGATGACGAAGCGGATCTGCTCGCGGGTCATGCCCGCGGCAACGGCCGGCTGTGGCGTCCGCGCTGATCCGCCCTCTTCGGTCTGCACCGCAGGTCTCCGGTTTCCAGACTCGTCGGGTACTCTAGCCCATCACGACGCCGCGCGAAGGATCCGCTGCGCCACCGCGTCGAGCTTGGCGACGAGCTCCGGGTCCCGGGCGTCCGGCGCGGTCATGACCGCTCCGTCCAGCGCATGGTCGGCATAGGGACACGGATCGTGGCGGGACGGGAAATCGCCGGCAAGGCGGGCGAGCAGTCGCCGCACCCGATCGCCGTTCTCCGCGAGCACCCGGACGACGGCTGCGACATCCACCGCGTCATGACTCGGGTGCCAGGCATCGTAATCGGTGACCATGGCCAGGGTCGCGTACGCGATCTCCGCCTCGCGCGCGAGCTTCGCCTCCGGCATCGCCGTCATGCCGACGAGATCGGCGCCCCAACTGCGATAGAGGCGCGATTCCGCCTCGGACGAGAAGGTCGGCCCCTCGATCACCACGAGCGTTCCGCCGCGACGGCACGCGCTGCCTTCCGCCATACCGGCGGCTGCAATCCGGTCGGCGAGCAGCGGGCTGACGGGCCGCGCCATGGAGACATGGGCGACGAGGCCCTTGCCGAAGAAGCTGCGGGGTCGCTCGACGGTTCGGTCGATGTATTGATCGACGAGCACGAACGTGCCCGGAGGCAATTCTTCGCGGAGCGAACCGACGGCGCTCACCGATACCAGATCGGTGACGCCAAGCCGCTTCATCGCATCGATATTGGCCCGGTAGTTGATGTCGCTCGGCGACAGACGGTGCCCGCGGCCGTGCCTGGGCAGAAAAGCGATCCGGGTGCGGCCGATCCGCCCGACGCGGATCGGGTCGGACGGCTCGCCCCACGGGCTCGCGACCCGCTCCTCGCGCACGTCCTCGACGCCGGGAAGATCGTAGACCCCGGAGCCACCAATGATTCCGAGAAAGGCCCTCGTCATGCCGCGATCATACATCGCGGGGCGGCGAGCGACAGCACTCCGGCCAGCGGCGGCCTCCGCCGCAGGCCAATCCCTAGTGGGCGACCGATGCCCAGACCCGACGCTTGGTGAGATACATCAGCGTCGCGAACACGGCCAGGAACACCATCACCTGGAAGCCGAGACGCTTCCGCGCCACCAGATGCGGCTCGGCCGTCCACATCAGGAACGCCGAGACGTCGGTGGCGTACTGGTCGACGGTTTCCGGCGACCCATCCGTGTACGGGACCGCGCCGTCGGTGAGCGGCGGGGGCATGGCGAGCGCCGAGCCGTTCAGGAAATAGGGGTTGTAGTTGACACCCTCCGGGATTTCGAGACCGTGCGGCGGTTCCTGATCGTACCCGGTCAGGAGGGCGTGGATATAGTTCGGCCCGGCTTCCTGGTACTGGGTGAAGAAGTCGATCACCGTCCAGACCGGACCGCGCGACGCGCCCCGGGCCTTGGCCATCAGGGACAGGTCCGGCGGCGCGGCGCCGCCGTTCGCGACCGCGGCCGCCTGGGCGTTCGGGAACGGATCCGGAAAATGGTCGGAGGGACGGCCAGAGCGCTTGAACATGTCGCCCTCGTCGTTCGGCCCGT
This sequence comes from Bauldia sp., assembly GCA_020442065.1. Classification (GTDB taxonomy): domain Bacteria; phylum Pseudomonadota; class Alphaproteobacteria; order Rhizobiales; family Kaistiaceae; genus Bauldia. The sequence goes on from JAGRKZ010000125.1 coordinate 23,697, forward strand.
CCTCGATCTCGTACTCGGCCGCCAGTGCCGCAACCTCGGCCTCGCTGTAGCCAAGGCCATCGGGATCGCCGAGCGTGCGGAACGTCACGAACTTGAGGCCGTGACAGTTTGCACAGACCTCACGATAGACGTGGAGGCCGCGCTGGAGCTGGGCACGGTCATACTTGCCGAATACGCCGGCAAACGACCAGTCGAGAAGCGGCGGCTTCTTGATCGGAAAATGGGTGACATGAGCTTCGGCCGCGTCCGTGACGGCCTCGCCCTGCGCCATCATTTCCTCATCCTGCGCCGAGTCCACGACTTCCTGCGCAACGGTGTGGACAGCCGTGAGGCCCATTCCCAGCACCGCAAGACCGGCGACGATGCCGTTACGAAGTCGGAACACGCGGCTCACGATGGGATCCTTCTCAGACCGGCTCACGACGCCCCTCCCGCGGCCGGCGCAGCATGGCCGGACTTGGCAAGCACCGCCTCGGTGATGCTGGCCGGCCTCGGCTTGGGTCGCTCGATCAGCCCCAGCACCGGCAGGATGACCAGGAAATGGAGGAAGTAGTATGCGGTCAGGATGCGCGAGGCGATGACGTAGCCGCCTTCTGCGGGCTGCGAGCCGAGATAGCCGAGCCCGATGCACACCAGCACGAAGATCCAGAAGAACTGGCGGTAGATCGGGCGGAACACGGCCGAACGCACCCGCGAGGTATCCAGCCAGGGCAGGATGAACAGCATGCCGATGGCGCCGAACAGGGCGATGACGCCGAGCAGCTTGTCCGGGACGGCCCTGAGGATCGCGTAGAACGGCAGGAAGTACAATTCGGGCACGATGTGCGCCGGCGTCACCTGGCTGTTCGCCTCGATGTAGTTGTCGGGGTGACCGAGGATGTCCGGCGCGAAGTACACAAACCA
>JAGRKZ010000126.1 GCA_020442065.1 Bauldia sp.
GGCCTGATCACGCCCTCGCTCGACGAGATGTGCCATGTCGCGGCGGAGATGGAGCGCGAGGGGTTCGACGTGCCGCTGATGATCGGCGGTGCGACCACCAGCCGGGTCCATACGGCGGTGAAGATCAGCCCGAACTATCAGCGCAACCAGGCGGTTCACGTACTCGATGCGAGCCGCGCGGTCGGCGTCGCCCAGAACCTCCTCGGCAGCGGCCGGGAGTCCTATGTGCGCTCGATCCGCGACGAGTATCTTCAGGTCGCCGAGACCCATGCGCGCGGCCTTGCCGAGAAGCGCCGCGTCTCGCTTCGCGACGCGCGGGCCGACCGCTTCCGGATCGACTGGACGGCCTACCGGCCGCCGGAGCCGGCGTTCCTCGGCACCCGCGGCTTCGACGACTATCCAATCGCCGAGCTGGTTCCCTATATCGACTGGACGCCGTTCTTCTCGGCCTGGGAGATCAAGGGCACCTATCCGCTGCTGCTCGATGATCCCAAGGTCGGCCCGGCATCACGGGCGCTGTTCGACGACGCCCGGGCGATGCTCCGCAAGATGATCGAGGAGGGCTGGCTGACGGCCCGAGGCGTCATCGGGTTCTGGCCAGCGGCGGCCGTCGAGGACGACATCATCGTCTATGCGGACGCGGCGCGGCGCGAGGAGCGGGTGCGGCTCCATACGCTCCGCCAGCAGATCGCCCGGCAGAACAGCAAGCGCGGCCATGTCGCGCTCGCCGATTTCGTCGCGCCGGCAGAGACCGGGCCCGCCGATTTCGTGGGCGGCTTCGCCGTGACCGCCGGCATCGGCGAGGAGGCGGTGGCGGAGCGCTTCGCCCGCGCCAACGACGACTACTCCAAGATCCTCAGCCAGTCGCTCGCCGACCGGCTGGCCGAGGCCTTCGCCGAACGCATGCACGAGCGGGTGCGGCGCGAGTTCTGGGCCTACGCGCCGGACGAGCAGCTGACGCCGGAGGAGCTGATCCGGGAATCCTACCGGGGCATCCGGCCGGCGCCCGGCTACCCCGCGCAGCCCGACCACACCGAGAAGGCGGCGCTGTTCGACCTCCTCGACGCCGAGGCCGCGACCGGGATCAAGCTTACCGAGAGCTATGCGATGTGGCCCGCATCCTCCGTCTCGGGCCTCTATTTCGCCCACCCGGACAGCCACTATTTCGGTGTCGGGCGGATCGAGCAGGACCAGGTCGAGGACTACGCGCGGCGGAAGGGCTGGTCCCTGGCCGAGGCGGAACGCTGGCTGGCCCCGATCCTCAACTACCAACCGGGCAAACGCGCGGCGGCGGAGTAGGGAACCCATCCCCTGGCGCCTGTCGGTGCGCGGAAGCGGCGCTGTCTTCGCGGGCCGCAACCGGGTCTCCTCGCCGATTTCGACTGGTTGCGATAAGGTGGATGTGGCGACCGGCGCGGCTTGGGGGCGACCATGACGAGCTCGAATTTCGTTCGTGCCTGGATAGACCGTCATTTCGTGGGGCTGCAGCTTCCGGAGGGCGAAGCCTTTGAAGCGCTTGTTGCGGCGATCGAAAGGAGCGCGGAGGAGCGCCGACTGCCGATGATGGGCGTTCGCTACGTCGCCAACACGCTGAACGCGCTGATCGCGGAGGAACTCCGACGGACGGGCGCGATTGGCGGTTCCGACCCCAAGCCGGACGAGCGCGTCATCGTCTACCCCAACGGCGGACCGGAAGGCGGCCCCGTCGGCACCGGACTGGTCTACGAGATCGAGCACCGCCGCGAAACGGAGCATGGCGAGCCCGGCGAACCCCACCCGGAACTGGCGAAGAAGCCGGAAAAGGCGTTGGAGAGCGAGGTACGGCTCGATCTCGAACTCGATGAGCTCGACGTCAAGGCGCTCCGGGCGATCGAACGGAGCGACAAGGTTGTCGCAGGCATTCTGCAGATGCAGGAATGGGGAGAAGACTTCGCCAAGGCGCTCAAGAAGGCGGCGCCCGGCCCCCTCAAGGTAGCCGCCGTTTTCATCGAGCAGCAGATCAAGGTGTGGGGAGCGGCGAACAAGCTGCTGAACGAAACGAAGGTGGAAGCAACCTGCAAGCTCATCAATGCGCAAGCCACGATGGCGGAAGGAGAAAACCGATACGGCGCGCGTGATTTCAGGGACACTCTCGGCGCGATCCGCGGATGCAAATAGACGATGATTCCGTCGTGGCGGGCGGTTTGGAAGCGTCCGGGGAGCAACTCGCCTGTCCAAACGCACGGGTCACAACCAAAAGGTACCGCCGGCGTTCAGACACGGCCGGCTGACCCGACGTCCCGAATTGCGTCGGCCGCCAGATACGTCATGATCGCCGCGGTGCATTTCAGTCCTCCCGCACCTTCCGGAGTCCCGCGGACTCAGTCCCGCAGAGGCCGATGGTGGAAGAACGCGGCTCCAATTCCGGTCCATTGAGCGGTATCGGCGCCTACTTCAGGGCGCTCTGGTCGGGGACCGAGCCGCTCCATCGGCTGATCATCAGCGACATGCTGATCGGCGGGACGCTGATCAACGTTCTGGCGATGGGAGCGTCGTTCGCGCTGTTCGGGCTCGGCGCGCCGCGGTGGGCGGCGATGACGGTGTTCCTCGCGCCGCTCCCCTACAGCCTGTTCCTGGCGCTGGCGGTCTGGCGCACCGCCGGCCGCTCCGGCTCGGCATGGGCGTGGCCGGCGCGGGCGCTCGCGCTCCTGTGGCTGGGGGCGATGGTCTTCATCTGAACCGCCGCGCCGCTCTTGCCCTTCGCCTCATCCCGTTCATATTCCCCTGCTTCACGGGGTAGGGAACAGTCTAGGGCCTCTGCATGATCCTTCGCCTTCGCCTCGCCGTTTCGGCGATCGCCATCGTCTTGGCCGTGCTGGCGCCGGCGGCGACCGCCAATGTCATCGACGGCGCGGACGATCGCGGTTCGCTGCTCGATCTCGGGCCGAATCTTGGGCTCAGCAAGCCCGAGATCGACCGCATCCGCATGGTCTCGGGCTATGTCGGCTGCTTCTTGCCCACGCCCGCCGTGGGGTCGGGGGCGCTGTTTCTCACCAACCGGCAGGTGCTCACCGCCGGCCATATCTTCTTCGAGGACTCTGGCGAGCGGCGGAGCAACTGCTTCTTCAAGACCCAGAGCATTCCGGCGATCAAGGTCGACCTCATCGTCGAGGAGGCGCGGTTCGGTGCCAACCCGCCGAAAGCGGGCTCGAACTACGACTTCGCGGTCGTTCCGCTCGCCGACCCCATCAAGGGCGCCGAGCCGTTTCCGGTCGACCTCGACAGCAAGGTCAAGGCCGGAGACGACCTCATCGTCGTGACGGCCCATCCGGCGGGGATGGAAGCGAAAGTACCGAACGAGGTGCCGGTGGTGCAGGGCTGCAAGGTGCGGCGGGTGCCGATCTCGACCAGCATCACTTCGTTCTACCGCAGCGACTGCGACGCCTCGGGGTCGTCCTCCGGCGGCATGAACCTGGCGCGGGTCGGGGGGCAACTGGTCTATCGCGGCGTGACCATCACCACCGGCCTGTGGCGCGACCCGGCGCTGCACGGGGCGCCCTACGACGAGAAGCGCGGCAGCGTCACCACCTCGCTCGGCACGGACGCGGCGATCCACGAGGCCGGCCGCACCGTGGCGATCTTCGACCGGTTTCTGGAGTAGACGGCGATCAGGGAAGGGTGGCGGCCCGGGCACAAAAAAGCCGGGCTCCGCACTTCCGCGGCCCGGCTGGCGTGAACAACCCTTCGCAAAAACCTACCGAGGCGCCTAGATCACCCCGACGACAACTGCAGCAACAAAAACGAACGCGGCACACACCATCACCAAATGTAGCGGTCGGACGAGCGTCATGGCGTGCCTCCGTGTCCCACCAACGATGCAAAGATTAACGCGAGTTCACCTTTGGCCGAAGCGGAAAATGTGCTGCGCTGCGGGATAAACCGTGGAAAACCGGGGGTTACATCGGCTAACCCGTTCAGCCGTCTCACCTTTCTGCTCACGAAATTTTTCGGCGCCGGGGATTTCGTGAGCGGGGTCGTGGCCCGGCGCGCCGACGCATCGCAAAACGCCGTTTCTCGCGTCGCATGGGGCTGTTAGCGTGCCGGTGCGACCGGGGAAGCTAGGGAATCGGACATCGATGGAGATCTTCGAGACCGCCCGCGCAGCGGCCTATGCAATGCGGCCGGACCAGCCGGTCTACTGCTTCATGCCGCAGGTGCTCACAGCGGACGCCCTGACCTTCAAGACCGCCTTTCCCGGCAAGACCGCCTACGCGGTCAAGACAAACGGCGAGCCGATGGTGCTGGCGACCCTCGCCAGGGCCGGAATCGATTGCTTCGACGTCGCCTCTCCGGCGGAATTCGCCGCTGTCCGCTCGGTCGCGCCCAAGGCGGAGCTGATCTACACCCACCCGGTCAAGGCGCAGTCCGACATCCGCCTGGCGCTCGAGACCTACGGGATCCGGGTGATGGCGCTCGATCATGAGGATGAGGTCGCCAAGATCCTCCGGATCGTACGCGGTCTCGATCTCGACCCGGAGGAGATCACGCTGCTGGTGCGGCTCGCCTCGCGGGGCCATGCCGCCTACGAATTGTCGAAGAAATTCGGGGCGACGCCCGCCAACGCGGTCGAGCTGGTCCAGCGCATCCATCGCGTCGGCTTCAAGGTGGGCCTCTGCTTTCACGTCGGCAGCCAGGTCGAGGACACCGACACCTACGAGCGCGCCCTCGCCTCGGCGGCCTGGGTGCGGTCGCGGGCGGGCGTGCCGCTCTCGATGCTCGACATCGGTGGCGGCTTCCCGGCCGAGTATGGCCACGATCCGCGGCGGAAGGCTCCCCCGCCGCCGGACACGGCGGCGCTGATCTCCGAAGTGGTCGGCGAGATCCGCGCATGGGGGCTGGACGACCTGCCGCTCGTGGCCGAGCCGGGCCGGGTCATCGCCGCGCGCAGCTTCTCGCTGATCGTCCGCGTCCTCCTCCGCAAGGGCCGGCGCCTCTACATCAACGACGGCATATGGGCATCGCTGTCGGATTCCTGGACCGGCAAGATCACGCTGCCCGCACGGCTGCTGCCCGATCCGGCGCGGCGGCGGCGGAGCGGATCGAGCGCGCTCACCGCCTTCAAGGTCTGCGGGGCGACCTGCGACTCGGTGGACATCCTGTCGCGTCCCTTCTATCTCCCCCAGAACGTCGACACCGGAGACTGGATCGAGATCGGTCACATCGGCGCCTATTCCCTGGCGCTCCGCACCCGGTTCAACGGATTCTACCCGGACACCTTCGTCGAGGTCCGGACACCTTTCGCGGAGGCCGGGCCGGCGGAAAGCCTCGCCTCGCTCGAAACGATGGCGGACTGAGATCGGTGAGCGGCAGTCATTCGTCCATGCAGACCGGAACGATCGCGGCGATCAGCGTCGCGGTCGGCGTGACGGTGCTTGCGATCAAGCTTCTCGCCTGGCAGCTCACCGGCAGCGTCGCCCTCTTCTCCGACGCGCTCGAATCGATCGTCAATGTCGTCGCATCGGGCGCGGCCCTGATCGCCATCCGCTACAGCGCCCGCCCGGCAGACGCCAACCATCCCTACGGCCATCACAAGGCCGAGTACTTCTCGGTCGTGCTCGAAGGGGTGTTCATCATCATCGCCGCGATCGCCATTCTCCGTGAGGCGTATGGGGCCTTCCTGTCGCCCCACGCGATGGACGCCCCGGTCGAGGGGCTTGCGGTCAGTGCGGTCGCCGCGCTGATCAACGGCGCGTGGAGCTGGTTCCTGATCCGCGAGGGCCGCCGCCGCCGGTCGCCGGCGCTCGTCGCCGACGGCAAGCACATCCTGACCGACGTCGTGACCTCCGCCGGCGTGATCGTCGGCCTGATCGCCGCCTATCTCACCGGCATCCCCAGGCTCGACCCGATTCTCGCCGCGCTGGTCGCGGTCAACATCATCTGGGCGGGCTGGCGGCTGATCCGCGAGTCGCTGGGCGGGCTGATGGACGAGGCGGCGCCCGAAAAGACCCTCGTCGAGATCCGCCAGATCATCTCCGCCCATGCCGAAGGCGCGATCGAGGCGCACGACGTCCGTACCCGGCTGGCGGGCCGGGCGACGTTCATCGATTTCCACCTGGTGGTCGCCGGCTCGATGCCGGTGTCGGAAGCCCACGACATCTGCGACCGGATCGAGAAGGCGCTCCGCGCCAAGGTTCCGGATGCGCTGATCACCATCCACGTCGAGCCGGAAGAGAAGGCCAAGCACCAGGGCGTGTTGGTTATCTGAAGGCGGCCGGGCACAGACGTTTCGACTAAAATTTGACCTTTCCTTAGGAAATCTCCGGCAACCTCCGGAGCCATGCTCCGTCGCGTTGCGTATCTGGCGGTAGCCGTCGGCATGTCCCTCGCCATGACCGGCTGCGCCTTCAATTTCCTCGGCTTTGAGCGTCGCGAAGCGTGGCGCGACCAGGCCGAGCGCGCCTGCATGGCGCAGAAGCCGCAGTCCTATTTCGTGCGCCAGGTCAAGGAGATCAAGGACAAGGGCACCTGCGGCGTCGAGTATCCGCTCAAGGTCGCCGCCCTCCAGGACGGCACCATTGGCATCGGGCCGGACGCGACGCTCGGCTGTCCCATCACCACGGCGCTCGAATACTGGATGCGTACGGCGGTGCAGCCGGCGTCGGTCGCCTATTTCGGCATGCCGGTGGTCGAGATCAAGCAGATCTCGGCCTATGCCTGCCGCACCCGCAACAACCAGCGCGGTGCCCAGCTCTCCGAGCATGCGTTCGGCAACGCCCTCGACGTCGCCGGCTTCGTGCTCGCCAACGGCCGGGTGGTGACGGTGAAGTCCGGCTGGCGCGGCAGCAAGGACGAGCAGGCGTTCCTCCGCGAGGTGTTCGCCGCCGCCTGCAAGCAGTTCAAAACCACCCTCGGGCCCGGCGCGCCCTACCATGGCGACCACATCCACGTCGATCTCGCCCGCCACGGCAAGACCGGCACCTACCAGTACTGCAAGCCGAACGGGCTGCCCGATCCGCCGCAGCGGGCACCCTATGACGGCACGCTCTACGCGGCGATTCCCGGCCAGCCGCGCTACGAGCTGATGATGAGCGCCTATGCCGAGACGCCGGCGCCGGCCTTCAGGATGCCGGAGACGATCCTGCTCACGCCGGTGCCGCCGTCCTACGAGGATTCGCCCTTCTTCGCCGCCGCGCGCTCGGCCCGGACCGAGGAAGCCGGCGACGATGTCCTCGACCAGTAGCCCGTGATCGGCCTCGTCCTCACCGCGGCAAAGCTCTGGTTCTATCGGAACTGGATGTATGCCGGGCTGGTCGTTGCGGCCTTCCTGCTCATCCTGCTGCCGATTCTGGTCGCGGACTGGAGCCTGGCGCTGGTCGCGACCTTCATCCAGCTTCCGGCCTATCTGATCCACCAGGTCGAGGAGCATGCGGGCGACCGTTTCCGCCGCTTCATCAACAGCCGCGTCGCCCATGCCGCCAATGCGCTGACGACGGCGGCGGTGGTGGTGATCAACGTGCCGCTGGTATGGGGCGTCGACCTTGCCGCGCTCTACCTCGCCCGCTATGCCGCGCTCGGCTGGGGGCTCATCGCCATCTACCTGACGCTGGTTAACGCCATCGTCCACATCGTCGCCGCGATCGGGCTCCGCGCCTATAATCCCGGCCTTGCGACGGCAGTCCTCGTCTTCCTTCCGGTGAGCATCTGGGGCATCGCGGTGATGGCCGGCACCCCGGGGGTGACCCTCATTCAGCATGCCGTCGGGCTGGCCCTGGCGCTGATCGTCCATGTCGGGCTTGCCGCCCATGTCCTGCGTCGGGCGCGCACGCTCCGCGATGCCGCGCCGGCCGCGACCTGAGGCCGCCGGTTTTTGCCGTCCGCAATTTGTGACAAGCTCGCCCGACGGGAGGAGCGATGACAGCCGCCGCCGATACCGGGGCCTCGCCTGAGGCGATCCGCAACCACTACGACACCAGCGACGACTTCTTCGGTCTGTGGCTCGGACCCGAGCGCGTCTATTCCGCGGCGCTCTACGAGGGCAACGACGATCTCGACGCCGCCCAGGACCGCAAACTCGACCACCACATCGCCGCGGCGGGTGCGGCGGGCGCCGCCCGCGTGCTCGACATCGGCTGCGGCTGGGGCGCGATGCTGCGTCGGCTCACCGGCCACGCCGGCGTCGGCAGGGCGGTCGGCCTGACGCTGAGCGCATCGCAGGCCGCCTGGGCGCGCGAGCATGGCGGCCCGGCGATCGAGGTGCGCGAGGAGAGCTGGCGCGACCACCGGCCCGAAGCCCCCTATGACGCGATCATCTCGATCGGCGCTTTCGAGCACTTCGCCCGGCCGGGTCTCGCTCCCGAGGCCAAGCTCCAGGCCTATCGTGAGTTCTTCGCCTTCTGCCGCGACGCCCTCAAGACCGGGGGCCGGATGTCGCTCCAGACCATCGCCTACTCGGCCTCCGGCATCACCCTGCCGCCGTTCATCGCCGACCGGATCTTCCGCGAGAGCGAGCTGCCGCTGATCCACGAGCCGATCGCCGCCGCCGATCCCGACTTCGAGCTGGTGGCGCTCCGCAACGACCGCGATCACTATGCGCGGACGCTGATCGCCTGGGAGCGGGCGCTCGCCGCCAAGCGCGAGGAGGCGGTGGCGATCGTCGGCGAAGACGCCGTCGCCGAGTTCGTCCGCTACCTCCGGGTCTGTGCGATGGCTTTCAAGCTCGACGCGATCTGTCTCTTGCGGATGAGCTTCGTGAAGCGCGACCCTGCGACCTCGATCCTGCCGGACGGCCTCAAGCGACGATGAACATCCCGTGGTCGAGGTCGAGGTCGGCGCCGACGACGGCGAAGACCTTGGCCTTGCCATGGCAGCTGCCGTTGCGGTCGTAGATCAGCCTGCCGCTTTCGCTGTCGTAGATGATGCGGTCGCTGCCGTCGTGCGCGGCGCTGCCGATGTGGAATTTGCTCGCGGCGAGCATGCCCTTGCCGCCGATGTCGGCGAAGGCGCCCTTGTCGAGCCGGACGGTGTCGATCCCCGGTTCCAGATCGGCGATGGTGTCGCGTCCCTTGCCCGGCTTGGTGTTGAACACGAAAGCGTCCGCGCCGGGGCCGCCGGCAAGGATGTCGGAGCCCTTGCCGCCATCCAGCCGGTCGTTGCCCGGTCCCCCGGACAACACGTTCCCCCACGGATTTCCGACCAGTTTGTCGTTGCCGCTGCCGCCGGTGGCGTTCTCGATCACGGCGCCGAAGGCGATGGCGAGGTTCGCCGTCGCGCCGAGCGAGGAGAAGTGACCGTCGCGGAGGTCGATCCGGACGCTCGCGGCAAAGCCGGCGCCGTCGATCTTGTCGGTTCCGCCGGCGTCCCACACGACCTGGAGCTCGCTATCGGCGCCGGTGTACACGTCGTCACCGGTACGATAGTTCAGGTTGGCCCCGAAACGCTTCTGAAGGGCGGCCACGTCGTAGAGCATGAGGTGGCCGGCGACCGACCCGCTGTCGGGACTGTCCTTGTAGGACATCACGGAGAACTTGTTGTTCTCCTTGCTCTTGGCGAGAAACGGACCCTCTTCGCCGCTGCCGTAGCGGCCCGGGTGCTTGAGGGTCATCGCATGCCCGATCTCGTGGACGAGCAGGTGCCGCCCCCAGTCACTGGAGAAGGAGACGGTCGTGTCCCACATGGCGAAGCCGTCGAGATCGAACGACTTCGCGGTCTTCTTCCACGAGATGCCGCCGTAGCCGTCCAGCGAGCCGAGGCCGGTGCGGCCGAAATAGAGGGCCTTGTCCCCGCCGCCGGAGCTTGCAACGAAACGAACGTTGATGAACGTCTCGTACTCGGCAAGGACGGCCTCGACCGCAGCCCTCTGGCTGGCCGAGAAGGGTTGCCAGCCGGAGTAGCCGGTGTCGAGGCCGGCAATGGCCGAGGTGTCGAAGGTGTAGGTGAGCGTGAGTGGCGCCTTCGATGCCTTATGCACGGGATCGTATTTGCTCGGGATGTCGAAGGTGAGGGCGTCGATCACCTTCTTCGACGGGCCGTGCTTGGAAACGCTGGGCATACTTCACCATGATGCTGCGCGTGCCGAGGCTTGCGCCGGCCCCCCGGCCGCACGGCCGCCGTTCTAGCAATATCCGACGGGGAAAGGCGAATCTCAGGGCTTGCCGTATCCGCCGCCGGTTGGCGTGGTGACGATCACCGCATCGCCCGGCTTCATCACCGTCTGGTCGCAGCCTTCCAGGGTCTCGACGGTGCCGTCGGCGCGGCGGATCCGCGTCGAGCCGACGGCGCCGGGGGATCCGCCCTCGACGCCGTGCGGTGGGACCTTGCGGTGGGAGGAGAGGATCGCGCAGTCCATTTCCTCGAGGAAGCGGATGGTGCGTTCGGTGCCGTTGCCTGCCGACCAGTGCCCCTTGCCGCCAGAGTGCGGCCGGATGTGGAAGTCCTCGAGCAGGACCGGAAAGCGGTACTCGAGGATCTCGGGATCGGTGAGGCGGGAGTTGGTCATGTGGGTGTGGACGGCATCGACGCCGTCAAAGCCGGTGCCGTCGCCAAGCACGCCGGCGGGCGCGCCCGAACAGATCGTTTCGTAGTACTGGTAGCGCTCGTTGCCGAAGGTGAGGTTGTTCATCGTGCCCTGGGCCGAGGCGAGGACGCCGAGCGCGCCGAACAGGCAATCGGTCACATGCTGCGAGGTCTCGACATTGCCGGCCACCACCGCCGCCGGATACTGCGGCTTCAGCATCGAGCCGTCGGGGATGACGATACGGATCGGCCGCAGGCAGCCGGCGTTCATCGGGATGTGGTCTTCGACCATCACCCGGAAGCAATAGAGAACCGCGGCGCGGGTGACCGGCTCGGGTGCATTGAAGTTCGAAGGCTGCTCCGGGCTGGTGCCGGTGAAATCGACGGTCGCCTCGCGCCTGTCGCGGTCGACGGAGATGCGGACCTTGATCACCGCGCCCTGGTCGGTCTCCACCGCGAACTCGGAATCGTGGAGGGCATCGAGGACGCGGCGGACGCTCTCGGCGGCGTTGTCCTGAACGTGGCCCATATAGGCCTGCACGACGTCGAGGCCGAAATGCGCGACCATCTTGCGGAGCTCGCGCAGTCCCATTTCGTTGGCGGCGATCTGCGCCTTCAGGTCGGCGACGTTCTGGGCGACGTTGCGGACGGGGTAGCGATGGCCGGTCAGCAGGGCGACGAGCTCGGCTTCGCGGAAGTGGCCGTCCGCGACGATGCGGAAATTGTCGATGAGGACGCCCTCTTCCTCGACCGTCGTCGCCCGCGGCGTCATCGAGCCGGGGGCGGTGCCGCCGACATCGGCGTGATGGCCGCGCGAGGCGACCCAGAAGAGGATCTGCCCGCCGGCGTCGTCGAAGACCGGGGTGCAGACCGTGATGTCCGGAAGGTGGGTGCCGCCGTTGTAGGGTGCATTGAGGGCGAACACGTCGCCGGGCCGGATGCTGCCCTGGTTGAGGCGGATCACGGTTTCGACCGAGCGGTCCATCGAGCCGAGATGGACCGGCATGTGCGGCGCGTTGGCGACGAGGCGGCCTTCGCCGTCGAAGACGGCGCAGGAGAAGTCGAGTCGCTCCTTGATGTTCACTGAATAGGCCGTGTTCTGGAGCGTCACGCCCATCTGTTCGGCGATCGCCATGAACAGGTTGTTGAAGACTTCCAGCATCACCGGATCGGCGCTGGTGCCGATCGCATTCCGCCGGGGAAGGGCGGCGATGCGGCGAAGGACGATGTGGTCGCGGGCGGTGACTTCGGCCTGCCAGCCCGGCTCGACCACGATGGTCTGGTGCG
>JAGRKZ010000127.1 GCA_020442065.1 Bauldia sp.
ATGGTGTCCATCATGCCCGGCATCGAGGCCCGGGCGCCCGAGCGCACGGAGAGCAGCAGCGGCCGCTCCTCGCCGCCGAGGGTCTTGCCGGTGGTCGTCTCGATGCCGGCGAGCGCCGCTTCGACCTGTTCGCCGAGATCCCCGGGGTAGCTGCGGCCGTTGGCGTAGTAGTGGGTGCAGACCTCGGTGGTGACGGTGAAGCCGGGCGGCACCGGCAGGCCGAGATTGGCCATCTCGGCGAGGTTGGCGCCCTTGCCGCCCAGCAGGTTGCGCATGTCCGCCTTGCCTTCGGCCTTGCCGTCACCGAAGCTGTAGACCCACTTTGTCATCCTGCGTGTCTTCCCGTCGCCTTGCGCCCCCACGCGCACCGCTTCCCTACCGGTGCGGCGAACCCGGTTCAATAGGACCATTGCCGCACGGCGGCCGAGGTGCGGCCCTCACGGAAAATGTGTCGCAGTGCTACGCTCGGCTGGCCGTCATGAGTCGGCCGCTGACGCCCACGCGAAACCAAGGAGGTCAGGATGACTCTCGCTCATGTCCTCGGCTACGTGGCCGCGATCCTCCTCGTCGCATGCTTCGCGATGAAGACCTTGCCCTGGGTCCGCTACCTTGCGATCGCCGCCGCCGTTGCGCTGGGAGCCTACGGCATCGTCGCGGCTCATTATGTCGTGATCGCACTCGCCGTCATCCTCGTGGCGGTGAATGTCTGGCGGCTGTGGGAGGCGGAGCGTCTGGTCGGCGGGGCCCGGGCCGCCGCGGCCGGAGCCGGTGCGCCGGTGACGGTCGACTGGCTGCTCCCGCACATGGAGGCGGTGGCGCTGCCGAAGGACCATGTCCTCTTCCACAAGGGCGATCCGGCCGACGCCATGTACTACATCGAGCATGGCCGGATCGAGTTCAAGGAGGTCGGCGTCGAGCTCGGCAAGGGCAGTCTCTTCGGCGAGATCGGCGTCTTCTCGGTCGCCAATGTCCGGACCGCGACCGCCGTCTGCCTCGAGGACACCCGGCTGCTTCGGGTATCGGCGGAGCGGATGCGGGAGCTGTTCTACGAGAACCCCGACTTCGGCTTCTTCCTCGTCGGCATCATCGCCCGCCGGCTGACCGAGGACCTCGAGCGCGCCAGCGGCGGCCGCATCCAGCCGCTCTGATTCCTCTAGCGCGACCGGACGCGCAGGCCCGGCGCCGGGCGTTCGTTCAAGACGTCGCGGCGAAACCGGAAGAGCGCGGCGGGACGGCCGCGCTTCGGCCGGCTCTCGCCTCCGGTCGGCTCGACCAGCGCTGCCGCTTCGACCAGCCGGCGAAAGTTCTGCTTGTGGACGTGGTGACCGGAGATCGCCTCGACCGTCTGCTGCAGCTCGGTGAGCGAGAACTCCGGCGCCATCAGCTCGAACACCACCGGCCGGTACTTGAGCTTGCCGCGCAGGCGCGAGATCGCCGTCGCGAGGATGCGGCGGTGATCGAAGCGCATCGGCGTTCCGCCCGCCGTGCCGGGGAGGACGCCGACGGGGGCGGGGCGACCGTCGCGGACGGCTTCCGGCACCAGCCCGGCCGAATAGAGCAGCTCGTAGCGGTCGAGGACGCGCTCCTCGTCCCATGGCGCGTCTTCGGTGCCGAAGGCGAGGCTGACCCGCTCGCGCCGGCCGAGCGGTCGTGCCGCGGCGCTCTCGGTGCTCCGGTCGCGTGCCCAGCGCCGCAGCGCCGGGAGGATCGCATCGTCGAGCAATGACGGGCGTCCGCCCCGCCAGTCCTCCCAGGGGAAGTAGTCGTACCAGCGCCGCCACGCCGCGCGGGCGCGACCGAGGGCGCCGGCGGAGGCCGCGCCGGTGCGGGTCAGCGCCAGGTAGCCGACCGAGACCAGGTGCGGACCGACGTCGCCGGGCCGGGCGTGGCGGCCGCGGTCGCCGAAGGTGTAAAGCTGCTCGACATAGCCGAGATCGAGCATGGTCTGCTCTTCCACCCAGGCGCGGAGGCCCATGTCGAGCGTGCGGTGGAGGATCGGGTCGAACGGGCCGAAGGGCAGGCCGTCGGGCTGGGCGTCATCGTCGGAGGCGACCACCAGGATCAGCGGTTCGCGATCCTGCACGGCGACGATTGCGGCCGCGAGGCCGATCTCGATCGGTGGCCGCCCGATCTCCTCCAACGGTGCTACCCGTGGAGCGCCAGCGAGAACGGGGTGTTCTCGGGCGTGAACTCGCCGCGCCCCATCTCACGGACCGCATCGACCATGCGGCCGTTTCGGCCGAGGATATCGTCGCCGACCGCGACCAGCCGGGAGTTGGGAAGAGCGTGCCGCGAGGCCGCGCGCATGCGGCGGGCGATGTCGGCCTCGTCGCGCTCGGGCTTGAGAGCGCAAAGGGTGATGAAGGCCGCCGCCGTGGACCGGCTGATGCCGGCGAAACAGTGGACGACGATCGGCCGGTCTGCCTCCCATCCGCCGACGAACGCGATCAGCTGCTCGACGTGGTTATGCCCCGGCAGCACCATGCCGTCCATCGGGTCGACGATGTCGTTGATGCCGAGGAAGAGGTGGTTGGCCTCGGGGATCGACTGCGGGCGCATGACGGGCGTCCCGTCATTGATCAGGCTGACGAGGTGGCTGGCATTGGACTTCGCGACGGTCTCGGCGATGCGGGAGAGCGGACAGACATAGACGCGCGGCATGGTCATCCTGTGGGAGCGGGTGTTCTCGGGGCGCGATTCTACGCCGCCGTTGGCCTGCGGTCATCCGCTTGCTGCAGCAAGCAGGACCTTGAAGCGGGCGAGGAAGCGTTTTTCGGCGGTTGCGGCCGGCCACGGCTTGAGGTCGAGGCGGTCGGCCTCGACTCCGCGCGGGTTGCCGAAGAACCTGCGCGCCTCCGGCTCGCTGAAGCCGGCGACGCGGGTGGCCTCGTAGAAGGCGGCGATGCGGTCGGCGGCCTTGATCATGGCCGTAGTCCGGGCCGGCAGCGGCGTCGGCACGCCGAAGCGGCGGTGGATGGCGGCGAGCAGCCGCGCCTCGATCGCCCTGTATTCCCCGCCAAGCAAGGCTTTGAACGGCGAGATCAGGTCGCCGATGACATACTCCGGCGCATCGTGGAGCATCACGGCAAGGCGGCCTCTGGCGTCGAGCTGCGGCGCGGTCATCCCGGCGATGGCGTCGACCAGCAGCGTGTGCTGGGCGACCGAGAAGGCGTGCGGCCCCTCGGTCTGGCCGTTCCAGCGGGCGACCCGGGCGAGACCGCGGGCGATGTCCTCGATCTCGACGTCGAGGGGCGAGGGGTCCAGCAGATCGAGCCGCCGGCCGGACAGCATGCGCTGCCAGGCACGGGGCGGGGCACTGGTTCGGTCGGGCATGGCGCGATCCTGATCGTCGTCCCATGGTCGCCGATTCGGGTGGTCGGTCGCCACCCGTTGCGGATGGCCGACGATCAGGAGGCCTCTGCGCCGTCTTCTCCGCCGTCCTTTGGCCAGTCGAAGCCTGCCCAGGTGGGGAGGGTCAGTTCGACCGGTGCGGCCGCTGCCATCAGCGGCACGCCCGCGTCCCTGGCCCGCTGGGCGCGATCGAGGCGGGCGATGGCGAGGCCGAGATCGCCCTGGGCCGAGCCGAGCGTGCCGATCGGCATGTCCCCGGCGGTCAGAGGAGTCCCGGCGGCGAGGCCGCTGCCCCGCACCGCCACCGGCCGGCGGCGGGCGGTGCCCCGGTGTTCCATCCGCGACACCACCTCCTGGCCGACATAGCAGCCCTTCCTGAAGTCGACGCCGTGGAGCTGATCCATGGCCGCGTCGTGGGGAAAGGCGTCGCCATAGTCGAAGTCGACGCCGCCGCGCGGAACGGCGAGCGCGATGCGATGGGCCTCGTAGTCGGCTTCGGTCGCTTCCTCGAAGTCGGGCGCCATGTCGGCCCCGGGGGGCACGATGGCGCGCCAGCCCAGCGCCGGCAACCGGGGGTCGGGGGCGACCGGCCCGTCGAGAATCGGCGCCGCGCTGCCGCCCCAGGCGGCGGCGACGATGCGCTCGGCGCAGAGGTCGGCAATCTCGACCCTGGCGCGCAGCTTGTAGAGGCCGAGGCGGCGGACGAAGTCGGCGGCCAGCCCGCGGTCGATGTCGATGAGGATCCGCTCGCCGTCGCGGAAGGCGATGAAATCGAACAGGATCTTGCCCTGGGGGGTGAGGAGGCCGGCATAGGCCGCGCGCCCGTTGCCGATGCCGCCCACGTCGGCGGTGAAAAGGTTGTCGAGGAAATCTCCGGCGTCCGGGCCGCTGACGGCCACGACGCCACGGCTGGGCAGTTCGGCAATCCGTCCTTTGCTCATGGCAAGCGACCCTCCGCGGCGTTGGCGTGTCGCCTAACTAGGTGCGGGTATGCGACGCGGCAAGCGGCGAAGCGTCAGTCGCCGACCAGGAAGAACCGCCAGGTCCCGTCCGGGCCAAGCCCGATCCGGTAGGAGATGTAGGCGCCGTAGCTCTTCATGTCGTCGTAGTCGCCGGAGAAGACCAGCTTGAAGAGCTCCACCAGCTGGGGCGGCGTCAGCGCATCGACCGGATAGCGGGCGAAATAGGGCCAGACGTACATCTCGTCCGGCGTGCCGACGTCGACATGCACATAGCCTGCCTCGAGCACCTCGATGATGATGGCGAGGATCTCGCGGCCTTCGGGATCCCCGGATAGCGCCTTGAGGGAATCGATCGGGTCGTCGGCTTCGGTGACGGTCAGGGCCGGCGGCTCGCCATTGGCCTCGAAGATCGCCCGCATCCGTTCCGGATCGCCGCTCGCCGCCGCCTCGATGATCTGCTCGCGAAGGCGCCTGACCGGGGGCGGCAGCTTCGCGGGGTCGTACTCGACCACCGGAATCTGGTCGGGTGGCACCCGGACCACGGCGCCACCCCGCTCGTCGCGGTTCCGCTCCTCGACGAGCGGATCGTCGGCCGGAATTTCGGGCATCGCCCGGTCGGGGGCATCGTAGGGGGCGAGAATCTCGGTGTCGGGAGGTGATTCCCCGACCGGCGAAGCTTCGGCGCCGCTCGCAATCAAAGCGCCGAGCACGACCAGCAACGCGCGCATACGCCTGTTGCGCATACCGTCCTCGGCAAGATCCACAAGTCGCAAAATCAACTCCTGAAATCGACTATAGATCACGATGATCAGCCGGGTAAGGCCTGCCGGGGACGATCTGCGGGCCTGAAGTTCCCTCCACCGGCGATTCGCGGATGAATGCCTGTCGAGATCGGGGAATCGCGAGCTGTTCAGCGAACTGTTGCGACGCCGCGTCGCGGGCGAGGAGGCCGGCACGCCCCATCAGTTCGGCGAGAAGGCCGCCTGCCGGGCCTTCGCGGTCTCGATCGGGGTTGACGTCCCCCACCTTTATGCAGCCGCACCGACCTTCGACGGCATCGACTTCGCCGCCTTGCCCGAACGGTTCGTCATCAAGCCCGACGGGCTCTACGGGACCAAGGGCGTCTACCTTCTCACCCGGCAGGGCGACGGGCGCTATCGCGACCAGCTCCGGGGCGTCACCGTCACGATCGATGAACTCCGCAGCGAGTACGCGCGACTGTCCGAGATGGTCCAGGTGCCGGCGCACTACAAGGTCCTGGTGGAGGAGTGGATCACCGGCGAGGAAAAGACCTTCGGCCCCATCCCGCCGGACTACAAGGTCTACGTCTTCTACGGCCGCCCGAAACTGATCCTCCAGGTCAACCGCAACCGGGAGGATCGCGGCATCGGCTGGTTCGACGGCAATTTCCGGCCGCTTCGGGTCGACAAGGCGCTGAAAAGGGTTCCGGACGCCTATCACGCGGTCATGCCGGTCCTGCCCAGGCACTGGAAGGCTGTCCTCAAGCTCGCGCGTCGGGTCAGCCTTGCGATGGAAGTGCCCTTCGTCAGGATCGATGCGTTTGCGTCCGATCGCGGCGCCGTCCTCGGCGAGATCACTCTGGCGCCGGGCGGGGCGGGCTATTCGTATCCCTTCACGCCGCGCTTCGATGCCGCCCTCGGGCGCGCCTGGGAGCGGGCGCTGACGCGGATCGACAAGGACCGGGCCAGCCAGGGCGGCAGGCCGGGGGCTACTGCACCGAGCGCAGGGGCGAGAACTCGAAGGCCTTGATCCGCCGCGGCAGCGACCCGGCAAGTTCGGCCACGGCATCCTCGCCGTAGGTCTCGATCAGCTCGGCGAGGGCCGTGAACAGGGCCGCATGGGCAAGAATCTCGGCGTCGACGCCCTCGTCCATCGCGGCGTTCCAGGCTTCCGAGAGATACGTGAGCGCAAGCCGTTTCTTCTCCGCGATCTGCCGATCGTCGGGAGCGCGCGGCCGCGGTTCCGTTGCCGTGACTGCCATTGGGCGAATCGGTCCCCGTCGAATGGTTAATGAAGATAAACGCTAGCACGCGGGCGGCCCGCGGCTAGGGGGAACGTGAAGGAAAGGTTAACGGCTGTTTAAGCCTTTGATCTATCGAGTTAACCACAGCTTCACTCTTCGCGCCCGTAGCGGGCTGCGATGTCGCGGGCGATCCGCGCTCCCTCCTGGACGTAGCGGTCGACGGCGAGCGAGGCGGCGGGCGTGCAACTCCGGTACACGGCCTCGAAGCTCTCGTAGCCCCGGTTGAAGGCGTCGGTGAGCCGGGCGACGCGGGTGCTGTCGGCTTGCTCGGCATCGATGAGGCCCTGCATCTGGTCGCGCCACAGCGTCCCTTCGCCGGCGCCGCAGAGCTGGCGGAGATAGTGAGTGGCGCCGAGAATCTCGGAGAGTCGCACGAGGCCGGCGTCGTACGGCGCGAGCTGCGGCGGCGAGGGCGGCGTGGCAGTCTCCTGGGCCTGGGCGGCGACCACGAGGAAGAGCCCGGCGAGGGGAACGGCGAGGGCAGTGCGCAGGGTCATGAAGCGGCGGTATCCCTCTACGGCCTTCGGGCGGGGGCCGAATCGCCCCCGTCCGCGAGGATGCGTCGGAGGATGCGCTCGGTATCGGGCGTTTTTGGGAACCGGTCGAGATCGGTGACATCGACCCAGCGGGCTTCGGCCGCATCGTCACCCGCGACCGGCTCGCCCGCCCGCCACGTCCCGGAAAAGACGATCAGCACGTAGTGGCGCTCCGGCACGCCCGCCGCGTCGCGGAGGATGATCTCGGCATGATCGATCGGCCCGTCGATCGCGACCGTCACCGCCGTTTCCTCGAGCACCTCCCGCGCCGCTGCGTCGGCCAGCGTCTCGGCGAATTCGACCCGTCCGCCGGGGAACGCCCAGATCTCGGCGAGAGGAGGCCGGCCGCGCCGGACCAGGAGGACGCTCTCTCCCCGCCGCACCAGCGTGCTGACGCCAAGCTGCGGGCGCTCCGGAGGGGTCTCTGTCATGCGTGGGGCCCCCGAGATGGCGGCGGTTGGTGCCGGTGTGACGAGCCGCAGCTATAGCATCGGCACGCGGCGGCGTAATCTCGACTGGTCATGACCGGACGATTCCTCCTCATGGCCCCGGCGGATGCCGTCGCGGCGCAATTCGGCTGCGCGGTCGACTGGCTGGTGCCGCGCGCCAACATCGCGCCGGGCCAGCCGATCGCCGTCGTCCGGTCGCAGCGCGGACGGCGGGAGCTCGCGCTCGTGCGGTGGGGTTTCGTCCCCGGATGGGCGCGAGATCCGCAGCGGTTCTGCCCGGTGGCCAATGCCCGGGCAGAGGGCCTCGCCGACAAGCCGTCTTTCCGCGGCGCGCTCCAGTACCGGCGCTGTCTGGTGCCGGCGTCGGGCTGGTTCCACTGGGAGCGCGGCTCGGGCGGGCGGGCCCGGCCGTGGCTGGTTCGGCCGAAAGATGGCGGATTGATCGGCCTTGCCGGGTTATGGGAGCCCTGGCTCGGCGCCGATGGCAGCGAGGTCGATGGTGCGGCGATCGTCACCATTGCCGCCAGCGCGGACCTTGCCGGGATCGCGGATCGGATGCCGGCGGTGATCCCGCCCGCGCTCTACGGTCGCTGGCTCGATGCGGACCATGTGCCCGCCGCTTCGGCGGCCGATCTGCTGCGCTCCGCCGATCCCGATTCGTTCGAGGCGGTGCCGGTCGACGAGCGGATTAACCGGGCCGGCAATGACGATCCGGGCCTCATTCCGCCGCTCCGCGCGGCGGGATCGTGAGGCCGCGGCGCTGGCTACCGCCTTCGAGGTTTCTGCTTGGCCTGGGTTAAGGGAGCCACGCGTGTCGCGGCCGCTCGCCTGGCGGCTCCTAGATCTCGCGATCGCCGCCGTGATGTGGGGCATCGCGATACGGCTCGGCGTCGACGTGTTCGCGACGACCTGAGCGCGCCGGTTCAGCGGTTGTTGGTCGGCTGCTCTTCCCGGGCGGGGTTGCGGAGCGCCGCAACGACCTCGGGGATCGCGACGCTGCGGTATTGCCGGGCCAGATCCTCCTGGCGCTCGAGCTCCGCCTTCGACGTGAAAGGACGTCGGTCGATTGCCTTCTTCTGGGCGGTCATGGTCGGGCCTCTACACACTTCTGCTTCGGTTCCACCCGGTGAAACGCGCCGGGCGCACGAGGCGCTGTCTCGGGAGACTTTGCGGCGGAATGATGAATGGTTCGTCACCGGACGGCAGTGACCGCCGTCACAGGATCGCGAGCGTTGCCGTCGCGTCACACCTGGCGCGCCGCGGCTTGCGTCAGCCGGCGCAAGTCGATAGCTGACAGGGCAGCGCCTTTCGGCCACAGCGAAGGAATCCGATGCCTGTCCGACTGCGGGAACGCCGGTCCCGACTGGCGCTTTGGGCGCAGCGGCTCGCGTTGCTCGCCGTGCCGGTGCTGGTCATCGCCGCCGTCGGGCATCGCGCCGGGCTGCTGGCCGCAACCCCCACCTACGCCGTCATGGCGCTCGGATTCTCGCTCGCCGCGCTCGGCGTGATCGCCGCGATCGCGGCGTTCGAAGGCATCTGGCGCGACGGCCGGAAGGGCATCGGGCCGGCGTTGGCCGGGCTGTTGCTCGGGCTGCTGATTCTGGTGGTGCCGATCATGGGGGCGTGGAAGCTCGTCACCTATCCGCGCCTCACCGATATCTCGACCGATCTCGACGATCCGCCGGCGTTTGCGCTGGCCCTCAGCGTCCGGCCCGCCGACGCGGCGCCGCTCGACCCGCCGGACGACGAGGAGGCGGATCTTCAGCGCCAGGCCTATCCCGACATCCTCCCGCGCCACTATCCGGTAGGCACCGCCCGGGTGTTCGAGGATGCCCTTGCCATCGTCCAGAAGAGCGGCTGGACGATGCTCGGCTCGCAGCGGCCGGAGGAGCCCGACAATGTCGGGCGCATCGAAGCTGTCGCCACCACGATGCTGTTCGGCTTCGCCCAGGACATCGTCATCCGCATCGTCCCCGACGGCGAGGGGGCGCTGGTCGACATGCGCTCGGCGGCTCGTCACGGCGCCCATGACCTCGGCGCCAATGCCGACCGCATCCGTACTTTCTTCGCCCAGCTCGACGCCTCGCTCCAGGGCATCACCGAGTAGGCGGGAGCGCTTGCGCCGGTGCGAACCGCCCGCCTTCGCCGGGCGGTCCCGCCTGCGTCACCAGCCCGCGACGGACGAGATCCTCAAGGTGAGCGAGGGCCGACAGTCTGGCCGCGACGAGAAGGCGGGGATCGGTGTCCCTGTAGATCGCCGCGACCATCTCCGGGATGGTGTGGTCGCCGGCCGCGATCCGGGCGAGGATCGCCGCCTCCCGCCCCTGGCGATGGCGGCGGAGCGCATCGATCCGGGCCTTGGCGTCTTCGACCGGCTCCCCGTGACCGGGGAGGAGGCGGGGCTCGGGACGTGCTTCCAGCCGGTCGAGCGAGGCCATGTAGGCCCCCATGGCCCCTTCGGGCGGGGCGACGATGCTGGGCGCCCATCCCATCACGTGATCGCCGGAAAAGACCACGCCGGCCGCCGGCAGGGCATAGGCGAGGTGGTTCATCGTATGGCCCGGGGTCGCCACCACCTCGATCGTCCAGCCATCGCCGTCGACCCGCTCGCCGTCGGCGATCACGAGATCGGGCGCGTGGGAGGTGTCGCCCGACTCGGCGAAGGCGTTGTCTTCGCCGGCGGCGAGCGCCCGGGCGAGGCGGTGGGGGCCGCCGGAGCGGACCGTAGCGCCGGTCGCAGCGGCAAGGGCGGGCAACGCGCCGGAATGATCGCGATGGGTATGGGTGAGGAAGATGTGCGTGACGGTCTCGCCGGCAAGCGCGGCGAGGATCGCTCCGACATGAGCCGCATCGTCCGGGCCAGGGTCGATCACGGCCACCCGCCCGGCGCCGACGACGTAGGTATTGGTGCCGTCCGCGGTGAAGGGGCCGGCGTTGGGGGCCACGACCCGGCGCACGCCCGGTGCGATGAGCGTCGCCACCGGCCTGGCGACGTCGGCATTGCTATCTGTCATACCCGTCTGCTTAGCATGGCGTGTTTCGCACTTGCAGCCGGTACGGCCGGAGACTCGACTGCGTTCACCGCCATGTCCCCGCACCACGAAGCGCCGAGGAAGACGACGTGATCACGACGGGCGAAGCCACCAGCCCCGCCTCCAGCGCAGCGCGGCGCGCCGTGTTCGGCTGGATCATGTTCGACTGGGCGACCCAGCCCTTCTTCTCGTTGATTCTCACCTTCGTCTTCGCCCCGTACTTCGCGGCGCACCTCGCCGCCGATCCGGTCGCCGGCCAGGCGGAGTGGGGCTACGCGACCGCCGTGGCCGGCCTCGCCATCGCCGGACTGTCACCGGTGCTGGGTTCGATCGCCGATGCCGGCGGCGGACGCAAGCACTGGATCGCCGGCTTCTCGCTCCTGCTCGTTGCGGGCTCCACGGCGCTGTGGTGGGCGGCGCCGGGAATGGCCGGTTCGGCAGCGCTCGCCCTGGTGGCCTTCGCCATCGCGACCGTCGGCGCCGAGTTCGCGACTGTCTTCAACAACGCCATGATGCCGGGTCTGGTCGAGGATGGCCGGCTCGGCGGCCTTTCCGGCACCGGATGGGGGGTGGGCTATCTGGGCGGCCTCGTCAGCCTCGTGCTCATGCTCGGCCTGATGGTCGCCGACCCGAGCACCGGCCGGACGCTGTTCGGCGTCGCGCCCATCTTCGGCCTCGATCCCGCGACCTACGAGGGCGACCGCGCCGCGGGGCCATTCTCCGCTCTGTGGTATGTGATCTTCGTCCTGCCGCTGTTCCTGTTCACGCCCGATGTGCCGCGCCGCTTGCCGCTCCGGCGCGCGATCGGGGAGGGGCTCGGCAATCTCGGCGCGACTCTCGGCGGTCTCCGGCGCCACGCCAACACGCTGCGCTTCCTGCTCGCCAACATGATCTACAAGGACGGCCTTGCCGCGCTCTTCGCCTTCGGCGGCATCTACGCGACCGGCGTCTTTGGCTGGACCACGACCGAAGTCGGCGTCTTCGGCATCCTCATCATTGTCGCTGCCACCGTCGGCGCGCTGGCCGGCGGGCGTCTCGACGACCGGATCGGACCGAAGAAGGTGATCCTCGGCTCGCTGGTGGTGCTCGCGGTTGCGAGTCTCGGCATCCTGTCGATCGACCGCGATCACGTCGCCTTCGTCATTCCGGTGGCGCCAGCGGACAGCGACGCGCTGTTTGCCGGCATCGGCGAGAAGGTCTACCTGCTCCTCGGAGCCGCGATCGGCATCGTCGCCGGGCCGCTCCAGGCGGCGAGCCGGACCCTGATGATCCGCATCAGCCCGCCGGAGAAGCTCACCGAGTTCTTTGGCCTGTTCGCGCTGTCGGGCAAGGTGACGAGCTTCGCCGGGCCGGTGCTGGTCGCCTCCCTCACGGCGCTGTCCGGCAGCCAGCGGGTCGGCATCTCGGTGCTGGTGGCGTTCTTCGTGGTGGCGCTGTGGGCCATGGCGCCGGTGCGCGTGGCCGGACCGGCACCTGCGCCCTGACGTCCACGCGCTGGGCGGAGGCGGTGCAAGAAACTGCCCCCAAAAACTGCCCCTTGAGGGGTGTCGCCATCAGCCAAGTATTGGTCGGAGTGGCAGGATTTGAACCTGCGACCCCCTGCTCCCGAAGCAGGTGCGCTACCAGGCTGCGCTACACTCCGGCCGCTGGCGAGGCGTCTTATAGACACTTCTCCGTCGTTCCGACAAGGCCGGTGTTGGCCTTTGCGCCGGCGCCGGCGAGCGTCGGAAGGGTGGTTCGGACTTGAAGGACGATGGCCTTCGGCCATAGGGTCGATCCGCATGGGGGATCGCAAGAAGTCACCGGTCAGGAAGAACGGCGCGGAGGCGGTCGACGGGGTTGCGTACCGCCACCTGCTCATCACCCGTTACAACATCGTCAGCGGCTTCGCGGCCGCCGGCGGCTTCGATCCTCTTGACCCGGCGTGGCTCGAACATCGCGAGGCGCTGTTCCTGCGGTTCTGCGCGCCTTCGGTGGCGCGCCAGACGGTACGGGACTTCGAGTGGGTGTTGCTCGTCCACCCCGCAACGCCGGAGCGCTTTCGCGAGCCCCTGGCCCGCCACGCCCGGCTCCTTCCGGCCGACAACCTCAACGACGGGGTCGACAAGCTCACCCGGTCGATACCGGACGACGACAAGCTCCTCGTCACCAGCCGCGTCGACAACGACGACGCACTCGCCCCCGACTATATCGCCACCGCCCGGAAAGCCGCCCTTCGCTACCGTCAGGGAGCGCGATCGGCGGCCTCGATGGCCTACGGTCTGCGGGTTGACCTCGAATCGATGCGGGCGCGCGGCATCCACCACACGCACTGTCCGTTCGTGACGATGGTCGAGACGGTGCGCCCGTTTCGATCGGTCGTCTGGTATCCCCACAACAAGATCGACAACGCCTGTCCCTTGACGGCGGTCACGACCGTCCGCCCGATGTGGCTCCAGACCCTGCACGGTCGCAACGTCACCAACCACACCCACTGGGATGCCCATGTGTCCGGCGCCATCGACGCCGGGCTGTATGCGGACCGCTTCCCGGGGCTCGAGGGGACGACCCCCGCCCAGTCCCATCCCCGGCTGAGGCTCGTGACAATGGGCTTGGGAGCGGCCGGCAAGGGGGACAATGCGGGGAAGTCCCACGGCAAGGGGGACAAGGCGGGGAAATCCCGCGGCAAGGGGGACAAGGCCGGGAAGTCCCGCGGCAAGAGCGGGACGAAGCCGGGGACACGCGGCCAGGGCAAAAAACGCCGGACAGCGCGGCCGTCGGGGTCGGGCGCAAAGGTTCGGTAAGACCGACGACAGGACCGGGTCGGCCGGCGGCAACGGCGCGGTCGGGAAACGGCCATTTGGCCGTGCAGGCGCGTCCGGCTTGCGCTATATGGGCCCGCCGACGGCGCGAATGGGGCGTGGCCAAGCGGTAAGGCAACGGGTTTTGGTCCCGTGATCCCAGGTTCGAATCCTGGCGCCCCAGCCATCGGCAGCGTGTTCGACCCTGATTCCCGAGGGCCCCGACGTGTGGCGGGCGTCGGATGGCGCCCACGGGTGGCAGGGTTTTTGTTAAACTTTGCTGGGCTAGAAACGCTCCAAGATTGACCATAGGCGGCGGATTGGTCAGGCTCAAATGGGAGAAGCCTGTCATATGTCCAAGTTCGTCAGTCTTTATGACGCAAGGAACGACCTGCCCAATCTCGTCGATCGCGCTGCCGCCGGCGAGGAGATCGTCATCGCCAAGAACGGGATGCCCTATGCCAAGCTGGTCCCGCTGCCGAACCGGGGCGGTCCGCGAAAGCCCGGCGACGACGAGAAGATCACCTACATTGCCGGCGAGGGCGAGGCGGAGGCCGGCGGCCGCGCTTCCTGACGTCGTGCTGGGGGACATCCCGGCGGCCGCGGCGCCGAGGCCGGCGTGACCGGGCTCCCCGACGAGATCATCACCAGACTGGTTGGCCTCGGGCTCGCCGACGCCGATGCGCCGCCCTCAGCCACGCGGCTGACCGGCGGTGTCTCCTCCGACATCTGGCGGGTCACCGCGGGCGGGCGCGTCTATTGCGTCAAGCGGGCGATGGCCAAGCTCGCCGTCAAGGACGACTGGTTCGCTCCCGTCGAGCGCAATCGCTACGAGCGCCAATGGTACGAGATCGCGGCCGCCCGGGTGCCCGGGGCCGCGCCGCAGGTGCTGGCCTTCGACGACGAGGCGATGTTCTTCGTCATGGAGTGGCTCGATCCGGCCGATCACCGGCTGTGGAAGGCCGACCTCATGGCCGGCCGCGTCGACCAGGGGCTGGCCGCCGCGGTCGGCACCAAGCTCGTGGCCATCCATGCCGCCACGGCCGGCGACCCTGCGGTGGCCGCGTTGTTCCCGACCGGGCCCCTGTTCGAGGCGCTGCGGCTCGAGCCCTATCTCCGCGCCACCGCCCGCCGCCATCCCGATCTCGCCGGCCGGCTCGAAGGCCTTGCCGACCGCACCGCAGCGACCGCGGTGGCCCTCGTCCACGGCGACGTCAGCCCCAAGAACATCATGGCGGGGCCGACCGGCCCGGTCTTCCTCGACGCCGAATGCGCCTGGTATGGCGACCCGGCCTTCGATCTTGCCTTCTGCCTCAACCACCTCCTGCTCAAGTGCCTCGCCGCGCCGACGGCCGCGCCGGAGTTCCTGGCGGCCTTCGACCGGCTTCGCGACGCCTATCTCGCCGGCGTGACCTGGGAGCCGGGACAGGCACTGGAGTCGCGGGCGGCATCGCTCCTGCCCGGCCTGTTCCTTGCCCGGGTGGACGGGAAGTCGCCGGTCGAATACGTCACCCGGGACGAGGACCGCGACCGCGTGCGGCGAGTCGCGACGCCTCTCATTGCCCGGCCGCCCGAAACGCTGGCGGCGGTTCGGGAGGCGTGGGCCGGGGAGATCGGACTTGGCTGAGACGGACATCGTGAAGGTCGTCGGGCGGCGGGTGTGGGACTCGCGCGGCCGGCCGACGGTCGAGGCGGAGGTGACGCTCGCGGGCGGCGCGGCGGGCCGGGCGATCGCGCCGGCCGGCGCCTCCACCGGATCGGGCGAGGCTGTGGACCGTCGTGATGGCGGTGTGGCCTTCGGTGGCTACGACGTGACGGGTGCCGTCGACGCCGTCAGTGGCGAGATCGCCGGAGCTCTCGCCGGACTTGATTCGATGGATCAGGAAACCGTCGACAACGTCCTGATCCGACTCGATGGAACCGGCAACAAGTCGCGTCTTGGCGGCAACGCCATGATCGCCACCTCGCTCGCCGTCGCCCACGCCGCGGCGGCCGGCAAGCGGGTGCCGCTGTGGCGGCATCTGGCCGGCGACGGCGCCGTCGGGACGATGCCGCGGCCTGAGATCCAGCTCTTCGGCGGCGGCGCCCACGCCGGCCGGCGGGTCGACGTCCAGGACTTCATGATCGTCGCGACCGGCGCCAGGACCTTCGCCGGGGCGCTCGACATGACCGCCGAGGTCTACCGGGCGGCCGGCAAGTTGCTCGCCGCGCGAGGGAAGCTTGCCGGCGTCGCCGACGAGGGCGGCTACTGGCCCGTCTTCGACACCAACGAGGAGGCATTGGGCCTTGCCGTCGCGGCGATCGAGGCGGCCGGCTACGCCCCCGGCGACGAGGTCGCCATCTCGCTCGACATCGCCGCCTCCGATTTTGGCAAGGGCGGACGCTACCGGCTCGCCCGCGAGGATCGCGAGCTCGACACCGGCGCGATGATCGACATGCTGCTCGGCTGGCTCGACCGTTACCCGATCCGCTGGATCGAAGACCCGCTCGCCGAAGACGACGAGCCCGGCCTGATCGCCTTCACCGCCGCGGCAAAAGGGGTGGCGGTGGTTGGCGACGACTACCTCGTCACCAATGCGGCCCGTGTCCGCCACGCGGCCGAGGTCGGGTCGGTGAACACCGCGCTGATCAAGCCGAACCAGGCGGGGACGCTGACCGAGACCAGGTCCGCCTTCGACGCCGCCCGCGCCGCCGGCTTCCGCACCATCGTCTCCGCCCGCTCCGGCGAGACCGAGGACGTCTCGGTCGCCCACCTTGCGGTCGGCTGGGGCGCCGAGATGCTGAAGGTCGGCTCCTTCACCCGCTCCGAGCGCATGGCCAAGTGGAACGAGGGCCTTCGCATCGCGGAGGCGCTGGGCGACCCGCCACTGGCCTGAGGCGCGGACTGACACGGCTATTCCGGAATGCCTGCCTCGCGCATCGAGCTGGTCCAGATCGCCATGGCTTGCGGATCGCGGAGCGGTTCCATCGCGGCGAACTGGCTGACCGTGAACGCAGGCGCCAGATCGATGGACCTCTGCGCGCATCGTCGCGCTTCCGGGAGGTTGCCGAGCTGGACGTGGCACACCGCCAGCCATGCGAAGTAATAGAACGACGGATCAGGCGCCGCGTTCAGAACCTCGATCGCGGCCTCGTATCGACCGGCGCCGATGAGCGCGAGCCCGAGATAGTCGCCGAACGCATTGGGGTTGAGCGGATTGAGTCGCATCGCGCGCTGGATTAGCGGAATCGCCTCCTCGGCGCGTCCGAGGTCGGTGAGGACGAGGCCGAGCTTGGCGCTGAGCTCCGGGTCATTGGGGTTGAGCGCCACAGACCGCTCGCAGTGCTTCAGCGCAAGATCGAACTCCCTTCGATGCAGGCATGTGAGCCCCAGCACCAGATGGCTCCAGGCTTCTTCTTCATCGATGGTGAGCGCCCGCGCGGCAATTTCCGCCGCCATGGCGAGCGCCGTTCCGGAGCTGTCCCAGAAGAACTCGGAGAGATGCGAGAATGCGAGTTGGGCGTGGGCGATCGCGAACTCGCCGTCGAGCGCAATCGCCGCCTCGAACAGACGTCGGGCTTCGAGCTTGTCCTTGCGCTCGTTGCTATGGATCAGCACGCGGCCTCGGAGAAACAGCTCGTAGGATGCAAGCTTGCTGGTGGGGCGCCGTTTCGCCCGGCGCAGCAACGCGTCCTCCATGTGCCCCACGATCGAAGCGACGATGGCGGCCGACAGCTCGTCAATCAGGGCAAAAACCTGGTCCGCCGGCCGGTCGTAGCGTTCCACCCACAGCACCGCCTCGCCGGACGCCTCGACCAGCTCTGCGGTAACGCGAATAGAAGCGCCTGCCCTCCGGACACGGCCGTACAAGAGAAACCGCACGCCAAGCCGCTGTCCGATGATCCTGGCCGGCGTGGTCCCCTCGCGGAACGCGAAGGACGAGGCCCGGGCGATCACCGACAGGCGCCGGAACCGCGACAGGTTGCCAATCAGCTCTTCGGCGATCCCTTCGGCGAAAAACTCCTGGGCGGGTTCGTCGCTGTCGAACGGGAGCACGGCGATGGACGGACGATCAAACGGCGCAAGGTCACCGGCGATTGAACCGGTGGCGAGCGCCGAGGGCGGACCACCGGGCGTCGGCTCACCGCCGATGATGGAGCGGTGCAGTTCAATTGTTTCCCGGGACGGTTCGGTCCCAAGCTGCTGGCGGAGCACGGTGCGGCACACCTCGAACTGTTTCGCCGCCAAGCCGTTGTCGCCGTTGCCCGCGTAGGCGCGCATCAAGGTCCGGTGCGATAACTCGCGGAGATCGTCGAGCGCCACCAACCGGCGCGCCGCTTCGATTCGCTCCGCTCCTGTCTCAAGCTCAGCGCGCAGTTGGAAGAGATCGATGATCGCCGCGTGGACGCTTGCGCGCTGCACCTCCAGCCAGGGCTCGAACGAGGCGTCGCGCAAGAGTACGTCCTGGAGCAGCTCTCCCCGACAAGACTCGGCGGCGCGCCGGATGCGAGGGAGGTCACCGCCTGCATCCACCGCGGCATGGACTTCGAGCGCGTCGACCTCAATGGCTGGCGAGAGACGCAGCCCGTCCTCGCGGAACTCGAAGACGGCATCAGCCAGGGAGCCCAACTCCTTCCGCAACACCGCGAGCGACTGGCGGAGGCTGGCGCGCGCCTGATCCTCGCCGCGATCCCCCCAAAGCAGGCCGGCGAGGCTATCGCGCGTCGCCGTTAGATCGACCGACAGAGCGAGAATGGCGAGGAGCGCCCGGTTCTTGCGGCTATGCACCGCAATCTTGTTGCCCTGGCGGTCGCTCAGGGAGAATGGGCCCAGAAGGCTGAGCCGGATCACATCCCGGCCCGGTGGCGTCTGTGGGCCGCTTGCCGCTTTGCCGTCGCGATAACCCCTCCCAGTCATGTTCTTTTTTTGCGCTGATTTTACGGGCGCTTTCCCAGTTGATTTGCGGTCCGTGGCTACCATCCGGCCATTCGACATGGGGAATTATGCCAATGAGCATACATCATCTCTTACGCCGGTCGCAGCTCGACAGTCCGTCCGAAAGGCTGGGATCACGGAGGCGGCATAGCCGGGTGCGTGGCGACCAGGGGCAGCCGGTCGGGGCTTCCCGCCAAGGCGCCGCAACCGCGTCGAAGGTGGTCGTTCTCAGCCCTGCACCTGAATCGAGCCGCACGACATCCTCGATGGTCAGCACGCTCGAGCGATTGGCCGGTCGCCCTGGGGCAGAGTTCATGCCCAAGGGAACGCTCCGAGCTACCGTCCAGAGGGCGGCCGAGGCGGGTGACGGCGAGGCACGAGCGCTCATGGAGAGTGGAGCGCTGGGCGACGATTCCGTCGAACGATAGCCGCGTTCTCACCCTCCGGGAATCTTCCTCACTGGCCAGTCGGACGGATCGAAGGCGCCGACATGCTGAAGGTCGGCTCCTTCACCCGCTCCGAGCGCATGGCCAAGTGGAACGAGGGCCTCCGCATCGCCGAGGCGCTCGGAGACCCGCCGCTGGCGTGAGTCGCCTCCCATATCGGGATGCCTTCCCATCATCCCGCCAGCTGGACACCTTGTTCGCCGCGTCCTAGAGCTTCGCCGGTTCGCCACGACACGAGGCCCGAATGCCGCGCGTGCTCCTCTCCGGCAAGCTTCACCCCGATGGATTGGCTGTGCTTCGGGCGCGAAGCGACCTGACGCTGGTGGAGATGGAGGGCGAAGATCCCGCCGAGTTCGTGGCGAGGCTCCCCGATGCCGACGCGTTGCTGATCCGCACGGCGCTGCTGCCGCGCGAGGCGCTGGTCAACGCCCGGGGGCTCAAGATCGTCTCCCGCCACGGCGTCGGCTACGACAACGTGCCGGTCGAGGCGCTGACCGGGATGGGCATACCGCTGGCGGTGGTCGGCGGCATCCATTCGACCACGGTCGCCGAACACGCCATGTTTCTGATCCTCGCCGCGGCCAAGAGCGCGCTCCGCTACGACCGCGCCGTGCGAAGCGGCGACTGGGTGGGTTCGCGGGCCCGGCTCGAGGCGTTCGAGCTGCTGGGTCGGACCCTGCTCCTCATCGGTTTCGGGCGGATCGGACGGGCGCTCGCGGTGCGCGCGGCGGCCTTCGGCATGACGGTGGTCGGCTATGACCCCAACGTCCCGGCGGACGCCATGGCTGCGGCGGGGGTGACCAGGATCGAGGACTGGCGGGCGGCGTTGCCTGAGATCGACGTGGTCTCGCTCCATGTGCCGCGGCTGCCCGAGACCGAGAACATGATCGCCGCCAGCGAGCTCGCGGCGATGAAGCCGTCGGCGATCATCGTCAACACCTCGCGTGGCGGGCTGATCGACGAGGCCGCGCTCGCCGCCGCGCTCGCGTCGGGGCAGATCGCCGGTGCCGGGATCGACACCTTCGACGAGGAGCCGCCGCGGCCTGGCAACCCGCTCTTCGCGAGTGACCGCGCCATCCTCAGCCCGCACGTCGCCGGCCTCACCCAGGAGGCGATGGCGCGGCTGAGCGTTGCCGCCGCCGAGAACGTCCTTGCCGGCCTCGACGGCCGGCTCGATCCGGCGCTGGTCGTCAACGCCGAGGTGCTGGCCGCGCCCGGCCGCGGTTGACTCGCGCGGGTTCACCAAACGGAATCAAAGTCCCAGCAAGAGACGGAAACACCATGAAAAGACTCGGAATTGGGCTGGTCGGGAGCGGCTTCATGGGGCGGAGCCATGCTCACGCCTTCCGCGCGGCGCCGGGCGTGTTCGAGCTGCCGCTGATGCCGGTGTTCGAGATGCTCGCCGACGTCAACGCCGAGGTCGCGGCGAAGAACGCCGCCGCCCTCGGCTTCGCACGCTCGACCGGCGACTGGAAGGCGCTGGTGGCGGACCCGGCGGTCGACCTGGTCGACATCACCACCCCCAACACGCTGCACCTGCCCATCGCACTTGCGGCGATCGAGGCCGGCAAGCCGGTCTATTGCGAGAAGCCGCTCGCCCCCAATGCACTCGACGCCAAGCGCATGGTCGACGCCGCCGAGCGCAAGGGGATCAAGACCGCCGTCGGTTTCAACTACCTCAAGAACCCGATGGTCGCCCTCGCCCGCGAGATCGTCGCGAGCGGCGAGATCGGCGAGGTGGTGAGCTTCCGCGGCATCCACGCCGAGGACTATATGACCGATCCCAAGGCCCCCTGGACGTGGCGTCTCGACAAGGCCGGCGGTCACGGCGTGGTCGCCGATCTCGGCAGTCACATCATCTCGATCGCCCGCGCCATCGTCGGGCCGATCGAGTCCCTCGTCGGCCAGATCGAGACCGTGACGAAGGAGCGGCCGCTGCCGGGCTCGGCCGAGACGCGCAAGGTCGAGGTCGACGACGAGGCCCGCGCGCTCGTCCGCTTCGCCAGCGGCGCGACCGGGTCGCTCGAGGCGAGCTGGGTCAAGGCGGGCCGGAAGATGACGCTCGCCTTCGAGATCACCGGCTCGAAAGGGACGGTCGAGGTCGATCACGAGCGCTTCAACGAGCTGAGGCTTTACACCGTCGGCGCGGCGAGGGGCCGGGAGGGCTTCAAGACCATCCTCGCCGGGCCCGACCATCAGTTCTACAAGGAGTTCTGCCCGGCGCCGGGCCATCAACTCGGCTTCAACGACATCAAGACCATCGAGGTCATGGCGCTCTTGAAGTCCCTCGCCGGAGGGCCGAAGTTCATGCCCGACTTCCGCGAGGCGTGGGAGATCCAGCGTGTGGTCGACGCGATCGTGGTCTCGGCCAACGAGAAGCGCTGGGTCGAGGTGACGGAAATCTGAGGCCGGCGGACCGGCGCGCGGCCTGGCGCGGCGCACCCCGATGCCGGCATGGGGGGAACCATGGACGACGTGATCTTTGCGCCGGCTCACCGTATCGCGGCGGCGATCCGCGGCAGGACGACAAGTGCGGTCGAAGTGCTCGAGGCGCATCTCGCGCAGATCGAGCGCCATAACCCCTCGCTCAACGCCATTGTCACTCTCGACGCCGAGGGGGCGCGGGCTCGCGCCCACGCGGCGGACGAGGCCGTCGACCGTGGCCGCCCGTGGGGGCCGCTGCACGGCGTGCCGGTCGTCCTCAAGGACGGCCACGAGACCGGCGGCATGCGGACCGTGGTCGGCATGGAAGACCATGCCGATCACGTTCCCGCGGCGGACGGTGCGGTCGCGGCACGGCTCAAGGCCGCCGGCGCCATCATCCTCGGCAAGACCAACGTGCCGCCCCGCCTTCGCGGCGTGCAGTCGGACAACCCGGTGTTCGGCCGCACCAACAACCCCTGGGCGCTCGATCGCACGCCGGGCGGATCGAGCGGCGGCGCCGCGGCGGCGGTCGCGGCCGGCCTCGCGCCGCTCGACATCGGTTCCGACCTCGGCGGCTCCATCCGCTTTCCCGCCCATCTTTGCGGCGTCTACGGCTTCAAGCCGACCGAGCGCGCGGTGTCGCTTGCCGGCCATCTCGCCGACCCGCCGGGGATGACCCGCAACTTCCGCATCATGTTCAGCCATGGCCCCTTGGCGCGCGACGTCGACGACCTGGCCTTCGCGCTCCGCATCATCGCCGGCCCTGACGGCCGGGACTTCGAGGTGCCGGGGATGCCGCTGCCGGAGCCGGCGCCGGTGCGCCTGAAGGATCTGCGCGTGGCCTTCGCGCCCAGCTTCCCGGATGCGCCGGTCGCGGCCTCGATCGCGGCGGAGGTCGAGCGCTTCGCCGCGGCGCTCGTGGGCGAGGTGGGGCGGGTTGCACCGGCTCTGCCGGAGTTCGACTTCGCCGCCGCCCGAACGCTCTTCTCGGAGCTCACCGACGGGCTCTCCTTCGCGATCTATCCGCCGAAGGATGGCGTCCCACCACTCAGCCTTCACGGCTTCCTCGATCTGCTCGACCGCCGCGACGCCGCCATCGCCGCCTGGGAGCGCTTCTTCGAGGAGTGGGACGTGTTGCTCTGTCCGCCGGCGATGCGTACGGCCTTCCCCCACTGCCCGGTCGGCACGCCGCTGCCGGTCGACGGCGTCGAGCAGCCGTACTGGAGTCTCCTCGACTATACCTGTCCCTTCAACCTGACCGGCGCCCCGGCGGGCGTGATGCCGGTCGGCTTCGACGGCGACGGGCTGCCGATCGGCCTCCAGGTGGCGGGCCGCCGCTGGGACGATTTCCGCGTTCTCGCGATCATGAAGCTGCTCGCCGAGCGGACCCCCGGCTTCGTCCGGCCGCCTGGATTCGGGTGAGAAAAGAGGAGAGGGAGGCCATGTACAGCACCATCCGCGAACTCGGACGCCGGCTCCGGCTCGGCGTGGTCGGCGGCGGGGCGAAGTCGTTCATCGGGCCGGTTCATCGCGCCGCGGCGCGGATGGACGACAACTACGAGGTCGTCGCCTCGGTGCTGTCCTCGAACCCTGACCGGGCCCGCGCCGAGGGGGTCGCGATCGGCATCGCCGGAGATCGCGCCTACGGCTCGCTCGCCGAGATGATCGCGGCCGAGAAGGCGCGCCCCGATGGCATGGACGTCGTCGCGATCATGTCGCCGAACGACAGCCATTACGCCTATTCGGTGATGGCGATCGACGCCGGTTACGATGTGATCTGCGACAAGCCGCTCGCCGTCCGCCTCGAGGACGGGGTGGACCTGGTGCGGCGCGTCCGGCTCGCCGGCGTCGTCTTCTGCCAGACCTTCAACTACACCGGCTACCCGCTCCTCCGGCAGGCGATGGCGATGGTCCGCGACGGCGACATCGGCGCCGTGCGGATGGTCCAGGCCGAGTATGTGCAGGGCTACAACTACGCGCTCCGCGAGGACGAGAAGGACGGCGAGGGCCAGAACTGGCACTTCGACCCGGAGAAGGTGGGGCAGTCGCTCGTCCTCGGCGACATCGGCAGCCACGCCCATCACCTCGTCCGCTACGTCACCGGCCAGAACGTCGCCCGGCTCGTCGCCGACGTCACCACCACCGTGCCCGGGCGGGCGCCGCTCGCCCACGATCACGCCGGCGTCCTCTTCCGCCTCGACAACGGCGCCCCCGGCACGATGTGGGTGACCCAGGCCGGAGCCGGCGCGGTCCATGGCCTCTATATCCGGGTCTTCGGCGAGACCGGTGGCCTCGAATGGGTCCAGGAGACGCCGAACCAGCTCTTCCAGTCGCGCCCCGATGCGCCGGCGCTGGTCTATGAGCGCGGCGGTCCCGGCCTCAAGCCCGAGGCGCGGCGGGCCGAGCGCATCGCCATCGGCCACCCGGAGGGATACCAGGAGGCCTTCGCCGTTCTCTATGCCGATGCGGCCGAAGCGATCGTGGCGCGGAAGCTCGGCAAGCAGCCTGACCGCCTCGCGCTCGATTTCCCCACCGCGATCGACGGTGCCCATACGCTGAAGTTCATCGCCGCGGCGGTGGAATCGGCGCGAGCCGGCGGCTGGGTCGACTGCCGGCTCGCGCTCTAGCCGGCGAGCCTACACGAAGTCGGCGACGAAGATGTTGTCGGCGTGCATCTTGAGGTGCTTGTCGAGCGAGGCGAGTTTCACCTGCGCCATCGCGCCGGAGCCGTCCTCGTCCCAATAGAGGGCGCCGGTCTTCTTGTCGTAGATGACATGGTGGTCGGCCGTCTTGGCCGCCTTGCCGACATGGAAATACGCGTCGTCGAGGTAGCCGACCGGCGTGTTGTCGAAGACGAAAGGATAGAGGGCGATGACGTCATGCTTGACGTCGAAGTCCTTGATCGCGTCGGCCGTGGTCGTCAGGTTGTCGTAGAAGACGAAGATGTCGTCGCCTTCGCCACCCTTCATCTTGCTCAGTCCGTTGCCGACGAGGATGTCGTCGCTGTCGCCGCCGTCGATCTTCGTCTTCCCCGACGTCATGCCGGCGTCGAGGTAGTCGTTGCCCGCCTTGCCGAGAATCTTGGTGCTGTTGACGCCCTGGAGGTAGTCGTCGTCGGACGAGCCCTTCAGCTTGGCGGAGCTGGCGAAGAGCTCGAAGAAGGACTGCGTTCCGGGACCGCCCTGGGCATCGCTGATCGCAGCGGCGACGGCGGCGTAGTCGATCGACGCGCCGGCGGCCTTCATCACCTTGGTCGAGCCGAAGAACAAGTCGAAGCCCTTCACCGTGCCGCCGGTGATGGCCCCGCCCGCCACGGTGAAGTTGCCGTGGAAGACCATCTTCATGCCGTCGGCCGTCGACAGTGTGAACGAGTGGGACCCGGGCGCGCCAATCGCGCCATCGATCAGCGTCTGGCTGAGCAGGAAGTAAGGCGGCATGAGTGGGGACCGCCCTCGAGAAGGGTGAGGGACTTTGCCATTGGGTGCTCCGGAAGAGATTTTGAACCGAGCCCGGATGGGCCCGCGGGAGCGCTACCGAATGACGTTGTTTCGCGCAGTGACGGCAATCACAGGTGGTTCGCGCCAGGCGATGGTCAATCACGCCGCCGGCCCCACGGGCCGGCGGTCACTCATGGCACGCCGACCTCAGGCGATCCCGAGGCCGAAGTCGACGTAGAAGTCACCGGCGCCGAGCTTGGTCCCGGGCGTGACCTTCGCGATCTGGAACTGGGCCTCGACGCCGCTGCCGTCGACGTCGATGTACACCTTGCCGCTGTCCTTGTCGTAGATCACCACGTGACTAGCCTTGGTGGCTTCGGTCCCCTTGTGAAAGTGCGACTTGTCGAGAAAGCCGGGCGGCAGGAAGCCGTCCGCGGCCTGGAGGCCGATGAGGTCCTCGCCGGGGACGAAGTCCTTGATCTTGGCGATCGAGGTCGGAGGATCCATCGGATCGAAGAAGAGGCCGAAGACGTCATCGTCGGGGCCGCCCCAGAGTTTGCTCGGGCCTTCGGCAGCCGCAATCAGGTCGTCCCCGCTGCCGCCCTTTATGACGATTCCATCCGTGCTTGCGGCGACGAGGACATCGTTGCCGCCGCGACCGATCAGCTTGGTGGCGACGTCGCCCATCGAGTAAAGCGTGTCGTCGAATTCCGAGCCGACGTACTTGGTCGGTTGGTCGAGCACCAGCTCATTGAACGGGCTCGAATCGGTCCCGTAGGTCTGCAGCGCGTCGAACAGGGCCGCGGCATCCACGTCGTAGCCGCTGCCTTCGACCACCTTGGTCGAGCCGGCAAAGACGGTGAACTTGGTCATCGTGCCGCCGGTGACATCGCCGCCCGTAACCGTGAAGTCGCCCTTGAAGACGATCTTGTGGCCGTCGGCCGTGGTCAGCGTGATCTTGGACTTGGTGGGTGGCTGCAAGTCACCGTCCAGCGCATATCCCATGTAGTAGTAGAGGGCTGGAAGAAAGGGGAGGGTGACAGGGCCGCCGACAAAGGTCTGGATCTCAGGGAACATTGCGTCAATCTCCGGAAAGGGGTGCCTGTGCGTCTTCCGCGCCCGCAAGGGAGCGCGTGGCGACGACGTTCGGTCAGGCCGCGATCAGGCTCTGGACGAAGAAGTCGTCGGCGCCGAGCTTGGTGCCCGGGTCGACCTTGGCGAAGGCGAATTGGGCGCCGGCGCCGTTGCCGTCCGCGTCCAAATAGATCTTGCCGCTCCCCTTGTCGTAGATGACGAGATGTCCCGCCTTGGTCGCTTCGGTGCCCTTGTGGAACTGCGATTTGTCGAGATAGCCCGGGAGCAGGAGCGGGCTGTCGAGCGCCAGACCGATGACATCCTCCCCGGCATGGAAGTCCTTGATCCGATTGAAGGCCGTCATCGGGTCGAGAGGGTCGAGCAGGAACATGAAGCTGTCGTTGCCCTTGTTCCCCACGAACGTGGCGCCGCCCTCGATCGTGGCCATTATGTCGTTGCCGTTACCGCCCTTGATGATCGTGCCTTCGCCGAACTCGGCAAAGAGGATGTCATGCCCGGCCTTGCCTAGGATCTTGCTGCCCGCAACCCGGGTCTGGTACTCGTCGCCCTTGCTCGAGCCGACGAACTTGGTCGGGATGTCGATGACGAGATCGTTGAACGGGTCCTCGTCCACGTTGTAGCCCTGGATCGCATCGAACAGCGCCGCGCCGTCGACCGAATAGCCATCGCCCTTCATCACCCTGGTCGATCCGGCGAAGGCGGTGAACCCGGTCATCGTGCCGCCGACGACGTCGCCACCCACGACCGTGAAGCTGCCCGTGAAGACGACCGTGTAGCCGTCCGTGGTCTCGACCACGATCTGGGTGTTGCTCGCGGTGGCAACGCCTTGGTCGAGAGCGCGGCCAAACGCGTTCCACGGATCGTCGATCGGCGAGCCCGTGAAGACCTTGAGTTCCGGTAGTGCCATTCGAGCCTCCTCCACCGTTTCATACCGGGCGGGCCTTGGGCCCGCCGCGGACGGACATGTGATTCCTTGCGGGTCCGAACCGTCAGCCGCTGCGGATCGTCACCTGGCGCGCGAGTATTCTTGAGCACGAGCCAACTTACAAGCCGATGACAGGATGACAGCGCCGCTCAGTTAAGGCTTTGCGACTGGGCCCGGTGCTCGCCGACCGGTTGCAGCGGTGCGTGTGGCGCTTTCCCGACCGGGGCGAATTTTGGCCTTGCAAGCCGGACGCGCGGGTCGGCCTGCCGCCGCCTTTCGACCAGCGCATCCAGGCGAGATGACCGGAAAGCATCCGGCCCATGTTTGTGACATCCGTCACATGCCCGGCATTATACCGTTCTCGCCGAGATAATAGTGCGCTAGCCTCCGCCGGCGGGGTAAGCGGGTTCCTTCATTCGCCCGTGCGGGCGTCACCTGGAGAACGGCAATGGCGCAACTCGACGCACAGCAGAGCGTGAACACCCGGGATCTTCCGGAGCTGGAACCGATCGTCGGCGATTTCAAGGACGTGGTCACAGGCGACGGTACTCAGGTCCACGGTCCGAGCGTGATCAACTACAAGTTTGGCAGCACCACGATCGACATGCCAGGCACGTACGGTTTTGCCGGCGCGGTGGTGTTCGAAGGGCCGATAACATCGATAACCGTCGGACGGTCGGGCAGTCCGGCGTACGCCATCACCGACTTCGATCTTCGCATCGAAAACCTCTGGGCAGACGCTTCGGACAACGGCAAGCTCGACACCGTTCCCGCCCAGATCTTCAAGGACGCCGACACGCTCAACGGCTCACCGTTCGCCGACATCCTCCACGCCTTTGCGGGAAACGACACCGTCAGGGGCGGCGACGGCGACGACGAGATGAACGGCGGGGCCGACGACGACGATCTGACCGGCGGCAAGGGCGCAGACTCCCAGACCGGCGGCACCGGTGCGGACAGCTTCATCTTTCTCGCCCTCACGGACTCGACCAAGAAGGCCGCCGGACGCGACAGCATCCTCGACTTCCATCGCGCCGAGGCCGACCAGATCGACCTCTCCGCGATCGACGCCAAGACAGGCAATGGCAACCAGGACTTCCACTTCATCAAGAAGCACGACTTCACCGGCCACAAGGGCGAGCTCCGCTACAAGGTGAAGGGCGGGGACGCCTATGTGCAGGGCGACGTCAACGGCGACGGAAAGGCGGATCTCATGATCGTCGTCGAACACGTCAGCAAGCTGAAGGCGTCCGACTTCGACCTCTGAGCGCGCAAGTCGGGGAGCAGCGAGCGCGCCGACTTGCGGCGTGCTGCGCCTGTCGCAGCGTCAGGCGACGAAATCGACGGTGAAGTGGTGGGCCTTGAGCTTGAGGCCGGAATCGAGCTCGGCGATCTGGATCTTCTTCGCGCCGCCGCTGCCATCCTCATCGTAGTAGAGGCCGCCGCTGCCCTTCTTGAAGAGGACGTGCTGGTCGGCGGTGTCGGCCTGGCCGCCGACGTGGAACGCGGTCTTGGCGAGCGGCCCGGGCGTCAGCGCCTCGAACAGCCCGGCGTCGAGGAAGATCATGTCGTGCTTCACCGAGAAGTCCGCGATGCGGTGGACGGCGCCGGGCACGTAGCCCTCGACCTTGGCGAAGGCGAAGGTGTAATCGCCCTTGTTGCCGAACAGCCTGTCGGCCTTGCCGC
This sequence comes from Bauldia sp., assembly GCA_020442065.1. GTDB lineage: Bacteria > Pseudomonadota > Alphaproteobacteria > Rhizobiales > Kaistiaceae > Bauldia. The sequence continues at coordinate 28,083 of JAGRKZ010000127.1, forward strand.
GACCTTCGACCCAGTCGTCGCCGCCGCCGCCGCGCATCACCTCCTTGCCCGGACCGCCATAGAGGAAGTCGTCGCCGCCCTTGCCGAGGAACTTGCCCTTGTGGTTCGACCCGTACATATGGTCGGTCTCGCCCGTGCCGATCTCCTTGATGTCGCTGAAGAACGTCGAATAGAACTTGAGGTAGTCGCCGGGCTGCATTTCCTTCGCGCCATCGGCCGCTTCGCGGATGCTGTCGACCGACAGCTTGTACCCCGAGCCCGACAGCACCTTGGTCGTTCCGACATAGACATCGAAGCCGGTGACGGTGCCGCCATGGGCAACGTCGCCGATCGTGATGAACGTCCCGGTGAACACCACGCGGGCATCGCCGGCGCCCGTGAATTCCCAGGTCATCGCCGTGGCCGGCCCCTCGACGCCCCGGAGGGCCGCCTGCAGGTCGCTATCCGGGAACGCGTTGGAACCACCGACGAGATGAAGAAGCTCTGCGAGTGCCATGCCCGTGTTCCTGAGAGGGCCAGCGGCTGGCGAAGCTAGTCACGACGGCCCCCGCCCGCAGTGATCCCGGTCACAGGGAGGGCAGCGCGCCGGGCGCGTGATCGAGGAAGCCACACCCGCCGCCGGGCTCGGCCGGTAGCGGGTGCCTGGCCGAGGGCCCTGCCTCAGGTCATCAGCATCGGGCCGATGAAGTCGCCGAGAAAATTGTGGGCGGTGAGATCGAGTCCCTTTTCCAGCTTGGCGATCTTCACCGGGTCATAGGTGCTGCCCGAGCCGTCCTGGTCGTACCAGAGGTTGCCCTTGCTCCGCTGGTAGATGACGATCTGGTCTTCCGTCGAGGCGGCATTGCCGATCTTGAACTGGTCCTGGTCGAGGAAACCGGCATTGATGCCGGCGAACGCGGTGATGTCGAGAGCAATCAGATCGTCCTTGGCCGAAAGGTCGGTGATCTTGCCGTTGGTAGCAAACCCGAAGGCGAAGACGTCCATGCCGTCTCCACCGGACATCTTGGTGTTGTCGCCGAGCGATTCGAGCCGGTCGTCACCCTTGCCACCCTTGAGCACCGCATCGAATCCGAGCGTGGCGAGATAGTCGTTGCCCTTGCGACCCGTCGCGACGCATCCATCGGCGGTCAGGAACATGGAGTCGTCCTGCTCGGAGCCGATGAACTTGGTCGGGATGTCGAGAAGGAGGTCCTCCAGGGGAGCAGAGTCGACGGTCTGCCAGTCGTTGATCGCATCGATGAGGGCGGTCGCCGAAATCGACAACCCGGTCTCGGTCATCACCTTGGTGCCGGATTCGGAAACCTTGAAGCTTTCGACGGTGCCGCCCGTCACGGTGTTTCCGGCGACGGTGAAGTCGCCCTTGAAGACGATCTTCACGCCGTAGTCGGTCTGAAACACCAGCTTGGACGAACTCACACTCGTGAAGCTGCCGTCGTAGAGGGCGTTGATGAACGTGTAGGTCGGATCGAGAGTCGGAAATCCGTAGAATAACTCCACTACTGGAAGCGCCATGGATCGAACTCCTCGTGCGACCAGGCCGGCCGCGGGGGCAGGCGGGATCGCCTGCGAAGCAGAGAACTACTTCGCCGTTGCGCGGTTCCTGTCAAATCAAACGAGAAATGTCCCGCCGAAAGCCGCCGCGCCACACTTGCGCCGCGAACCGCCGGGAATGTTTGATTGCAATCCGTCAAAAAATAGAATGTTTGTTGTCATCCCCATTTCCGTGACGGAATGGCTTGAACTATAGTGACGCCGAAGGGCGCGGCAGGCCGGGAGCAGGTCGGCTAGCGGACAAAAAATTGCGGCGCCAGGGAGGAGCATTTCGATGAAGACCGTTCGCCTGACCATGGCGCAAGCCCTGGTGCGTTACCTCACTGCCCAGAAGATCGTGATCGACCGGAAGGTGGCGCCGCTCTTCCCGGGTGTCTTTGCCATCTTCGGCCACGGCAACGTGACCTGCCTCGGCGAGGCGCTCGAGCCGGTTCGCGACGTCATGCCGACCTGGCGCGGCCAGAACGAGCAGTCGATGGCCCTCGCGGCGATCGGCTACAACAAGGCGATGAAGCGCCGGCAGATCATGATCGCGCTGGCCTCGATCGGTCCCGGTTCGACCAACATGATCACGGCCGCCGCCGTCGCCATGGCCAACCGCCTGCCGCTGCTCCTCCTCGGCGGCGACACCTTCGCCAACCGCGCGCCCGATCCGGTGCTGCAGCAGATCGAGCAGTTCGGCGATCCGACCCTGACCGTCAACGACTGCTTCAAGCCGGTCGTGCGCTATTGGGACCGGATCACCCGGCCCGAGCAAATCATCAACTCGCTACCCCAGGCCGTGGCGACCATGCTCGATCCCGCGACCTGCGGCCCGGCCTTCATCGGTCTTGCCCAGGACGCGCAGGCCGAAGCCTACGACTACCCGGTCGCGTTCTTCGAGGAGACGGTGCACCGCATCCCGCGCGCTCGCCCGGACGCGGACGCGCTCCGCGAGGCGGCGAAGCTCCTGCGCAAGGCGAAGAAGCCGCTCATCGTCGCCGGCGGCGGCGTCCACTGGTCGCTCGCCAACGAGGCCGTCGCCGCGTTTGCGCAGAAGCACAACGTGCCGGTCGCCGAGACCATCAACGGTCGCACCGCGCTCGTCCACGACCACCCGATGAATGTCGGCCCGATCGGCATCAACGGCTCGACCTCGGCCAATAACCTTGCCAGGGACGCGGACGTCGTCCTCGCCATCGGCACCCGGCTCCAGGACTTCGTCACCGCCTCGTGGACGGTGTTCGGCGAGGACACCCGCATCATCGGTCTCAACGCCGCCCGTTTCGATGCGGTCAAGCATCGCTCGCTTGCCGTCGTCGGCGATGCCCTGGTCGGCGTCGAGGAGTTGTCCGATGCGCTCACGGACTGGCGCGGACCTGACAGTTGGTCCAAGCGTGGCGTCAAGGAATATGCGGCCTGGAACGCCCTGATCGAGAAGAACTCCGGCCCGACCAATGCCGAGGTGCCGAGCTACGCCCAGGTGGTCGGCGCCATCAACCGCATCTGCGATCCGACCGACCTCGCGCTCACCGCCGCCGGCGGTCTGCCGGGCGAACTCTGCCAGAACTGGCGGGCTAAGACCGTCGGCACCTTCGACTGCGAGTTCGGCTATTCGTGCATGGGCTACGAGATCGCCGGTGCCTGGGGGCAGAAGATGGCCCAGCCCGGGCGCGACATCATCGCCATGGTCGGCGACGGCTCGTACCTGATGATGAACTCGGACATCTATTCGACCGTGCTCACCGGCCACAAGCTGATCGTGGTGGTGATGGACAATGGCGGTTTCGCCGTCATCAACCGGCTCCAGAACGCCAAGGGGTCGAAGTCCTTCAACAACCTCATCGCCGACAGCAAGATCGAGGAATTCGTCCCGGTCGACTTCGCCCAGCACGCGGCGTCGATGGGCGCCCATGCCGAGACCGTGCATTCGATCGGCGATCTCGAGCAGGCCTTCGCCCGCGCCAAGAAGGCGGACCGCACCGCCGTCATCGTCATCAAGGTCCAGTCGCACCAGTGGACCCCCGGTGACCAGTGGTGGGAGGTCGGCGTGCCCGAGGTCTCGACCCGGAAGGAAGTCCGCGCCGCCCGCGCCGACTTTGAGAAGGGCAAGGCCAAGCAGCGTATCGGCGTCTAGTCGCACCCGGCCGCGGGCGGAGGCGCGGGGCAGTTTTCGCCCGCGCTCCCGCCGAAGGCGCACACCATCCAACCTCCAGACGGAGAACCGAACCCCATGCCCGGACCGATCCGCCTCGGCGTTGCGCCGATCGCCTGGTCTAACAACGACATGCTCGAGCTCGGCGGCGACACGCCGCTCGAGACCTGCCTCAGGGAGGAGCGCAAGGCCGGCTTCTCCGGCACGGAAACCGGGGTCAAGTTTCCGATGGACCCGGCCGTGCTCGGCCCGATCCTCAAGAAGCACAAGCTGGCGCTGATCTCGGGCTGGTTCTCGGGCGAACTGCTGAACTCGACCGTCAAGGCCGAGCAGAAGCGCATGATGGCCCAGATCGACACCTACAAGGCGCTCGGTGCTCCCTGCTACGTCTATGCCGAGACCACCGGCACTGTGCAGAACAAGATGGACGCGCCGCTGTCGTCGCGCCCGCGCCTCCACGAATCCGACTTCCCCGCCTACGGCCGCAAGCTCACCGAGCTCGCCGAATGGATGGCCGACTACGGCGTGCCCATGACCTACCACCACCACATGGGGACGATCGTCGAGACCCAGCGCGAGATCGACCTCCTGATGCGCCACACCGGCAAGGCCGTCGGCCTGCTGCTCGACACCGGCCACCTCACCTTCGCCGGCGGCGACGTCGTCGAGACCACCCGCCGGCATGGCCGCCGCATCAACCACGTCCATTGCAAGGACCTCCGCTGGGACATGCTCAGGCAGGTTCGGCAGCAGGACATGAGCTTCCTCAAGGGGGTGCTCGAGGGCGTGTTCACGGTGCCCGGTGACGGCTTCATCGACTTCCACGCCTTCGCCCGCACCCTGTTCGATATCGGCTATGAAGGCTGGGTGGTGGTCGAGGCCGAGCAGGATCCGGCCAGAGCCCCGGCCTACGAATACGCCCTGATGGGCCGCCGCCACCTGACCTCGGCCTTCGAGGCGGCGGGGTATCAGATCACGGGCTAGCGAACAGGGAGCAGCGAACGGTCGAAAGGGGCCTGCGTTCGCGGCTCGCAATTTCCTCAGTCCGACATTCGCCTCTCGGAGAACAGAAAATGCCAACCACGAATTTGAAGAAGCAATTCGCAGGAAAGGTCGCCGTCGTCACCGGCGGCACGCAGGGCCTTGGCGAGGCGATCGCCCGTATGTTCGCTGACCGTGGCGCCGCGGGGATCGTGATCTGCGGCCGCAACGCCAAGAAGGGCAAGGCGGTCGCTGCCGACATCGGCAAGAGTGGCGTCAAGGTCAAGTTCGTCCAGGCCGACCTGTCCAAGGTCGGGGACTGCCGCAAGGTGATCGCCGAAGCCGACAAGGCATTCAAGCGTATCGACGCGCTCGTGAATGTCGCCGCCAACACCCATCGAGGCACGATTCTGGACACGTCCGAGAAGCTCTTCGACGATATGTTCGCGATCAATACGCGCGCTCCGTTCTTCCTCATCCAGGAAGCGGCGAAGGTGATGCGGCGGGAGAAGATCGAGGGCACCGTCGTCAACATCCAGTCGATGTCGGCGCACGGTGGCCAGCCCTTCATCACGGCTTATTGCATGTCCAAGGCGGCGCTGGCGATCCTGACCAAGAACGCGGCCTTCTCGCTGATGCCGGATCGCATCCGCGTCAACGGTCTCAATATCGGCTGGATGGACACCCCCGGCGAGCACGACATCCAGATGCGCTACCACACCGACGACAAGGACTGGCTCAAGAAGGCAGAGGCCAGGCAGCCCTTCGGCCGCCTGCTCAAGCCGGCCGAGGTGGCACGCGCGGTCGCCTATCTCTCGAGCGAAGAGTCGGGCCTGATGACCGGCTCCAACATCGACTTCGACCAGCAGGTGCTGGGCTCGGCCGAGTCCGCGTCGCACCCGTCGGGTCGCCTGCCGGACGCGTGACGTTGACCACAGCGGGGCGGGCCGATCGCTGCTAGGTCGGCTTCACCGAAGAAGGGAGGGCGGGGCCACCGCGACGCCGAAGTGCCACCAAGTCGCCTCTATCCGGTGAAGGGTTCGCACGGGCGTGTGACGCACGCGCTCGGTCGCAGTATCGTCGCCGGCGACTGGGCGGAGGGCGAGCGTCTTCCCGACGAGGCGGTTCTGGCGCAAGCGCATGGCGTCAGCCGGCAGAGCGTGCGCGAGGCGCTCAAGGTGCTTGCCGCCAAGGGCCTCGTGATGTCCCAGCGCCGGGCCGGGACGCGGGTCTTGCCGCGCGACGTGTGGAACCTGCTCGACGCCGACGTGCTGGCCTGGCACCCGGTCGACGCGGTTCCCGAGAAGACCGTCGCCGAGGTATTCGAGCTTCGCCAGTTGATGGAGCCTCTGGCGGCGGCCAAGGCGGCCGAGCGGGCTGACCCCGACGACTTGGCGCGTATCGGGGCGGCTCTCCGCGAACTCGAGTCTGCCGAGCCCCTGTCCGACTCGTTTCATTCCGCCGATCTGGCGTTCCATCTCGCAATCTGCGAAGCGTGCGGCAACAGCCTGGTGCAACGCCTCAGTCGCATCCTGATGCCGCTTTGCGATTCGCTCGGGCGCCTGCGTCGTCCGGAGTCCGAATCGGTGAACGTGACTCTGCGGCGCGCACTCTACGACGCGATCGCGCGGGGTGATGCTGCGGGCGCCCACGACATTCTCGCCGAGATTGTGACCGAGAGCCGGCCGCATGTGCTGGACCGTCCGCCATGGCGTTGATAGGTTAACGGCCTTCCGCACCCTCTCCTCCAGATCGCGAGGCCTGAGTAAGCCGTGAGACAGGCGCGCCTCTACCCCAACGCTGGCGTCCACGGTCATCTGGCTCATGAAGTCGGTCGTCTCATCGTTTCCGGCACGATCGCACAAGGGGCCCTGCTCCCGCACGAGGCGGAATTGTCGGAGCGATACGAAGCCAGCCGGCAGGCGGTGCGCGAAGCGCTCAAGGTGCTCGCCGCCAAGGGGCTCGTGGTGTCGCGGCGGCGGGCCGGCACGCGGGTGCTGCCGCGCAGCAGCTGGAACATCTTCGATCCGGACGTGATCGCCTGGTTTCCTCCCGACAAGATCCCGTCCGACGTGCTCCGCGACCTCTTCGAGATGCGCAAGGCCATCGAGCCGATCGCTGCCCATCGCGCTGCCGAGCGCGGCGACAAGGCTGCGATCTCGGAGATTGGAGCGTCGCTCGAGCAGATGATCGCCGTCGAAAAGCCCTCGGAGGCGTTCTTCGAGGCGGATGGAGCCTTCCACGACGGGATTCTGTTTGCGAGCGGCAACGCGATGTTCGAGCAGATGGGCCAGGTGTTCGGCCCGCTTATGCGGACGAGCTTCGAGACGCACTTCAACGCCGTGATCGAAACGATGTCGGGGCCGCCGGCGATCCGGGCAGCCGTCGAGCGTTCGATGAAGCGCCATGCCGCGATCTACGAGGCCATCGCCCGCGGCGATGCCGAAGAGGCCCGCAAGGCGTCCGAGGCGCTGCTCGGTCTGATCGAAACCGAGATCGAACTGGTGATCAAAACGAGGGTCGCCCCCGTCTGAACGGCCGCGTCAGGACCGGCCGCTCAACCGCGCCAGCGTTGACGTCGTCGAATGTCCCGGCAGCAGCGGCAGCAGCTCGACCCGGCCGCCGCGGGCCTTGACGAAGTCGCCGCCGACGACCTCCGCCTCGGTGTAGTCTGCCCCCTTGAAGAGCGTGTCGGGAGCGATCGCCTCGATCAGTGCCGCCGGTGTGTCCTCGTCGAACGGGACGACCAGATCGACCGGCTTCAGCGCCGCGAGCACCGCCGCCCGCGTATCGAGGTCCTGCACCGGCCGTCCCGCGCCCTTGAGCCGCCGCGCCGAATCGTCGCTGTTGACCCCGACCACGAGGCGGTCGACCCGCCGCGCCGCCTGGTCGAGGGAGTGGAGATGCCCGCGATGCAGGAGGTCGAAGCAGCCGTTGGTGAAACCGACCCGCAGCCCCTGGCGGTGCCATGCTTCGACTTGGTCGCGGGCGTCTGCCGGCGTCATCACGTTCGCCGCGCCTGCGATGCCGAGGGCCTGCTTCAGCTCGGTGGGGCTCACGGTGGCGGTGCCGGGCTTGGTCACCGCCACGCCGGCGGCCGCGTTGGCGACGCGAACGGCCTCGGGCAGGACGAGGCCAGCGGCGAGCGCGGCGGCGAGCGCCGCCACCACGGTGTCGCCGGCGCCGGTCACGTCGAACACGCGGTGGGTCTCCGCGGGCACATGAAGGACGGGTTCGCCGCGCCGGCAGAGCGTCATGCCGCGATCGCCGCGCGTCACGAGAATCGCCTCGATGGAAACCGCATCGAGGACCTTCCGTCCGGCCGCCTCGGCCTCGGCATCGCTCGCGACCACCATGCCGGCGAAGCGCGCCATTTCGTCGGCGTTCGGCGTGAGCAGCGTCGCTCCTGCGAACACGTCGGCGCTCGCCTTCTTGGGGTCGACGATGACGGGGATACCGCGACCGCGAGCCAGCGCGATCAGGGCCGGGATGGTCGCCGCGTCGAGCACGCCCTTAGCGTAGTCGGAGAGGATGAGCGCACCGGCGCCGTCAAGAGCGGCCTCGACGGCCGCGATCACGGACGCCGCGACGGCGGCGGCGAGCGGGGAGGCGTCCTCCGAATCCACGCGAAGCAGCTGGTGCCAACCGCTGAGGTATCGGGTCTTGACCGTCGTCGGCCGGGAGGGGTCGGTGATCAGTTGGCAGTCGAGCGCATCGACGGACGCGCACAATGTGCGGATGTCGTCGGCCGCTGTGTCGTCGCCGGCGACGCCGATCAGCACCGCCTGGGCGCCGAAGGCCACGAGATTGGCCGCGACATTGCCGGCGCCACCCAACAGGAGGCGCTCGGCCCGGTGGTTGAGCACCGCCACGGGCGCCTCCGGCGAGACCCGCCCGACCTTGCCTTCGACGAAGCGGTCGAGCAGAACGTCGCCGCCGACGACGACCCTTGCTTGAGCGAGCCGGTCTATGACGCTAGCATCCATGGCGCAAAAGACTTGTTTTCCCTTTGAATCTTCCCGTGAAAGCCGAGCAGCCTTGACCCTCAGTCACGCATCCGTGGCCGCCTTGTTTGACCGTCTCTATGGCGATCACCTCACCGCCTTCGAACGGACCCGGTCCCTTCTCGACGGGACGGCCAAGCTTGCCGAGGCGGTGATATCGGTGCTCGGGTCCGGGGGCAAGCTTCTCCTCTGCGGTAACGGCGGCAGCGCCGCCGATGCCCAGCATATCGCCACCGAGTTCACCGTGCGCTTCGAGACCACCCGGCCCGGCCTGCCGGCGATCGCCCTGACCACCGATACGTCCGCGCTCACCGCCGCCAGCAACGACCTTGGCTACGCCCGGGTCTTCGCCCGCCAGGTCGACGCCCTCGGCCGTCCCGGCGACATGCTGATCGGCTTCACGACCTCCGGAGACTCGCCCAACGTCGTCGCCGCACTGGAGGCGGCTGCAGCGGCCGGCCTGCACACCGCCTGTCTCACCGGCCGCGATGGCGGCGACGTCGCGAGGCGGGGCCTTGCCGAGCATTGCCTCATCGTGCCGCACGACAGGACCGCGCGGATCCAGGAGATGCACATCTTCCTGGGGCATCTTCTGTGTGCGGCCGCCGACGAAGCCTTCACGCCGCCCGCCGGATGACGGTGCGGTGGACACGGATCACCGCATTCGTCTTTCGCCGTCCCCCGGCCGGGGCGTGCCGGCCTTCTTCCTCGACCGCGACGGCACCCTGATCGAGGACCCCGGCTATTTGTCGGATCCGTCGCAGGTCCGTCTGTTGCCGGGGGTCGCGACCACCCTCCGGGCGTTCGCTGCGGCCGGTCACGCGCTCGTGGTGGTCACCAACCAGTCCGGCATCGGTCGCGGCTTCTATGCCTGGGACGACTACGAGGCGGTATCGGCCCGCTTCCGCGAGCTGCTCGCCGGCGAGGGCGTCGTCCTCGACGGCGAGTGCGCCTGCGGCCACGCCACCGCCTGCGGCTGGCGGAAGCCGTCGCCGGGGATGATCCTCGCCGCGTCCGAGGCCCTCGGCATCGACCGCTCCCGCTCGCTCCTTGCCGGGGACAAGCTGACCGACATCGAAGCGGCCAGCGCCGCTAGGCTTCCGCGCGCCGTCCATGTCGCGACCGGGCAGGGTCGGGGCGAGCGGGCAAAGGTCGAGGCGGTGGACTTCCCCCTCCGGCTCGACCTCGTCGAGAGTCTCGCGGAGCTCGCGGCATGAGGATTCTCATCGTCAAGCTGTCGTCCTTCGGCGACGTCATCCACACCTTTCCGGCGCTGACCGACCTCAAGGCGGCGCGTCCCGACATCGAGGTCGACTGGCTGGTCGAGGAGGCATTCGTTCCATTCGTCGCCCTCCACCCCGGCGTCTCGCAGATCCACGCGCTCGCCTTCCGGCGCCTCCGCAAGCCGATCGGCCGCTGGCCCCAGCTTCTCGGCAATCTCGGCGGGCTCCGGCGCGCGCTCCGTGACCGGCGTTACGACCGCGTCGTCGACCTTCAGGGCCTGATGAAGAGCGCGCTGCCGGCCCGGCTCGCCGGCCCGGTGACCGGCTACGACGCCGACAGCGCCCGCGAGCCGGCGGCGACCCGCCTCTACCGCCAGCGCATCCCGGTGCCGCGGGCGATGCACGCGGTGGAGCGGACCCGCCGCCTGCTCGCCGCGGCCGTCGGCTACGCCGTACCCGACGCGCCGGGGCGGTTCGGCATTGCCGCCGCCGGGCCACCCGATCCGGTGCTGGGCCTGCCCTCCCGCTACGCCATGGCAATGCACGCCGCGAGCTGGCCGACCAAGCTCTGGCCGGAATCGTCCTGGCAGGCGTTGCTGCCGGCCCTTACCGCGCCCGGAAGGGGACTGGTGCTCGCCTGGGGCAATGCCGAGGAGAAGGCGCGCGCCGAGCGCTTGGCCCGGGTCGTTCCCGGCGCGGTCATCCTGTCGCGGGTGATGGCCGGCGCCGAACTCGCCGCGGTCATTGCCGGGGCCGAGCTCGCGGTCGGCCTCGATTCCGGCCTCATGCATCTTTCGGCGGCGCTCGGCGTTCCCGGCGTCTGGCTCTACGGGCCGACCGATCCGGGTCTCACCGGCCCCTATGGCGAAGGCCAGACCGTGGTCCAGTCGACCTGGCCGCAAGCGCCGTGCCGCCGCCGCACCTGCACGGACATTCCCGAGGGTGACTGCTGCATGCGGGCGATCACGGTGGAGGAGGTGAGCGCCGGCCTCGGCGAGGGCGCGTCTCCGGCATAGTCACCCCCTTGGGATTGGACTTGGCCGAGGCGCGGAGGTAGGCCGTCATCAGCGTGACCAGCTCGGTTCCGAGCCGCTCGATCAATCCGTCCGCTGCCGGTCCCCTCAGGGCAATCAGGACCGAACCGGTGAGGACGGCCGCGACGACGGCGGAGACCGTCTCGATGTCTTCAAACTGTGCGTCTGCGGCGCTGCCCAGCATCTCCGCGAGAGCGGCGGCAATGCGCTCGCGTCCACGGGCCGCGATCGAGGCGCCGTCGCGCTCGTCGGCGATCGCATAAAGCGCTCGCGACTCCGCCGGATCGCGGAGCTTGGCGGCAAGGTAGGCGCGCACGATTGCCGCTGCCATCTCGGCCAGGCTGCTCCCCTGGTGCCGCCGACATGCGGCCTCGACCGCGGCGGCAATTGCACCGATGTGGCGTTCGAGCACTGCCCGTAGCAAGGCGTCCCGGTTCGGGTAATACTGATAAAGGCTTCCCACAGACGTCCCCGCTCGAGCGGCAATGCGGGTCGTGGTGCAGCGTAGGAGGCCTTCCCGAATGAGAACCTGAACGGCCGCGGCGTGCAGCGCGTCGACGGTATGCGTCGAGCGGGCCTGGATCGGCAGTTTTCTGGGCGCGAGGCGGGGGCGGGTCGAGTTCATCGGAAACGCGAATTCCAAATCTGAAGGATCCTTCATATATCCGGTGGCAGAGCCCAAACAAGGATCTGCCCCCGATGAACACGACGTTCTCCCTCGGCGCCCGCCCGGTGAGCCGCCTCGGTTACGGCGCGATGCAGCTTGCCGGCCCCGGCGTCTTCGGCCCGCCGAGAGACCATAACGCCGCTCTCGCCGTGCTGCGTGCCGCGGTCGCGGCCGGGGTCAACCACATCGACACCAGCGACTACTACGGCCCGCACGTCACCAATCGCCTTATCCGGGAAGCGCTCCATCCCTATCCGGACGACCTCGTTCTTGTGACCAAGATCGGCGCGCGGCGGGGGCGGGGCGGCGCGTGGCTACCGGCGCGTTCGGCCGGGGACCTCAGGCGGGCGGTCCATGACAACCTGCGGAATCTCGGGCTGGATGTGCTCGAGGTGGTCAACCTCCGGATCATGTTCGACAGTCACGGCCCCGCCGAAGGCTCCATCGAGGCGCCGCTCGCGACGCTTGCCGGGCTCCGGGACGCAGGCCTCGTGAAGCACATCGGCCTCAGCAATGTCACCACCGCCCAGGTGGCGGAGGCGCGCGCCATCTGCGAAATCGTCTGCGTCCAGAACCACTACAACCTCGTGCATCGTGGCGACGATGCGCTGGTCGACGAACTGGCCGCGGGCGGCATCGCCTATGTCCCGTTCTTTCCCCTCGGCGGCTTCTCGCCCTTGCAGTCATCGACGCTCTCGGCGGTCGCGGCCACGCTCGGCGCAACGCCCATGCAGGTCGCGCTCGCCTGGCTGCTGCATCGGTCCGCCAACATCCTGCCCATCCCGGGCACCTCGTCCCCCGACCACCTCCGGGAGAACATCGCGGCGGCGGAGATCGCGTTGCCCGACGAGGCGATAGCCGCCCTTGACGGTCTCGCGGCCGGGGAATGACGCAGGCCGGACTGATGCGGTCAGGTCGTGGCGAGCGTCTGCCTGACGCCGTCCTCGATCGTGACGAACGGCGCCTCGAAGCCATCGGTGCGGAGGCGCGAGATGTCGGCCTCGGTGAAGGCCTGGTAGGCGCCGGCAAGGTCGGCCGGCATCGGGACGTACTCGATCCGCCCCGTGCCGCGCGCCGCAACGACCGCCTTGGCGAGGTCGTTGAAGCTGCGGCTCCCGCCGGTGCCGACATTGTAGAGGCCGTTGGCGCGCTTCGAATCGAACGCCCAGAGATTGACGGCGACGACGTCGCCGACGAAGACGAAGTCGCGGCGATGCTCACCGTCGCCGACCCCGTGGGAAGCGCCGAACAGGCGTACCGTCCCGCTCTCGGCGAGCTGCCGGTCGAAGTGATGAACCACGCTCGCCATCCGTCCCTTGTGGGCCTCGTGCGGCCCGTAGACGTTGAAATAGCGGAGCCCGACGACCCGCACCTCGTGCTCGCCCTGGCGATCGAGCCACTGGTCGAAGAGCAGCTTCGACCAGCCGTAGACGTTGAGCGGGCGGAGATCCGGAGCGTCCTCGCGGAAATCCGTGCCGCCGCCATAGACTGCGGCGGACGACGCATAGATGAGGGTCGCGTCCTTCCGCCGGCACCAGCCGAACACCGCCTTCGAGAAGGTGAAATTGGTGTCGAGCATGTACTGGCCGTTCCATTCGGTCGTGTCGGTGCAGGCGCCCTGATGGAACACCGCCTCGACCGGCCCGAAGTCCTTGCCCGCCTCGATCCTGTCGCGGAACGCGGCCTTGTCGAGGTAGTCGGCGATGCGTGCGCCGGCGAGGTTGGCGAACTTGTGACCGTCGGTCAGGTCGTCGACCACCATGATGTCGTCGCGGCCCCGCGCGTTGAGGGCGTGGACGAGATTGGACCCGATGAAGCCGGCGCCGCCGGTGACGATCAGCATCAGCCGTCTTCGCCCGAGCGCGGGCCGAATGCAACGGGGCCGATCAACGCAGGCGTGCGTTGATCTCGGCAAGGGTGGCGACGCCGGGGCAGAGCTCGGCCTCGCCGAGCCGGTTGAGCGGCGTCTCGACCGTCCTCATGCGGTCGTGGAGGTCGCCGGCGGCATCGTTGATGTAGAGCAGGCCGGTGACGACCTCGCCCGCCGCCTGCCGCTCGGCAATGTAGGACATCGCCGCGAGCTTGTCGGTGGGGTCGTAGTCCTCGTCGAGCTTGCGGAGGCGGATCACCGAGCCGTCGGGCTGGGTGACGTCGGCCGCCGCGCCGTGCTCGTATTCGGCCGTGATCTCGTCGTGGCCTTCGATCCAGTCGATGGCGTTGACCGCATCGTTATGGGCGCGGACGTAGTCGAAGCTCTTGGTCGAGCCCGGATGGTTGTTGAAGGCGACGCAGGGGCTGATCACGTCGAGAAAGGCACCGCCGCGGTGGCGCATCGCGGCCTTGATCAGCGGCACCAGCTGGTGCTTGTCGCCGGAGAAGCCGCGGCCGACGAAGGTGGCGCCGAGAAGGAGCGCCATCGAGACCAGGTCGATCGGCTGGTCGGTGTTGCCAACGCCGCGCTTGGAGGTCGAGCCGGCATCGGCGGTGGCCGAGAACTGGCCCTTGGTGAGGCCGTACACGCCGTTGTTCTCGACGATGTAGACCATGTTGACGCTGCGCCGCAGGCAATGGGCGAACTGGCCGAGGCCGATCGAGGCGGAATCGCCGTCGCCGGAGACGCCGAGATAGATGAGATCCCGGTTGGCGAGATTGGCCCCGGTGGCGACCGACGGCATGCGGCCGTGGACGCTGTTGAAGCCGTGGCTCTGGCCGAGGAAATAGGTCGGCGTCTTGGACGAGCAGCCGATGCCGGAGAGCTTGGCCACCTTGTGGGGCGGCAGGTCGAGCTCGAAGCAGGCCTGGACGATCGCCGCCGAGATCGAATCGTGGCCGCA
>JAGRKZ010000276.1 GCA_020442065.1 Bauldia sp.
GAGGGTGGAGGTGCGGGCGGATGAGGTCGGGAGACCGGCCGTGGAGCGAGAGACAGGTCGTGTCGGCGAGCGGCCAGCCGAGCCTCGCGGCGGCGAGGCTGAAGGCCGATGGCGCCGGCACGGCGACGATCTCGTCCGCCGGCAGCGCGTCGGCGAGGAGGGGGCCGACCCCGTAGTGGAACGGGTCGCCCGAGGCGAGCACGCACACCGAACGGCCACGCTCCGCGAGGACGGCCTCGACAGCGCGGTCGAACGGGCTCGGCCACGGCCGGGCCGCGCCACGGATCAGGGGCGCGGCGAGGGCAAGGTGACGGGCGCCGCCAAAGACGATCTCGGCGCTCTCGACCAGATGGCGGGCGGCCGGTGTCAGGCCGTCGATGCCGTCTTCGCCGATGCCGACGATTGCCAGCCACGCCCGCGGCACGGCATTGTCCGCCGCGACCGGATCAGGGACAGCCATGACGCGACGCATCCTCATACTGGGCGGCACCACCGAGGCGCGGCTGCTTGCCGGGCGGCTCGCCGCCCGCGGCGGGCTCGACGTCACGGTGTCGCTTGCCGGCCGGACGGCACGCATCATCGACCATGGCGTGCCGGTGCGGGTCGGGGGATTCGGCGGGATCGAAGGCCTTGCAGCCTATCTCGACGAGGCGGAGATCGATCTCATGATCGACGCCACCCATCCCTTTGCCGATCAGATCTCGCGGAGTGCCGTCGCCGCGTCGGTCGCAACCGGGCGGCGACTCCTTGCGCTTCGACGGCCGCCCTGGGCTCCGATGGCGGGCGACCACTGGACGGAGGCTGCCGACGAATCCGCAGCGGTCGCCGCCCTCGGTGAAACCCCGCGCCGCGTCTTCCTCGCGCTCGGGCGGCAGGAACTCCGGCGGTTTGCCGCCGCGCCGCAGCACTTCTACCTGGTGCGGAGTATCGACCCGATCGAGGATTGGCCACTGCCCGATGCCGTCTTTATCGAGCAGCGCGGGCCGTTCCGCGAGGAGGATGAGGTGCGGCTGATGCGCGAGCACCGCATCGATACGCTGGTGGCGCGGAACAGCGGCGGCGACGCCGGCTATGCCAAGATCGTGGCGGCGCGGGCGCTGGGACTGCCGGCGGTGATCATCCGCCGCCCCGTCCTGCCCGGGGCCGAGACGGTCGACACGGTCGATGCGGCGGTGGCGTGGATCGATCATGCCTTCCCCCCGGCGTCAGAGCGTGGGGTATAGACTAGCGGCGGCCGGCCGGGACGATCGACGGTCCGGGTCGCGGCCGAGCCGACGATGATCAGCGTCGCCATGTCGGCCGGGGTCTCGGTGGCGCGGCCGAGCTCGACCACGGTGACCGTCTCCCCGTCGCGGCCGACGGCGCGTCCGAAGATCACCGGCGTCGAGGGCGGCAAGTGCTCGGCGAGCGTGGCAAAGGCTGCGCCGAGCTGGGTCGGCCGGGCGCGGGAGACGGGGTTGTAGAGGGCGATCACGAAGCCGGCGTCGGCCGCGGCGGCGAGGCGGCGCTCGATCACCGCGAAGGGCTTGAGGTTGTCGGACAGCGAGACCGCGCAGAAGTCGTGTCCGAGCGGCGCGCCGACCCGCGCCGCCACGGCGAGCATCGCGGTGATACCGGGAACGATCGCGAGGTCGAGGTCGCGCCAAGCTCCCGGTCCGGTCTCGATCGCCTCGCAGACCGCCGCCGCCATGGCGAAGACGCCGGGGTCGCCGCCGGAGACGATCGCCACCGTGGCCCCGCGAGCGGCATGGTCGAGCGCCGCGCCGGCGCGGGCGAGCTCCTCGCGATTGTCGGAGGCAAGGCGCGCCTGGCCCGGACGGACCGGCACGCGGTCGAGATAGGGGCCGTAGCCGTACACCGCCTCGGCCGCCGCGAGGGCGGCGTCCGCCTCGGGCGTCACGAAACGGGCGTCGCCGGGCCCGAGCCCGACGACGGTGAGCCGGCCGGTCACCGCGGCGCCCTTCGTGCCGGCACCAGCACCACGGCGAAGTATGGCGCCTTGCCGTCGGTTTTCTCGGCGAGCGGCATGATCCGGCCCTCCGGCATGGTGCCCCGCTCGACGTAGACGGCTCCGGCGAGCCGGCCGCTTGCCGCCACCGCGGCACGAATGCGCGGCAGGTTCCGTCCGACCTTGATGACGGCGATGGCGTCGCCGCCGGCGAACCGGGCGGCGAGCGCTTCGTCGGGCAGCGTGCCGGGGACCACCGAGAGCACGTCGTCGCCCTGCGCGAGGGCGATGCCGGCTGCCGACCAGCAGCCCGAGAGGCTGGTGACGCCGGGAATGACCTCGGTCGGGTAGCGGTGGCTCAGCCGCATGTGGATGTGCATGTAGGAGCCGAAGAACAAGGGGTCGCCTTCGGAGAGCACGGCGACCGTGCGGCCTTCGTCGAGATGCCGGGCGATGGTCTCCGCCGAGGCGTCGAAGAAGGCGTCGATGGCGCTGCCATAGGCCGGGTCGGCGACCGGAATTTCGGTGGTGACCGGGTAGCGCAGCGGCAGCTCGACCGAGCCGTCTTCGAGATAGGCGGCGACGATGGTGCGGGCGTTGCCGGTGCGGCCCTCCTTGGCGAAATGGGCGACGACGTCCGCCTCGCGGAGCGCCCGGACCGCCTTGAGGGTCATCAGTTCGGGATCGCCCGGGCCGACGCCGACGCCGATCAGTCGCGCCGCCCCACTCACGACCGTTCCTCGCGGGCAAGGGCATTGATCGCGGCGGCGGTGACGGCGCTGCCGCCCAGCCGGCCGCGCACGGTGAGGAAGGGCGCCGGGCTCTCGGCCGCGAGCGCGTCCTTGGATTCGGCGGCGCCGACGAAACCGACCGGGATGCCGACGATCGCCGCTGGCGCGGGGGCCCCGCCGCGCAGCATCTCGAGCAGGTGGAAGAGGGCGGTCGGCGCGTTGCCGATGGCCACCACGGCGCCG
>JAGRKZ010000128.1 GCA_020442065.1 Bauldia sp.
CGATCTCCTGGAGGTCTTCCTTGGCTTCGTCGACGCCGGCCACGTCCTCGAAGGTCACGCGGCCGTGCGCCTCGGTGAGGAGCTTGGCCTTCGACTTGCCGAATCCGAGCGCCTTGCCGCCGGTGCCCTGCATCTGTCGCATGAAGAAGATCCAGACGGCCAAGATCAGGAACATCGGCAGCCACGAGATCAGCATGCCGATCAGCGACTGGCCGCCCTCGGTCGGCGGCTTGGCGGTGATCGAGACGCCGCGGTCCTCGAGCCGCTTCACCAATTCCGGATCTTCCGGCGCAAAGGTCTGGAAGGCGCCGCCGTTGGTGTAGATGCCGGAAATCTGCTGGCCCGAGATGACGACGTTGCGCACCTGGCCCTGGTCCACCTCCGAGAGGAACTGCGAATAGGAGATGTCCTGACCGGCAGTGCGCTGGCCCGAATTCTGGAAGAGGTTGAAGAGCGCGATCAGGACGAGCCCGATGATCACCCACAACGCAAAGTTACGGAAGTTCGCGTTCATGCTCGTCCCTTGAGCGCCCGCGGGGCGATGCCCGCTCCAGCCTTGGGGAATAAGATAGGAGCCGGAAGTTCCGATGCCAACAGGACTTTCGCCCGGCATAGCGCTGAAATTGCGGCAGAGTGAAGAGATTCGATCATGTTTCATCCATGAGCGGGAAATCGCGTGGCGCCGCGATCCGCGCCGAGACTTGCTCGCTGGCGACGATGCCGGCGGCCTCCGGGGTCGCCCAGCCCAGCGGCGGAACCGCGACGATCCGCCCATCGCGGAACACCGCCGGTAGGACCGCGGCGGCGGCGGCGGGTAGGGTCTTCGGGCGGATCAGGCCATCGGGGCGTTCCGAGCCGAGCGGTCCGATCGTGAGGTTCTTGGGAGCGCTGGCCGGCACGGTAATGGCGAAGCGTGCGTCCCAGACCCCGAAAAAGCCTGGCGGCGCCGCAAGTCGCGGCAGCACGCTCCGGCCGGCCTCGCGATAGAGGCGGACGCGGTCGCCGCGACGCTCCGCCACCACGCCGGCGAGGGTGCGCTTGGCCGCCGGCACGTCGCCGAGGATTGCCGCAGCGATGGCCATCGTCTTTTCCGACCCCGGTGGGTAGTCGCCCCCTCCCAGCGCCCTGAGGATGCGGATGAGCAGCCGGAGCCGCACATCGTCCGCAGCGTCGGCGAAGGGGCGGACGGGAAAGGCGACGACGGCAAAGGCGTCGACCTGGACGTGAGCGGCGATCAGCCGGTCGGCCATCGCTTCGATCGCGTCTGCAGCGCGGGCGAGGCGCGCGGCGGCGGCGGCGATCGCGGTCGCTGTCACGCCCGCCTTCGCAAGGTGGGGCAGAGCTGCGCGGAGACGGACGCGATGGAAGCGGGGGTCGTCGTTCATCGGGTCGTGATGTGCATCGAGCCGTGCCGCGGCCGTGGTTGCCGCAAGGCGGGCCCGTGACACCGCGAGGAACGGCCGGAACAGCGTCAGTCCGCCGCCGAGATCGACCTCCGGTCGCATGGCGGCGAGGCCGAACACGCCGGAGCCGCGCTCTAGGCGCATCAGGAAGGTCTCCGCCTGGTCTTCGAGGCTGTGGGCGGTGAGGAGATGTGTGCTTCCCGCGTCGCGGGCAGCGCGGGCAAGGAGGCCGTAGCGCGCCATGCGCGCGGCTTCCTCAAGTCCCCTCGCGGGCTTCGCACCCTCCCATCGCAGGATCCGGCACGGCAGGCCGCGAGCCGCCGCGATCGCCGCGACGCCTGCGGCAACCTGAGCGGAACCGGGCGTGAGAGCGTGGTCAACGGTCAGCACGTGAACGGCGGGTCGTCGGCCGGCCAGCCGCCAGTGGTCAACGGCGGCAAGAAGGGCGAGCGAGTCACTGCCGCCGGACACCGCCAGTGCGATCGCAGGTGCCGAGGCGATGGGCGCCATCAGCTCGGCCACGTCGCTTACGCTCAGTGCGGCGGCGCCAGACTCGTGCGCCGCCGGCATCGCGGCGCCGCGATCAGGTGCCGCAGCGGGCAACGGCCTGTTCGGTCGTTACCCGCTGGCGAAGTGCATTCGACGACTGCGGGTACTTCTTGAGCACCTCGGCGTAGGTCGAGCACGCCGCTTCGCGCTCGCCGAGGCCGGCCAGAGACAGGCCGAGCTTGAGAAGCGTATCCGCGGACTTGCCGCTGTTCGGGTAGGCCTTGTACCCGGCCAGGAACTCGTCCGCGGCGTCACGGTACTGGCCCCGGGCAAACAGGCTTTCGCCCAGCCAGTATTGCGCATCGGGAATGCGCTGGTCGCCGGGATAGGCCGTGATGAAAGCCCGGAACGACGCCTCGGCGAGAACGTAGTCGCCGGCAAGGATCGCGGCATAGGCGCGCTCGTAGTCGGCCCCCGGCTCGCCGAGCGAAACGACCTGCGTTGTTGCAGCTGGGGCGGGCGGCGGCTCGGCGGCGCTGCGCGCCATGGTCGTGAGATCGATCGGCTGGTTCTGCGGGACCTCGGCCACGACCTGGACGGTGGGCGGAGCCGCGACCGTAGCGACGGTTTGCGGTGCCGGCGCAACCGGTTGCGATCCGGCGGCGCCCACGCTCACCGCAGCGCCGCCAAGGGCGGCCTGGAGCTGTTGCTGGGTCTCATGCAGGCGGAAAGCGAGCTCCTCGACCTGCCCGGTGAGCTCGCGGATCCGCGCCTCGGCGCGATCGAGGCGGGCGAACACGTCGTTCGGCGCGATCGGTACCTCGTTCGCCGCCGGCGGCAGCACGATCACATCGCCCGGCTGTCCGGGGATGACTTCCGGCGGCGGCAGGACGACGTCGCTGCCCTTGTCCTTCTTCCAGGGCCATTGAATGGCGCTGCTCGTGGTGGGCTGGGTGGCAACCGCAAGCCCCACGATCACTGCAAGGAAGAAGGCCCGGTTCGGTCTATTCATGGCGTCACGGCGTCCCTTTGGCGGCGTGAGGCGGCGAGGTGCGGAAGTCGGCCGCCCCCGGGCCGCACGCGTTTCGCGCGAAGATAGGTCGTTCGAGTTCGGCCAAAGTGAGGCGAATCGCCTCCGAAGACCGGCTGAACCGGGCCCCCAGCGCTCAGTCGACGCGGGTATCGCCGGTAGCCCAGGCAAGGCGGTAGCCGCGCTTGAGGGCCAGTTCGCGCTTGTCCGAGAGCTGCTCGACGAAGAACTGCCGTGCCTCCTCGATATACTCCCGGAGGTGATCTGCCCGGTCGGAGGCAATGCCATCCATGGCGCGAAGGTGGGCGAGGTCCCTGAGCGCGACGGTCAGGATGACAATCCGCCGCAAGGCGAAGTCGAACTGCCAGGTCGCCTCGTCCTGATTGTCGAACATCTTGTAGCTGCCGCGATCCGGATGGTCGCCGATGGTCAGCAGCGGTCGATAGATCACCTTGCAGGCGCCGAGCATCTTGGCACGGATGTGCAGAAGGATGTCGTGACCGTGCGTCAGGTGGTCGTGGGACAGTTTGGGAAAGCGGTCGTAGATGTCTCGGTGCATGCCGTAGCGGGCACCGCCCATGACGCCCTGTCCGCTCCTCAGAAAGTCCCTGAACGTGTCTTTGCTGCGGAGGGACGCGAGCTCGGCCTCGGTCGGCTCGGTCGCACCCGTTTGAGAGCCGACGCGGGCGACCGAGGTCACAAGCTTGGTCTTGCCCTGCAATGCATCGACCAGGATGCGGGCGCGGCCGGGGTAGGAGATATCGTCCTGGTGAGCCTGGATGACCCGGTCGGTGCGGCTGGCATCGACGAGCAGGGTCATATGCTCGACCACCGCGGGCGAGGCGGTGCGATAGACACGGATCGAATGGGGACCAGTGTAGGCCTTTACCACCTTGAGGATGATATCCGGGCTGTCGTCGCTCGAGCAATCGTCCGAGATGATGACGTCGCAACTGACATCCTTCTGGTCAAACACCGAGGCGAGCGCGTCGTGCAGAAAGCGGGCGCCGTTGTAGACGGGGACCGCGATGGAGCAGTCGAACGGACCTGCGCGTTCCTGACCGTGGACTTCGATGAGGTGACTATTCATCGGGACTCGAAGGATGGATGAATGATGATGCGGTGTCGGCGAGCCGGCTACCCATACCGCCGTTCGAGGCCGGTCTCCAGTTCCCGCAACCAGGATTCGACGATGGCGGCGGGCTCCAAGCGTCCACCGGCCACAAGGCGGCCCACGAACTGGCAGAGAAGTCCGTTGTGTCCAAGTGCTGGTGAGAGGGCAGTCATAGCTCAGGATGACGCCGAGGCAGGCCGGCCCCGTCGCTCCCTTCCCATCCGTCACGGGCCAGCGCTGGCGGCGAGGATGGTGCGCAGGACGGGAAAGAGCCGGTCCATTTCGCTCTCCGGGACGCCCGCATAGCCCATCATCAACCCTGACTGGCGCGGAGCCTGATTATAGTAGAGCGAGAGCGGGGCGAGGTTGACGCCGGCTCCTGCCGCAGCAGCGACAACGGTCCGATCGTTCATCGGGATGCGGAATGGGGCGGCGATCTGGATGCCGGTGCGGCTGTCGATGGGATCGAGCCAGGCCCCGAGCCCCTCGTTCATGAGCCGCAGGAAATGGTCCCGTCGCCGGCCATAGAGGCGCCGCATCCGGTTGAGGTGAAGGAAGAACGAGCCTTCCTCGATGAAGTCGGCAAGCGTTGCCTGGAGGAGCATCGGGGCGAACTGGCCGGTGACGCTGATGGCGGGCTTGATGCGTTCGGCGAGGTCGCCGGGAAAGACGATGAATCCAAGACGCATGGCGGGAAACAGCGTCTTCGAGAACGTGCCGACGTAGATGACCCGCGATTCGTCGTCGACCCCTTGCATCGCCGGCAAGGGCTTGCCGCGGAACGTGTACTCGCCGTCGAAGTCGTCTTCTATCACCCAGGCGCTGGCGGCGCGGGCGATGTCGAGCACGGCGAGGCGTTGCTCAAGCGGCATCGTTACGCCAAGCGGGTGCTGGCATGACGGGGTCAGGTAGATGAGGCGGGGCAGCGGATCGGCCTCCTGCGGCACCTGCCAGCCATTGCGGCCGACCGGCAGCGGCGCCAGCCGGGCGCCGGCGCCGAGAAAGGCACCGCGGGCGCCAGGATAGCCGGGCTCCTCCATCCACACCGTATCGCCGTCCGATAGGAGGACACGGGCGAGCAGGTCGAGGGCGGCCTGGCCGCCGGTGGTGACGACGATCTGCTCCGGGGTGCAGCGCACGCGGCGCATGGTGGTGAGGAAGCTCGCGATGACCCGCCGCAGCCCGGGGTAGCCGGAGATGTAGTGGTAGCCGAACAGATCCTCGGCGCCGAAGCGGGCATGGCGGGCCAGCAGGCGGCTCCAGGTCTTGAACGGAAACTGGGCGAGATCCGGCGTGCCGGGATGGAAAGCGGTGCGCCGGGGCATGGTGCGGACCCGCGGCTGTGCTGCCATCAACTCGCCTCGCGACGAGAGGCCGGGGGCGATCGAAGCGGGACCGTCCTCACCGGCGCCCTGCCGGGGGCGGGCCGCGCCGGCAACCCGCGCCACGTTGATGCCGGCCCCGCGGCGGCTCTCGAGCAACCCTTCGGCCGAGAGTTGGTCCAGCGCGGTGATCACCGTGTTGCGCGAGATCGCGAGCTCCCCGGCGAAAGTCCGGATCGACGGCAGCCGGCCCTCGGCGGGGATCGATCCAGCAAGGATCAGCTCGCGGAGCTGGTCGCTGAGCTGGCGGTGCAGCGGCGCGGCCTCGTCAGGCCGCAGCGCGATGAGATCCAGCGGGTAGCTGCGGTGGCGAGTCACGTCACACCCATCAAACTGTACCCATTCGAATCTGACCAAATGGCCCTGTTAGTGGGAACAAACTTAACCGTAGCGTGCGTGAAGGCGAAGTCGCTGGGGACGGAGTGCGTCGGGTGTCGGAAGGGTCGGTACGGTTTGCTCTGGTGGGAGCCGGCTTCATTGGCCGGATTCACGGGCTTGCAATCCAGGCCGTCAACCGGGTTTTCGGCGAGACGCCGCTTCGCGCCGAAGCAGCCATCCTGATCGACCAGAATGCCGCCCTTGCCGAGCGGCAGGCGCGGCAGCTCGGCTTCGCCGAATGGACGACCGACTGGGAGACCGGGATCGACGGGGCGGACGCCGTGGTAATCGCGGCGCCGAGCTTCATGCACCGTGACATTGCCATCGAGGCGGCGGCGCGGGGCAAACACATTCTCTGCGAGAAGCCGGTCGGCCGGTCCGTCGCCGAGGCGGAAGAGATTGCAGCAGCGGCGGCGAGGGCAGGCGTCACCAATGGGGTCGGTTTCACCTACCTCCGTGCGCCGATGGTGCGCCACGCCATCGATATCGTGCAGTCGGGGCTGATCGGGCGCCCGGTGAGCTTTCGCGGCTGGCATGCCGAGGACTACCTCGCCGATCCGGCGGCCCCCTTCTCCTGGCGGCTCGACGCCAGTCTCGCCGGGCGTTCCGGGTCGCTCGGCGACCTCGGCTGGCACATCATCTCCATCGCGCGGGCGCTGTGCGGGCCGATCGCCTCCCTCGATGCGCTCGCCCACACCGCCTACCCGCACCGGCGTTCCGGCGATGATCCCGCGCGCCCTGTCGAGAACGAGGACTGGGCGGCGATGCTGGTCCGTTTCCGGAGCGGTGCGGTCGGGACCATCGAATCGAGCCGCATCGCCCATGGCCGCAAGATGGATATCGGGTTCGAGCTGATCTGCGAGCGCGGCAGTATCGCCTTCGATGGCGAGCGCACCAACGAGTTGTCGCTCTACCGCGCCGACGAATCTGCGGCGGTCCAGGGCGCTCGCACGATCCGCATCAACGGCGCCCATCCCGACTACGCCGCGTTCATCCCGGCGCCAGCGCACGGTCTGGGCTTCAATGATCTCAAGACCATCGAAATCCACGCCTTCCTGCAGGCGATTTCCGAGGGACGGAACCTCTCCCCCGATCTCGATGAGGCCTGTCGCATCGCCCGCATCTGCGAGGCGGCGCTCGCGGCGTCGGCCAGCGGGCTGCGGATTGAGGCGCCGGAGACCGGCATGACGGAACCGAAGGTGGCGGCATGAGCGCGCGGATCGGGATCAATCCGATCACCTGGACCAATGACGACGTGCCCGAGCTCGGCGGCGACACGTCGCTCGAGACGTGCCTCGCCGAGACCCGTGCGGCCGGCTATCTCGGCACCGAGCTGGGCGGCAAGTTTCCGCGCGACAGCGCGGTGCTCGGACCGATCCTCGCTGGGCACGACCTCAAGCTCGTCGGCGGTTGGTGGGACGGACGCATCCTCGACCGCAGCGTCGAGGAGGAATTCGAGGCGCTGCTGCCGCACCTGACGCTTCACCGCGACCTCGGCGCGCCGCGGGTCGTCTATGCCGACACCTCGCGCGGTCGCCATGGCGCGATCTGGGAGCCGATATCGAACCGGCCGACCCTCGCCGACGACGAATGGGCCGGCTACGGCCGCAAGGTCACGGCGCTGGCCGAGAAGATGGACGACTTCGGCGTCGGCATGGCCTTCCATCACCACATGGGGACGGTGGTCGAGAGCGACGCGGAAGTCGATCGGCTGATGGCGGTCACGGGTCCGGCCGTGGGTCTGCTTTACGACACCGGGCACAGCGCCTTCTCCGGCGGCGATCCGGTCGCGCTGGTCAAGCGGCATGCGGCGCGGATCGTCCATGTCCACTGCAAGGACACCCGCCCGGACGTGCTGGCCAAGGCGCGGCGCGACGACCAGAGCTTCATGCAGGCGGTGCTCGACGGCATTTTCACCGTACCGGGCGACGGCAGCGTCGACTACCCCGCGATCCTTCGCCACCTCCACGACGCCGGCTATGCCGGTTGGCTGGTGGTCGAGGCTGAGCAGGACCCGCGCAAGGCCCATCCGCTGACCTATGCGAGCCTCGGTTACCGCAATCTCGTGGCCCTCGCCGAGGGGGCCGGCTTCGTCGTCGAGACGCGGGAGAGCGGCGGACGTGCGTGATGAAGTTGTTGATATCCTTGGATCATCCGGTCCCAACAGAGGAGGACAGGCCATGACGATACTTGCTGGCGTATCGGGTGTTCGTTCGTTCAGGCCGATGGCGGTTGCCGCCGCCATGGTCGGCGCACTCGCGGCCACGGGCGCCGCACAGGCGCAGGACGACGACATCTCGATCTACTTCGTGGGCTGTGCTGCGCCCACGGGGTTCCACGGCTATCTCGCCCGCGGCGCGGCCGAGGCGGGCGCCAATCTCGGCGTCAACGTCACCTACATCTATCCGGACCAGCTGACCATTCCGAACCAGGTCCAGAAGATCGAGGAAGCGATCGCGGCCCAGGCCGACGGCATCGCCATCTGCGTGTTCACTGAAGACGCCGCCTATACCGACGTCGTCGCCCGGGCCAAGGAAGCCGGCATCGCCATCGGCAGCGCAGCGGCGCCGCCGGCCGGCAAGCAGGTGCGCGACCCGGACGACATGTTCCTGTTCCGCACCGGCTCGGACGAGAAGGCCGCGGGCAGGCTCACCGCGCAGCGGCTGCTGTCGATGGGGGTCAAGGGCCGCGTCGTGGTCGCCAACCAGCAGCCCGGCGACGCCACCTGCATGGACCGCGCGAATTCGGAGATCGACGAGCTGAAGGCCAACGGCGTCGAGGCCGAGTTCCTCGAGCTCACCATGGACCCCGGCCAGCAGGCAGAATCGTTGTTCAACTACCTGCGCCTTCACCCGGACACTGCGGCGGCCACCAGCACCTGCGACGTGATCGACGGCTTCCTCGCCGCCAAGGAGCAGATCGGCCGGGACGACCTGATCCTGACCGGCTACGACATCGTTGCCCAGAGCCTTGCCGCCATCCGTGACGGCCGCCAGGCTTTCACCATCGACCAGCAGCAGTTCTGGCGTGGCTACATGCCGGTGCTCCTGCTGACCCATAACATCAAGTATGGTCTCCAGGAGGCCAACTATTTCCTGACCGGTCCGACCATCGTCGACAAGGACAATGTCGAGAAGGTCGCCGCGCTGGTCGAGGCGGGGTACCGGTAAGACCGGACCATTCTATGCCGGAGGGGCGCGGTGCGTCCCTCCGGTTCCGGTGTTCGACACAACCGAAGACAGGGACCATGGCTCACGGAGCGGACCAGGCATCGGGCGGCGGCCCAGGACGATCGATCGTCCTCGGCGAGAGCTTCCGCCGTTTCATGCTCCGGCCGGAGTCGACAGCGCTCGCCGCCGTCGTCATCCTCTTCGTCGTCTTCACGATCCTGTCGCCGCAGCTCTTCCCGACCAAGCTGACCTACATCAGCATCATGGCGGTCGCTGCCGAGCTCGGCATCATGAGCATCGGCATCACCCTGCTCATGATCGGCGGGCATTTCGATCTCTCGATCGGCGCAGTGCTCGGCCTCACCTCCTATGTCGCCGTCGTGCTGATGCGCGACTTCGGGCTCTCGCCCATCGTCGCGGCGCCGGCGGCTGTCATCGCCGGCGCGGCCCTCGGCTTCCTCAACGGCATCATCGTCGTCCGCTTCCGCATCCATTCCTTCGTCGTCACGCTCGGCACCATGCTGATCTGGCGCGGCGTCCTGATCGCGCTCACCGGCGGCTTCCCGATGACGGTGGATATCCCGCCGCTCTTCAAGGACGTGATGGCGGGGCCGCTAATCTTCGGCTTCCGGATGTCGATGGTCTGGTTCTTCGGGATCGGGCTGCTCGGCACGTTCCTCCTCACCCGGACACGCTTCGGCAACTGGATCCAGGCGTGCGGCCAGAATCCCCAGGCGGCCCGGAATCTTGGCGTTCCGGTGGATCGGGTGACGGTCATCCTGTTCATGATCGCCTCGGCGCTCGGCGCGCTCTCGGGCATTGTCCAGGTCGCCCGTTTCTCCTCCGTCGACGCGCTCCGCGGCGAGGGCATGGAGCTTCAGGCGGTGGCGGTGACGGTGATCGGCGGCACGCTTCTGTCCGGTGGTTATGGCAGCGTCGTCGGCACCGTGCTCGGCGCCATCACCTTCGGAATGATCCAGGTCGGCCTCGTGCTTGCCGGCGCGCCGGGCCATTTCTTCCGCACGCTGACCGGCCTCATCGTCGTCCTTGCCGTCATCCTCAATACAGATGTCGCGCGGCGGCTGGCGCGGTCGCGCCCGCTCGCCGGGTTTCGGCGCAGCAGCGCCGCCGCTGACGCTGCGATCCTCGGCGAGGCGCAGCCGGGCCGCGACGGCGTCGAGCCGGGCGTGATCGCCGAGAGCGGCGAGGCCTTCCGGGACGAGAAGACGCCATGAGCACGACATCCGAACCGGCCGGGCGGAAGACCGCCCTTCCCGACGGCAGCGGCAGCGAGGAAAGCGATCGGCCGCGTCGGCAGATCGCCCCGATTCCCGACGGTGCGGTGCCGGTGATGGAGGCTATCGGTATCTCCAAGGGGTTCGGCGCCACCACGGCGCTCGTCGACGTGTCGCTGAAGGCCTATTCGGGCCGCATCCTTGCGCTGCTCGGCGACAATGGGGCCGGCAAGTCGACCCTGATCAAGATCCTCTCCGGCGTCTTCCCGCCCGATCGGGGCGAGCTTCGGTTCAACGGCGAGCCGGTTCGCTTCTCGAGTCCGGCCGAGGCGCGGGCGCGGGGCATTGCCACCGTGTTCCAGGATCTCGCCGTGTGCGAGCTGTTGTCGGTCACCCGCAATGTCGTGCTCGGGCGCGAGCCGCAGAAGGGGCTCGGGCCGTTCAAGTGGTTCGATCTCCGCCGCGCCGACGACATGGCGCGGTCCGCGCTGCATCGCCTCGGCGTGCGGTGGGAGCGCGGCCTTGACGAGCGTGGCATCAACATTTCGGGCGGCGAGCGCCAGTCCCTGGCGATCGCACGGGCGATGTTCTTCGGCTCGTCCCTGCTCATCCTTGACGAGCCGACATCGGCGCTTGCGGTCCGCCAGGCCGGGCGGGTGCTCGACCACATCACCCACGCCCGCGATCAGGGCCAGGCGGTTATCCTCATCACCCACAACTTCCGTCATGCGTTGTCGGTGGCGGACGATCTGACGGTGCTGGCGCAGGGGCGCGTCGCGGCCAATTTCCGCCGCGACGAAATCGAACTCGACGATCTCACCGACCTCGTCGCCCGCGTCGCGTGATGGGCAGAAACGACAGGCAGAGGAGTGCACTGACTTGAGTACCAATGGCAGCGCCAAGCGGGTGGTGATCCACGAGGACGACGTCGGCATGTCCCACGGCGCCAATACGGCCTTTGTCGAGCTGTCGAAGCTGGGGACGTGCAGTTCGGGCTCGGTGATGGTGCCCTGTCCGTGGTTCCCGGAGGCTGCGGCGATCGCGGCGGCCGATCCCTCGCTCGACGTCGGCGTCCATCTGACGCTTACCAGCGAGCAGGTGCCCTATCGCTGGCGGCCGCTCACGGCGCCGCCGCGCTCGGCCGGGCTCACAGACGAGCTCGGCTATTTCTGGCCCGACGTTCCGCACGCCCGAAAGGCGGCGCCGGAGGCGGTCGAGGCCGAGCTCCGCGCCCAGATCGAAGCGGCCGTCGCGGCGGGAATCGATCCCACTCACTTCGACGCGCATATGGGCACCGCGCAAATGCCGGAGTTCGTCGCCATCTCGCGGAAGCTCGCCGCCGAGTACCGGGTGCCGATGCTCCTGGTGAAGGACTATTCCCGCTACAATCCCGCGACCTATGCCGGCCCCCTCGATCCGGCCGGATACGACGCGGAGATCGTGGCGGCGCGCGTGGCCGGCGAGCCCGTCTTCGACATCGTCTGCGAGACGCCGTGGGCCCGCACGACCGACGCCGAGACCGCCTACCGCGAAATCTTTGCCGGCATCGAGCCGGGGCTCACGTTCCTGTCCATGCACTTCAACCGTCCCGGCGACTTCGAGGCGGTCAATCCCGAGTGGGCACATATCCGCACGGAGGAATATGCTCTCTTCCGGACCGGGAAGATTCGCGAATGGATCGACGAGTTCGACATCGAAGTCATCGGCATGAAGCCGCTCCGCGAGGCGCTCCGCGCGCGCTCGGCCGGGCGCTGATGAGCCACAAGAAGAGGACCTGAGGAGGACCCATGTATATCGTCGGCGACGAAGAGATCGAGGCAGTGACCAAGGTTCTCCGCGAGGGGAAGCTGTTCCGCTACGGAATCGGCGGGGAATGCGACCGCTTCGAGCAGCGCTACGCCGACTATCTCGGCGTCAAGCACTTCGCGCTCGCGGCCAGCGGCTCCAACGCGCTTGCCGCGGCGATGATCGCGGTCGGCCTCGGGCCGGGCGACGAGGTCCTGATCCCGGCCCACACCTACATGGCGACGGCGACCTCGGTGCTCGCCGTCGGTGCGATCCCGGTGATCGTCGACATCGACGAATCGATCACCCTTTCGCCGAAGGCGGTCGAGGCGGCGATCGGGCCGCGGACCAAGGCTGTGGTGCCGGTGCACATGTGGGGCGCGGCCGCCGACATGGATGCGATCATGGACATCGCCAAGCGGCGGAACCTGATCGTCATCGAAGACGCCTGCCAGGGCGTCGGCGGCGGCTACAAGGGCAAGAAGTTCGGTGCGATCGGCCACATCGGCGCGTTCAGCTTCAACTACTACAAGAACATGACCTCCGGCGAGGGCGGCGGCGTTGCGGTCAACGATGACCGGCTCGCCAAGCGCGCCCAGGGGGCGATCGATCCCTGCCACTTCTACTGGAGCGGCCGAGACGACGAAGAAAAGCCGTTCGCCGGGAACGGCGCGCGGGCGACCGAGCTGATGGGCGCGATGCTCAACGTCCAGCTCGACCGCCTCGACAACATGATCGGTAAGATGCGCGCCGAGAAGAAGCGGATCCTCGCCGGCACGGCCTCGCTCGACAATCTCGGCATGAAACCGGCGCCGATGAACAGTCCGGACCACGATTGCGCGACCCAGGTGATGTACACGCTGCCTTCGGCGGACAAGGCGAACCGCTTCGTCGAGATCTTCCCGAGCGTGATCGCCGGCAAGACCGGGCGTCACACCTACACCGAGTGGGATCAGGTGCTGATCGGCGCCGGCGCCGCGCACCCGGCGATGAACCCCTACCTGATGCCGCAGAATGCCGAGTGCCGGAAGACCTACTCGAAGGACATGTGCGCCGGTTCGCTCGACATCCTCAACCGCACCGTGATGATCGCCACCAACCCCAGGCACGGGGATGCCGAGATCGATGCGATGATCCACAATATCGGCATCGCCGCGCGGGTCGCGCTCGGTGGCATGTCGCCGGAGGAGGCCGAGCTTCGGGACGTCGAAGCCGTCGATACCCAGAAATTCGACATAACCAGCCGCGAGCGCGAGGCGGCCACCACCAAGCGGTCGGCCTGAGGCCGGCGGAGGGCAGGCGGCGGAGACGGACATGCTCGACTACGACACCCTCTCCCCGGTCGTCGAAGGCTATCCCGGCCGCCAGAGCTATCGGCCGGGAGAGGAGCTGACGCTCCACTGCACGTCGCGGGTCGGCGCATTCTCGGTCGAGATCGCGCGGATCGGCAACCGCCGCGAGGTGGTGTGGAGCAAGGCGGGCATTGCCGGGCGCGAACAACCGGTACCGGACGAGGCCTATGCGAAAGGGTGTGGGTGGCCCGCGAGCTTCGGGCTGAGCATTCCGGCCGACTGGCGGTCCGGCTTCTACGAGGTGGCGCTCATCGCCGACGGCCTCGAGGGCCCGGAGGCGGTGGGCCGTGCCTTCTTCGTGCTCCGGGCGGCGGAGCCCGGCAGCGACTGTTCCGCAGTTCTGGTGATCCAGACCAATACCTACAACGCGTACAACCGGTGGGGCGGCGAGTGCCTCTATACCGGCAAGTCCCGGGTCTCGTTCCAGCGGCCGATCGAATATGGCTATCTGGCGCGGCCGGCGGACCCGGACGGCTTCGATGGCCGTGCCGCCAACGTGACACCGGAGCCCGATCCGGACCACCACCGGCTGCAGCGTTATCTCCGCCAGACGCGGGTGCCGGTCTGGACCACCTCCGCCGGCTGGTACAACTGGGAGCGGCGCTTCGTGCGCTGGGCCGAGGACGCCGGGCTGCACTTCGACTATGCGGTGAACAGCGACCTCGAGTTCAGGCCCGAGATCCTCGAGCCGTATCGCCTGCTGCTCAGCGTCGGTCATGACGAGTACTGGTCGCGGGGGATGCGCGACGCCGTCGATGCCCATCTCGGCCGCGGCGGCAATCTCGCGGTCTTCTCCGGCAACACGGTCTACTGGCAGGTCCGCTACGAGGACGGCGGCGAGACCATGGTCTGCCACAAATATGCGGCGCGCGAGACCGATCCGGTGATGGGCACCGACCGCCAGAGCGCGCTCACCAGCATCTGGTCCGATCCGCTCATCGGCCGCCCGGAGAACCTGACGACGGGCCTTTCGTTCTGCCGTGGCGGCTACGTGCGCTTCGGGAGCTGCGTGCCGCGCAGCTCGGGCGCGTACACGATCCACCGGCCCGACCATTGGGCGTTCGAAGGCACGGGCCTCCGCTACGGCGATGCGCTCGGCCTCGGCTCGCATATCGTCGGCTATGAGGTCGACGGCTGCGACCTTGCCCTAGTCGACGGTCTGCCGCGGCCGACCGGTATCGACGGCACCCCGGAGAACATGGAGGTGCTCGCCACCGCTCCGGCGCATCTGATCTCGAACGGGCCGGCCGGCAACGAAACCATCGTGCCGCTCAGCTTCGATCCGGACGCGATCGGCGATCTTGAATTCACCGCAACCACGCTATTCGGCGAAGCAACGCCGGCGGCCACGGCGCGCCTCGCCAGAGGACACGCGGTGATGGGCTGTTTCCGCCATCCCGGCGGCGGAACCGTCTTCAATGCCGGGACAGCCGACTGGGCCTACGGACTGGACGCGGATGCTCTCGTCCAGCGCGTGACCCGCAACGTCTTGACCAGGCTGGGATGAACCCTGGCCGCATGAAAAAGAGGGAGACTGTGATGAGATACCTTCCAAGGATTGCGCTTGCGGCCGCCGCCGTAGGCCTTGTCGCCACCGTCGCGAGTGCCGAGGGGCTCAAGGATCCCAAGGACGTCAAGATCGCCGTCGTCGTGCACGGCTCCGCCTCCGACCCTTACTGGTCGGTGGTGAAGCGGGGCGTCGATGACGCCGCGGCGCTGACCGGCGCACAGGTGCAGTACATCTCGCCACAGGTCTTCGACGAGGTCGAGCATGCCCGCCTGATCGATGCGGCGGTCGCAACCAAGCCCGACGGCATCATCGTCTCGATCGCTGATCCCGACGCGCTCCGCGGGTCGGTGACGGGGGCGATCGCCGCCGGCATCCCGACGATGAACATCGACTCCAACGAGGTCCCCGGCGAGGAGATGGGCGTCACCTTCTACGTCGGCACCGTGTCGGAATACGATTCCGGCAAGCGCGCCGGCGAGCGCCTCGCCAAGGACGGCATCCTCAAGGTGGTCTGCATCAACCACGAGGTCGGCAACACCAGCCTCGACGATCGCTGCCGCGGTCTCAACGACGGCCTGGCGCCGTCCGGCGGCGGCACCGAGGTGGTGGCGGTGACGCCCGATCCGGGCGACATCCAGCGCCGGACCGAGGCGTATCTCTCGGCCCACCCCGAGGTCCAGGGCGTGTTCGCCATGGGCGCAGGCGCGGCCAACCCGCTGATTCCGCTGTTCAAGGAAAAGGAGCTGTTCGGCAAGATCAAGCTCTACACCTTCGACATCTCGCCCGAGGTGCTCGATTCGATCGTTGCCGGCGAGATGGAGTTCGGCATGGACGCCCAGCAGTACCTGATGGGCTTCGTCCCGGTCATCAACATGGTCGAGTACGCCACGCACGGCTTCTGGCCGCAGAGCGACGTCTATACCGGCCCGCTCTTCGTCGACACGCCCGCGGCGGCCGAGGCGATCCTCGTGCTCGCCAAGGAAGGTATCCGCTAGCCCTCATAGCGGCGACTTCCGGGGGAGGGCCTGGCGCTCTCCCCCGGCCTTTTGCAATTTTCCCGTAGCTGTCGATGACGAGGTCGAAGCGCTAAGATGACGGCCATGGAACGAGAAGCGGGGTCGGCCGAGGGCGACCATGCCGCAGGGCGATTCGGTATCGCCGCAAAGCGGCGCGGGGCGCATGACGAGCGGATTGCCGAGGCGGGCTGGCTGACCCGGCTGCTGCGGCGCCCGGAGGCGGGCGCTGCGGGCGGTCTGATCGCGGCGCTCGTCATCTTCGCCTTCCTGCCGGGCGCGAAGGCCTTGTACTCGCTGCAAGGCTCGATGACGTTCCTGACGCTGTCGGCGGAACTCGGCATCATCGCCACTGCCGCGGCCCTCCTCATCATCGCCGGCGAATTCGACCTCTCGGTCGGCTCGATGATCGGCTTCGCCGGCGTGGTCATCGGCCTGACGGTGCGCGAATTGGGCTTCCCGCTGTGGGGCGGCGTGCTCTCGGCCTTCGCGGTCGCCATCGTCGTCGGCTGGTTCAATGGGCTGATCGTCGTCAAGACGCGCCTTCCGTCGTTCATCGTGACGCTGGCGTCGCTGTTCATCCTGCGCGGCCTCTCGATCGGCATCACCCGCACGGTCACCGGCCGGACCCAGATCCCCTACATCCTCGACGGCGTGCCGGATCCCTGGACCGCCGAGATCTTCAACGGCCACATCCTTGGCGGGCTGTTCCGGTGGATGGGCAGCCAGGGCTGGATCGACACCCGAAGCGACGGCCTGCCCTTCGTCCCCGGCATCCCGATGTCGATCGTCTGGTGCATCGGCGTTGCCATCGTCGCCGGCTGGATCCTCACCAATACGCGCTTCGGCAACTGGATCTACGCCTCCGGCGGCGATGCGGACGTCGCCCGCAACGTCGGCGTGCCGGTCGCCCGGGTGAAGATCCTTCTGTTCATCGGAACCGCCTGCGCGGCGACCCTGCTCGCCTGCATCCAGGTGATGGAAGCCGGCTCCGCCGACACCCTCCGCGGCACGCTCAAGGAGTTCGAGGCGATCATTGCCGCGGTGATCGGCGGGGTGCTGCTTACCGGGGGCTACGGCACCGTGATCGGCGCGGTCCTTGGCGCGCTGATCTTCGGCTTCGTGCAGATGGGCATCTTCTACACCGGCATCGACACCGACTGGTTCAAGGTCTTTCTGGGCGCGATGATCCTGATCGCGGTGCTGGTCAACAACTACATCCGCGCCAAGGCGCTGGGCGAGAGGACAGCGGGATGACCGAGGTTCCGGCAATCGAGCTCAAGGGCGTCTCCAAGCATTTCGGCTCGGTCATCGCGCTCCGCGACATCGACATCAAGGTCCATCCCGGCGAGGTGCACTGCCTGCTCGGCGACAACGGCGCCGGCAAGTCGACGCTGATCAAGATCCTGTCGGGCGTTCATCGTCCCACCCACGGCCAGATTCTCGTCGACGGCGTGCCGGTGAGCTTCCGCAGCCCGCGCGACGCGGCGGAGTATGGCGTCGCGACCGTGTTCCAGGATCTCGGCATGATCCCGCTGATGAGCATCTCGCGGAACTTCTTCCTCGGCCGCGAGCCGCTCAAGGGCATCTTCCCGTTCACCCGCTTCGACAAGGAGAAGGCCAACACCGTGTCGCGCCAGGCCATGGCCGACATCGGCATCGACATCCGCGACCCCACCCAGGCGGTCGGCACGCTCTCCGGTGGCGAGCGGCAGTCGGTGGCGATCGCGCGCGCCATCCACTTCGGGGCCAAGGTGCTGATCCTCGACGAGCCGACCTCGGCGCTTGGCGTCCACCAGGCGGCGATGGTGCTGAAGTTCGTCATCGAGGCGCGGCTTCGCGGCCTCGCGGTGATCTTCATCTCGCACAACATCCACCATGCCTATCCGGTCGGGGATGTGTTCACGCTGCTCAATCGCGGCCGGCGCGCTGGGACCTTCCGCAAGTCCGAAATCACGCGCGACGAGGTGGTGGCGATCATGTCGGGCGGCGAGGACCTCAAGGCCGTCGAAGCCGAGATCGACGCGCTGCTCGCCTCGATCCACCAGAACGAGGCTGCCCGCCCCTCGGCGTGACAAATCATTGAGGCGCGGCGAGGGGTACGTTCACCTCAGCTTCGATTCGTCCTTGGGAGAAGCCGCGTTCGGGGTGAAGGTCGGCCTCGACAGAACCGACTCCCGTGGCACCAGTAAATCTTCCTGTTCCGCCTTTGAACACGACGTTGACGGTGGCCTTGTCGGGTTCGCCATCGGAGTCTCGATCCAAGACAATGCCGTTGAAGTCGCAAAACAGCATGTCTTGGCCGTTGGCAGAAAAGAAGGACGCTTCTCCACTGACCCGATTGGGTGTGACTGATCGATCTAAAATCAGGGATTGTGCCGAATAAAACTAAGCCCAAGGTGGCGTTCGTGTCTTCGTGAGTTGCTGTCAATCGCATGGCGCTGGCGGATAGTAGGTTCACCGGGAACAGTGGCCCTTTGTAATTAGCTACAAAAGTCTGCGTCTCGTATCCTTTTGCCAATCCGAAGACCTTCGCCATCGCTGCCTCCCTGCCTCGTTAAGGTTGGGGGATTGTATCATTTCCAGCCCGAGATGACGATAACAGTGCTACTCTACGTAGCTCAGCTCGCTTAGGACGACCCCCCCCCGGAAGGCTAGATCAACGGCCGGATGGAAACTAGCAAGGCACCACTAGGGCGTGCCGTCCGCGGTGCGGGCTTCCGCCTCCATCTCGTGGCGGACGCGAACTGCCGGGACCGACTCGTCGAGGGACACGGCGGCGGCCGTGACGATGCCGCCGGCGGCGATGTCGCGGTTGAGCCTGACGCCGTGGGCGAGCCCGATCGGCAGGGCGTTCTCGCGGAGGCTGCGCTCGGCCGGGATCAGCTTGCCGTAGACGGTGAAGCCGCCTTCGCCGTCGAGCGTCTCACCGGCCTTGAGATCGCGCTTCGCCACGGCCGCGACGTCGCCGCGCCAGGCGCGGGTCGCGCCCGTCGGCTGGCGGTTGAGGACGGCATTGAGCACCGAGACCGAGAGTTCGAGTCCGATCAGGTGGTAGGGCCGGTAGAGCGCGGCATAGCGGCCGGACCGGTCGGTGGTCATGCCGTACTGTTTGAAACAGGCGGCGGCGTAGTCGTTGGGTGCCTTGAAGACGACGTAGACGCCCCAGCGGAGGTCGCGGTAGACCGGCCGACCATCGCGTTCGAGCGAGGATACCACCTCGACCATGCCGTCCTCGGCGAGCTGGCCGCCAGCCGCCCGTCCCTTCAGCACGTTTGGCAGGTCGTCGACGCCGCAGGGCGGGAAGGAGAGCCCGTCCTCCGGCACCCTGAGACCGCAGGCATTGGCGACCGCCGCCATCTCGAGGGCAGACTTGGTGCCGTCGAGGAAGGAATTGAACATCTGCGGGTTCATGCCCGCCTTCTTCGCCTCCTCCGGGGACAGCCCATAGTGCTGCCAGACGCCGTCGGGCGTCACGGTGTGATAGGCCGGAAGATACTTGGTGCCTTTGCCGGCGGCGACGACTTCGAAACCGCTGGCGCGGGCCCAGTCGACCTGTTCGGCGATCAGGGCCGGCTGGTCGCCATAGGCCATCGAATAGACCACGCCCCGGTCGCGGGCCTTGCGGGCGAGCAGGGGACCGGCGAGCACATCGGCCTCGACGTTGACCATCACGATCGGCGTTCCGGCCTCGATCGCGGCGAGCGCGTGGGCGATGCCAGCGGCGGGATTGCCGGTGGCCTCGACCACCACGTCCACGGCGCCGGGGTCGCAAGCGTCCCTGCCGCTCGCAACGAACCGGGTGGCGGCGATGCGGCCTTCGTCCCAGCCGACGCTCCGGCAGGCCGCCCGAGCCCGTTCCGGGTCGAGGTCGGCGATCACCGCGACGTCGAGGCCGGGGATCGTCGGCATCTGGGAGAGGAACATCGAGCCGAACTTTCCGGCGCCGATCAGACCGGCGCGGACGGGTTTTCCCCCGTCGATCCGGGCGGCAAGCAGGTGGGTGAGATTCATGCCGTTCCAGGTCCTTCGGATGGGTTGTTCAAGAGGCAGAGAGGCGCTCCGCGGAGTTCGCCCCGTCGAGGCGGGTCTCGCCTGGACTGCGGAAGAGCAGCTCCCGGTCACGCATGAACCTGGCGAGGATGGGCAGGCTGGCGGCGCCGATGGCGCGGGCGCGGTTGCCGATCGACCCCTCGACCACCGCATGCGGCGCAAGGCCCTTGGTCTCCAGCCGCGCGAGCGTCGCCACGGTGCGCTCGACGATCCGCTTGCGGACCGAGGCCGGCAGGGCGCCGTCGATCACCGCCGCCTCGAAATCGATCACCGACATCGCGTCGATCACGGCGTGGGCGATCCCGCCGGCGGCGCGCTCGATCCACTCGTCGAGGTACGGGTCGATCGATGTCCAGTCGTCCGGCGATTCCCAGATCGGGGAGGGATCTCCGCCGCTTGCCTTGATTGTGCGCTCGAGCCGATACATCGACGCGACATGGAGGAGTTGCCGACTGATCGGGTTGCCGTCAGCGTCCCGCGATGGCACCAGAACCTGGCCGATCGAGCCCGCATAGCCGGTGCGGCCCGGATAGAGGTGACGGTCGAGCACGATGCCGCCACCGATGAACCAGGCGACGAAGATATAGAGCATGTCGGCGTAGCGGCCGGCGTCGCCGAACAGCAGCTCTGCCGCGCACGCCGCGGTCGCGTCGTTGCAGGAATAGACGGGCAGATCGCAGTTTCTGCCCACCGCTTCGGTCAGGTCGAAGTCCTTCCAACTCTGCATCGCGCCCGGTGGCGAGCCGACCTCCTCTTCCCAGTTCCACAGCTCGTATGGCGCCGCGATGCCGAGCCCGGTGATGCGGTTGCGGCGGCCGGCCGGCACCTTCGCGCCGAGCGTCCGCCATGCCTTGTCGATGAAGGCGACGAGGGAGTCGGGCTCCGGATAGAGGTACGTGCGGTGTAGCTCGGCGCGAACGCCGCCGACGAAGTCCATGAGGACGATGTCGCTGCGTCGTCGCCCGATCTTCACACCGATCGAGTAGACTCCATCGGGATTGAGCGAGACGGGCACCGAGGGTTGGCCGACTTTGCCGCGCTGGGGCGCCTCGCGAACCAGCAGCCCGTCGGCCTCGAGCTCACCGACGATCGCCGAGACGGTCGGCGGGGAGAGGCCGGTCAGGCGCGCGATGTCGGCTTTGGGCAGGGCGCGGTGATGGCGGACGAGCGACAGGACCAGGCGCTCATTGTAAAGGCGGACGCCGGTCTGGCGTGTTCCCCGACCGAGCCTGGGCGGAGGCGGGTGGTCCGGTCCGCCGAGATCGATGTCCATGGTGAGCGCGCCGCTGATACCTGAGGTCAGAGCATCAGCCTCGAGCCAGTCTGTCAATATATAAATTAGGATAACTAACTTATTGACTTGAGACGACCCGGGTGCTTTGGTCTCCGGCGCCGGCCGCTCGGGAGTAGCCGGGAACGAAGCTGGAGCGGCAGACAAGCCGTACCGGCATGCGGATCACAGTGGGAGGAACCCTCATGAAACTGAAGCATTTGACCATGATGGTCGCGGCCGTTTCGGCGACGGCGATTCTCGCCGGAGCGCCGGCGATGGCGGACGAGGTGCTTGTCGGCCTGATCACCAAGACGGACAACAACCCGTTCTTCGTCAAGATGCGTGAAGGCGCGCAGGCCAAGGCCGACGAACTCGGCCTGAAGTTCCAGGCCTTCGCCGGCAAGGCCGACGGCGACAACGACGGTCAGGTCGCTGCCGTCGAAAACCTGATCTCGGCGGGCGCCAAGGGCATCCTGATCACGCCGAGCGACACCAAGGCGATCGTGCCGACCATCCAGAAGGCGCGCGACGCCGGCATCCTGGTGATCGCCCTCGACACCCCGCTCGACCCGATCGACGCCGCCGACGCGACGTTCGCGACCGACAACTTCAAGGCCGGCCTGCTGATCGGCCAGTGGGCCGCCAAGACCATGGGCGACACCTCCGGCGCCGTGATCGCCATGCTCGACGCGCTCGAGCAGCAGCCCACGGTCGACGTCGCCCGCGACCAGGGCTTCATGCAGGGCTTCGGGATCGACATCAAGGATCCCGCCCGCTACCTCGACGAGGACGATCCCCGGATCTGCGGTCACCAGTGGGGCCAGGGCGCCGAAGAGGGCGGCCGGACCGGCATGGAGACGCTGCTCCAGAAGTGCCCGGACATCAACGTCGTCTACACCATCAACGAGCCGACCGCGGCCGGTGCCTGGGAAGCCCTCAAGGCCCTCGGCAAGGACGACGGGTCGGTGCTGGTGGTTTCCGTCGACGGCGGCTGCCCGGGCGTGAAGAACGTCGAGGCCGGCGTCATCGGCGCGACCTCGATGCAGTTCCCGCTGCTGATGGCCGCGCTCGGCGTCGAGGCGGTGGCCGAGTTCGCCAAGTCGGGCAAGAAGCCTGAGCCGACCCCGGGCCTCTCGTTCTTCGACACCGGCGTCTCCCTCATCACCGACAAGCCCGTCGACGGCGTCGAATCCGTGACGTCCGCCGAAGGCTTGAAGAAGTGCTGGGGCTAAAGGTTCTCCCGACGCCGCGGGCCTGAGTCCGCGGCGGTAGCCTGGGGAGGGCGGCCGGCAGCGGTCGTCCTCCCCAAAATTTTGTCTGCCCTCCGCGCGGCGGCGGACGAGCAAACCGAGCTGGGTTCGAAGGTCGCGCCATTCATGTCACGCGAGGGCATTCTCACCGGTGGCACCTGGTGCGTCGATCGCAACCTGCTGCTCGACCGGTGGCCGCACGAAAACGGACGCGCCGATATTCTCTCTTCCGAGATGGCCGGCGGCGGCTCGGGTTCGAACATGGCGATCGCCATCAAGCGGCTCGATCCGACCATGCCAGTGGGGACCATCGCGCTGGTCGGCGACGATCCCGACGGCCGCTTCCTCGTGGCCGAGGCCGACAAGTATGGCATCGATCGCAGCCGGATGGCGATGACGGCGGAGGCCGCCACCGACTACACTTTTGCATTCGCCTCACTCCCTACCGGGCAGCGGACCCACATCAGCTGGTTCGGCACCAGCCACCTGCTCACGCCGGACCGCTTCGATTTCGCCGGATGCAACCACCGCATCTTCCATCTCGGGCTCCCCGGCATCCATCGGTTGATGGACGGGCCGTGGCGCGGTGAGGCCAATGGCTGGGTGGCGACGCTCAAGACGGCGCGCGCCGCCGGCCTGATCACCAATATCGAGCTTGCCAGCATCGCTCCCGAGCGCCTGACGGCGCTGGTCCGTCCGTGCCTTCCCTATCTCGACCTGGTGGTGGTCAACGACCACGAGATCGGCGGCATTGCCGGCATCGAGACGGTGCGCGACCACAAGACCGACATCGACGCCTGCATCGCTGCGGCCAAGGCCGTGGTGGCGGAAGGCGCGGCGCAGCACGTCGTCGTCCACTTTCCCAAGGGCGCGGTCGTGGCGAGCCGGGACGGCACTATCGTCAGCCGGCCGTCGGTCAATGCGCCGCCGGCCGAGGTCAAGGGCGCCAACGGCGCGGGCGATGCGTTTGCCGCCGGGTTCCTTTACGGCTTCCACAGCGGGTGGAGCGTCGAGGACTCGCTCGCGCTGGCCCATGCCACCGCCGCCGCCTCGCTCCGCCAGATTTCGACCACGGCCTCGATCGAGCCCTGGAAGGCCTGCCTTGCGCTCGCCGACCGATGGGGCTGGCGCGAGACGATGAACTGAACGCGCGGGGCGGGCCGCGCCCCGGCGAAGCAACCGGATCCGATACCGAAGGAGACTGCTCCCCAATGCGTACGCTCGACACCAAGCTGGCAGCGATCAAGGCCGGCAAGTATACCCCCGGCGATTTCATCATCGCCGATGCCAAGGATGGTGACATCGGCTTCGGTCGCGCCTCGCCGGTGCCCTACGCCGACGATCCGACCCGCTTCACCGCGCGCGACACCCACCTCCAGAACATTCGCGACATGACGAAGTCGGGGCTCGTCGACATCATGCTGATGTCGGCCTCAACCTGCGAGCGGCTGGCGAAGGAAGGGCTGTTCGAAGGCAGCCCGGTGACGCCGGCGATCCGCCTCAACGACACCACCGACATCTGGTCAGCGCGGGGCGGTCGCTACAAGGAAGAACCGTCGCGGCACCACCGCACCGCCCGGGTCGACCAGGCGAAGAAGCACGCTGACCTCGGCCTCTATTCGGTGACCTTCTCGAACCAGCGCGACATCGACGCCGAGAACGCCGAGGCCTACACGGCATTCCGCGCCGACGCCAACAAGAACGCCATGCGGCACTTCCTCGAGGTGTTCAATCCCGCCTTCGACATCAGGCTGACGCAGGGCGCCGACATCGGCTCGTTCATCAACGACAATATCGTCCGCACCCTCGCTGGCGTCATGGAGGAGGACTATCCGAAGTTCCTCAAGCTCCAGTACAACGGCCCGCGCTCGATGGAGGAGCTCGCTTCCTACGATCCCGGCCACCTGATCGTCGGCATCCTCGGCGGCGCGGCCGGTACGGCCCGCGACACGTTCGAGCTGCTTCATCAGGCCCACAAGTACGGCGCCCGCGTCGCGCTGTTCGGCCGGAAGATCCACCGCGCCGAATCGCCGATCGAGATCGTGCGGATGATGCGTGAAGTCGTTGCCGGCAACGTCACCCCGTC
Organism: Bauldia sp.; assembly: GCA_020442065.1. Lineage (GTDB taxonomy): Bacteria > Pseudomonadota > Alphaproteobacteria > Rhizobiales > Kaistiaceae > Bauldia. Next base: position 24,524 of record JAGRKZ010000128.1, read on the forward strand.
CGAGGCGGTGAAGGCCTATCACGGCACGCTGCAGAAGGCGGGCCTGAAGCCGGCCCGCTCGATCGACGACGACAATCAGGTCACGGAAAAGGAGCTGAAGCTCGCGGCCTGAATCACCCAAGGGTTTTTGTCCAGGAACGCGAAGGGGCGGCCGAGGCCGCCCCTTCTTCGTTGTTTGCGGAGCGCGGGCTCGCTTCTGAGGCCCACGCAGCTGGCGTAGTAGGTGACGGTCGCCGGCCAGTCCCAATCACGCCGACGTCCTTGGCGAGCACGTCGAGGAGCGCATAGGTGCCGCCGCGTCTGCTGGCGACGTCCTTGATGTCGCCGCCGCCACGGAGGGGACAGACCGGGCAGGCCGGCGATGCAGCCGAAGCTCGCTCTGAGGCCGGATCGCGCCGGAATCAGCGACTTTTGGCCGGTGTGTGGGGCCAGCGGGGACTGCCCGCGGCAATTTGGTTAGGGTTAAGGCTTTACTAAATCACGCGGTTCTGGAATCAATTGAAGGTCAAATTGTTTCTTTTGCCATGTCCGGGCGCTATGTTCGGAGTGGCAAAAGGGAATTCGCCGCGGTCGGCAGAGGCCACAGACCGAAGCGCGGCAGCAAGTCCAGGTCGTCGACCAAAACCGTCTATTCAGAATCCCTGCGGAGTGCTCAGGTCCGCCGCATCTCCTGGGTCCGTAGGGTAGGCCGGCTCCAGAACGGATTGAGTGGCCTCCTCGTACAAACCCGTTCTGGGCCGGCCACTTATTCGCCGGCAACAAAAAAAGGCACCGCTCTCGGCGGTGCCCTTTTTGTTGCGAGGCAAGACGCCCGTATCAGGCGGGTCCTACTTGATCTTGGTCTCGCGAAATTCGACGTGCTTGCGGGCGACCGGGTCGTATTTCTTCATCGTCAGCTTGTCGGTCTTGGTCCGCGAATTCTTCTTGGTCACGTAAAAGAAGCCGGTGTCAGCGGAGCTGAGCAGCTTGATCTTGATGGTGGCGGCCTTGGCCATCTTGGGAAATCCTCGAATTGCGGTGTTGGCGGCACATTAGGAGGGGTCAAGTCAAAGTCAAGCCGATCCTGCGCCGGAACGGGCAAAATGCCGAGAACGGTCGGTCCGAGTGGGCTGGACGCAGTCGGCCGAGTTGGGCACTCTCCGGCCCCGCACGATACCGGAGACGGAAGACGCCCATGCCTAGGACAGTGGTCATCACCGGCGGCAGTGGAGGCATCGGCGCCGCCGTCGCGCGGCTCGCGGGCGCCCGCGGCTGGAACGTCGCGTTCAACTTCGCCAGCAATGCCGAAGGCGCCGCCGCGACCGCCGAGGCTGTCGAGAAGGCGGGTGGCCGGGCTCTGTCCATGCAAGGCGACGTGGCCGTGGAGGCCGACGTGCTCGCACTCTTCGACGCGGCAGAGGCGGCGTTCGGCCGCATCGACGGGGTGGTCAACAACGCCGGCATGGCCGGGCCGCCGACCACGCTGGCTGATATCGGCATCGAGCGGCTTCGGCGCGTCATCGACGTCAATGTGCTTGGCGCCTTCCTGGTCGCCCGGGAAGGGGTTCGTCGGATGGGTACGAAGCACGGCGGCACCGGGGGAGCCATCGTCAACATTTCTTCCGCCGCGGCGCGGCTCGGTGCTGCCAACGAGCGGGTCGAATATGCCGGCAGCAAGGGGGCGATCGACGCGATGACGGTTGGCCTCGGCCGGGAGGCGATTGCCGAGGGGGTGAGGGTCAATGCCGTCCGGCCAGGGCTGATCGAGACCGACATCCATGTCCGAAGCGGCCAACCGGGCCGGGCGGAGACGGTTGGCGCGCAGACTCCGATTGGCCGGCCAGGGACGGCAGAAGAAGTCGCCGAGGCGGTGATGTGGCTGCTTTCGGAACAATCCTCCTATGTGACCGGTACGATCCTCGATGTCACGGGCGGTCGCTGATCACGGCCAATTCGGCTTGCGCCGGACGCCGAGCGGTGTTGTCTTCAGTCATTGCCGGCCGGCGGGCGGGATCGGGAGGGGGGTGATGGGCCGTATCGCGTGCCTCGCCTTGGCGGCGGCGATCACGGTCGGCCCGGCGTCCGGCGCCGTGGCCAAGACTCTGGTCTATTGCGCCGAGGGCAGTCCGGCCGGTTTCGACCCCGCGCTCCATACCGACCCCGTCACGCTCGATGCCTCTGCGCAGGCGATCTACAACCGGCTCGTCGAGTTCCGCCCGGGCACGGCCGAGATCGTGCCGGCGCTCGCCGAGCGCTGGGACGTCTCGAAGGATGGCCGCGAATACACCTTCCACCTGCGCGACGGGGTCAAGTTCCATTCGACGCCGTCCTTCACTCCCGGTCGCGACTTCAATGCCGACGATGTCGTCTTTTCGCTGGGGCGTCAGTGGCGCGCCGATGGCCCGTGGCAGGATTATGCAGGCGGGAGCTGGCCCTGGTTCGAGGGCCTGTCACTGCCGACGCTGATCGAGTCGATCCGCAGAGACGACGACCGGACTGTGACGTTCGTTCTTCGCCAGCCCTACGCACCATTCCTTGCCGACCTCGCGATGGACTTCGCCTCTATCCTTTCCAAGGAATACGCCGACCAGCTTCTGGTGGCGGGGACACCAGAAAAGCTCGACCAGGAGCCGGTCGGGACGGGGCCGTTCCGGCTGGAGGAGAACCGCCCCGGCGCAGTGGTTCGCTATGCCGCCAATACGGACTACTGGCGGGTGCGGCCGTCGCTCGACTCCCTGGTCTTCGACATCACCCCGGACAGCGGCGTCCGTTTCGAGAAGCTCAAGGCGGGGGAATGCCAGATGATCACGTCGCCGAACCCGTCCGATGTCGCCGCGATCCGGGACGAGGCCGGGCTGAAGTTGCTTCAGGGCAGGGAGCTCGCGCTCGCCTATCTCGCCTTCAATGCCACGCTGCCGCCCTCCGATATGACCGCCGCCCGGCGGGCGATCGCGCAGGCGATCGACAAGCAGGCCATCGTTGCCGATGTCTTCTCGGGCGATGCTGTCGCCATCGACAGCGTTCTTCCCGAGCCGATGCTCGGCGGGACCGACACGGCCGCGGCGCCCTACGATGCGGCGACCGCGACAGAGGCCGTCACGGCCGCGGGTCTCCAGGGGGCCAAGCTGCGGCTCTGGGTGCTCCCGGGCGTCCGGCCCTACAACCCCGATTCCGGACGCATGGCCAGCGCGATCCGGAACCAGCTCCGCGCCGCAGGCTTGGACGTGGAGATCGTCACGCCGTCGCCGGAGGACTTCGCGAACTCTTCGCTGACGCCCGACCGGGACGGCGCGGTTCTCCATGGCTGGGTCAGCGACAATGGCGATCCCGACAATCTCCTTGCGCCGCTGCTGGGCTGCGAGGCGGCCGGCATCGCCAATCGGACGATGTGGTGCAATGCGGGTTTCGATGCCCTGCTTGCCGAGGCGCGAGCAACCGTCGATCCGTCGGCCCGGGCCCCGCTTTACGCTTCGGCTGCGCGTATCGTCGCGGCTGAGGCGCCCCTGGTGCCGATTGCAGCGCCACTCGACACGGTAGCGACTGTGGACGCTGTCGAGGGCTACGTTGTCAGTCCCTTCGGGCGCCACAACTTCGAAACGGTCGACATCGTCGGCGGGAACTGACCAGGTCTAGCCAGAATGGCCAAAGCGGGCGCCGACTTCGGAACGCCTCAACTCGGCCGGCTGGTTTCCTCCTGCTTGGCGATGTCGGGCGCGCGATAGCCGCCGACACCCTCGCCGAGGAACTGGTTGTTGGCTTCGCGAAGCCTTGCCGCCGCGTCGTCGTAGAGGAACGGCAGGAAAGCGTAGCGACGGCCCCGGGTGACCGGCGAGACGGCGTGGAGAAGCGAGCAGGAGAAGACCGCGGCACCGCCCGGCGGCGGCTTGAAGCTTCTCGGCCCGTACTCGGGGAAGCTCACTTCGCCGCCATCGAAATCGTCGTTGAGGTTGATCGAGACGGCGAAACGGCGGTGCGCCGTGCCCTTGGTGGTGTTGTCCCGGTGCGCGCGGAAATGGCCGCCTTCGGCTGCGTCGTAGCAGCAGACCAAATAACGCTCCATGCGGGTCACTTCGAACTGATGGACCTTCTTGATCTCGGGAACGACGTGGCGCCGGATGCGGTCGCGGGTCGCTGCGATGAGGTCGTCGTCGGCGATATGAAAGTCGCGCCGTTGCTTGTGGCTGCGGTCCTGTATGGCCACGGTCTTGCCGTCGATCTCGCGCATGAAGCCCGATTCCTGCCCGCCGTGGCGCTCGTACTGGTCGATCAGGCGACGGCAGAATTCCGGCTCGAACACGTCGCGCAGATAGAGAATAGGCGCCTGCAGCGCGATCCCGGCGAAGAGCTCCGGCGGCGGCAGCGCCGCAATGGAGGCGAACAACCCGTCGGTATCATCGAACGCGAAAAGGTGGCGGACACGAAGCGTCGGGTCCAGGACGATCCAGAAGCGGCGGAGCGGGATTTCCGTATCGCCGGGCCTGGCGTCATGCGGCGCTGCCCCGTACAGCCGGGATATGGTGAAGTCGAAGTCGAAGAAGGTGCGGATGCCCGGGATCATGTCTGGGGCGCGGCCCTCGCTCTCCTCGCTCGGATCGATCGCGACGCCAAAGAAGGACGCCTTGGCGTCATCGAACAGATGGCGATTGGCGCGGATCTTCGCGATCGCGGCGCTGCCGGCTTCGTCGCGGCTGCTGCCATAGAAGCCCAGCACGATGTAGCGGCCTCCGGTGACGTCGATGACGAAGCGCGGGTTGTGTGCGGTCCTCTGGATGAACCAGGGGCCGGGGTCGCCAACCTCGAGGCGGCGATAGGCTGGTCCGTCCGCGGCTGAGGTCATCGGAGCTCTCCTCTCGTCGGGTCAGCGGTGTGGCTTCCTGCACGATACAAAGTGCGGCCCACGACACAAGTCGGGATACCGGCGAGAGTGCCTGGCATCAGGCGCGCGGGTCGGAGTCGTCGGTGATCAGCCGCGCGCCGCGCTGGTAGGTCAGGTACATCCAGAACCAGTGCCTGCCGGCCGCACGCGCCGTCGATGGTCACGGCTTCCGAGGCGATGGCCCCGACACGGTCGCCGGTGATCACCGTCACTCCGAGTGGCTCCAGGGTTCTTCGGTACCGATGATCACGATGCGGGGCCGGACCTGCCGCGCCGCCGCCATCGTCGGAGACCCGGTCAGGCCGGTTTCGAGCGCGGGAACTGCGCGACCTTCCCGCCGCCTTCCTCGGGATGGCCGACAACGCGGTTACCGCCCGCCGCCTTGGCCGTGTAGAGCCTATGTTCAGCGGCTTCCAGCACGCTCACGAGGTCGACACCATCAAGAGGCGCCGTCGCGAGCCCGATGCTGACGGTGACGGGGGAGGCGGCGTCGGCCAGCGCGGTAGCAACCCGACGGCGCAGTCGTTCCGCGGCCAGAATTGCAGAACGGTGGGCGAGGCCGTCGCAGAGCACGACGATCTCCTCGTCCCCGTAACGGTAGACGCGATCGGTCTCCCGGGTAGTCAGGCGGATGAGATCCGCGACCTGCCGAAATGCGCCGTCACCCGCGGCCCTGCCGTGGCGATCGATGAAGGCGCGGAAACCGTCCATCACGACGATCATCACGCTGAGCGAGCGTTTTCCCAGGGCGGCGTCGTTGACAAGGCTCCGGCCTTCGCTGTCGAAGCGGTTGCGGTCCAGAAGGCCGGTGAGACCATCGCGGCCCAGCCGGCCCTCGGTCTCCTGCCGCTGCCGGTAGGTCAGCGCATCGAAGACGTCTGACAGGAGCGGCGCGCTCCTGATCGTGCCCGCGACTTCGACATGGCGCAGGTAGAAGGCGGTCATCAGGCCGAAGACCACGGCCGAGCCCATCTTGGCGATCCATCCGCCGTAGAGCACGCTGAAGGGCACACCGGACAGAAGGTAGAGCGCGGTGAAGAAGCCGAGTTGGTCGAACGTGAGCACCAACGCGGCCGAAAGGATCACCCGCATCATCTGACGGTCGCCAAGCCACTCTCCGGTCCGCTCGTAGAGCAGGATGAGCAGGATCGAATCGACGAACAGAAGGATGGTGCCCCAGATCATCAGGCCGCCCATCTCGTCCATCAGCTGGAAGTCGAGCGGCCTGCCGCCGGCAATCGGCACCACGTCGTGAAAGCGCATGAGAAAGACGAGCGCCACCATCAGGAAGTTGCCGACGAGCAGACCGTAGATCGGCTGGCGGACGGCCGCCGCGTCCTCGCGGATGTAGACCAGAAGCAGCATCGCCAGCTTGCCGCAGAACAGCACGATCGAGCCGGGCGAAATGACCAGGCCGCCGGGGAGTTCCAGATAGACGATCGCGGCGAGATAGGTCTCGAGGAAGTGCATCGCGCCGAGCGCGGTGAAGACCAATCCAATGCCGAAGCGGTGCCGAAGGCGGAACAGCCCCGCCATCACGGCGAAGTAAAGCAGCGCCTCGGCAAGGAGGAGCGCGAGATTGGTCCAATCGGCCATCGCAGGCCATCCCGTGAGTGCCCAGCATCAAAGCCATAGACCGGGCCTGGTTACCAAGCCGTAGCACGTTTGTCGGGACTTCATAGCTCGCGAGCGGTCATTTCGGTTCGGGACTCGATGTATTCATCGCGAGTGCATGCAAGCGGGCTCCCGGTGCCTCAATTGGAGGCGAGATCGCAAGGCAAAAGGGCACGACAAGCGGCCGAGCGGGTCCCGCCGGCGTCAATCCGTGGTGATAACGGCCGCCGCCCCGCTCTCGGTGCCGATGGCGAGGCGCTTACCCGCGCCGTCCCACGCCAGCGCGCTGACCGGTGCGCCGCCGGGGCGCCGGATCAAGGCCTCCTCGGCATCGGCGAAGCGGACGGCGAGAACCATTCCGTCCTGATAGCCGATCGCCACCAGCTCCTGTTTCGGGTGGCAGGCGACCCGGGTCACGAGGGCCTCCCGCGCGCCGAGTTGGAGCGGCGCCTTGCCCATTGGGCCATCCTTGAAATGGAAAGGCCAGAGGATCGCGGCGTTGGCGCCCGAGGTGGCAAGGAAGCGCCCCTTGGCCGACCATGAGATCGAGCGCGGTTTGGCCGGATAGCCGCTCATCCGCATGTCCTTGCCGTCGGTGAGGCGCCAGCCGTGGAGGGCGTTGTCCTGCATGCTGGTGACGACATACTTGCCGTCGGGCGAGAAGGCGGCGGTGAGATGGGCGCCTTTCCAATCGAGGCTCGTCGGCTCGGCCTCCGTTGCGGGCCACCACAGCGTGACGCCGTCATAGCGCGCGATGGCGAGCCTCAGGCCCTTGGGCGCGAAGGCGATGCCGCCGGCCGCCCGCGGCAGGTCGAGGCTCCGCTCGCCGCCGTCGGTCAGCCGGACTGAGACCTGTCGGCCGATGGTGAAGCCGACGACGTCTCCCGGTCCGGCGGCGACGTGGTCGATCCACTTGCGCGGCCGTTCGGCAAGGCGCTCGACGTTGCCGTCCACGTCGGTGGCCGCAACGATCCCGTCATCGCCGCCGGTGATGATCCGACGGCCGTCCAGCGTCGCCGCCGCCGACAGGATGGCGCCCGCATGCACCGCAACGCGGGTCGCTGCCGGGCCGGCCACAAGCCGCAGCGAGCCGTCGCCGAGAGCGAAGGCAGTGGTGTCGCCGAGGAAGGTGGCCTCGACCACGAAGGCATGGAATGCATGGTCTTCGGCGGTCGTCACTTCAGGGGTTCTCCGATCTCCACCGCGTGGCCGTCCGGATCATGGAAGCGAAATACCCTTTGGCCCCAGGCCTGGCGTCTCACCGGGTGAATCAGGCGAACGCGGTCCTTCAGGCGCAAGAAGCAGGCATCGATGTCGTCGTCTTCGAAATAGAGAAGGAGATTGCCACGGCCGAAGGGGCCGGGCTCCGCGCTGTGCTGGGATCCCCATACGGTTCGTATCAGTGCGTCGCCTGCGTGCAGCGCGAAGTGTCCGGAGAATAGAACGAAGTCGCCATGATCTTCTATCACGTCAAGGCCGACGACGTCGGCATAGAAGGCTTTGGCGACTGCGATGTCGTTCACGAAGACGATTGGATTCACAAAGCGCATGTCTGGTCCTGCTGGCCGTCCGGGCCCCCACGCCCCGGCGTTGTCGCGGTACCCTCTGGCAAGGCCCGCCGACAGGCGCTGTCAGGGCCGTTCGCGCGACCGTGGACAGGTCGTTCGTTCCGAACCGCGATGCCGTGCGGGCCGGACCGTGAGGGTAGCCCCCGCGCTCGGTGGCGTCAGGCCTGGCAGGCGGCGAACCCGGCCTTGAGCAGGTCGGTCTCGAGCCGGCGGCCGATGAAAACGAGGCGGCTCTCGCGCCGCTCGCCGTCGCGCCATTTGCGCTGGTGGGTTCCCTCGATGATCATGTGGACACCCTGCACCACGTAGCGCTCGGGGTCGTCCTTCAGAGCGATGATGCCCTTGAGGCGGAGGATGTCCGGGCCGAAGGCCTGGGTGATCTGCTCGATCCACGGAAAGAAGCGGTTGGGATCGAGTTCGCCGGCGCGGAGCGAGAGGCTGCCGATCCCGGATTCGCTGATGTGATCGTGGTGGTGATCATGGTCATGATCGTGGTGGTCGTGATCGTGATGATGGTGATCGTGGTCGCCGTGGCCGCCCTCGAGGAAGTCGGGATCGAGGGAAAGGACGCGGTCGAGGTCGAAAGCGCCGCGGTCGAGGACCTTGTCGAGCGGGATGGCGCAGCGCTCGGTGCGGTGGATCACGGCATGCGGGTTGATCGTCCGGATCCGGCGCTCGAGGGCGGCGAGATCGTCGGCCCCGACGAGATCGGTCTTGTTGAGGAGGATCACGTCGGCGAAGCCGAGCTGTTCCTGTGCTTCCGGCGCATCCGCGAGGCGCATGGCGAGGTGCTTGGCGTCGGCCACCGTGACCACCGCATCGAGCTTCGCTTTCGCCCGCACGTCGTCGTCCATGAAGAAGGTCTGCGCGACCGGCGCCGGATCGGCGAGGCCGGTCGTCTCGACAAGGATGCCGTCGAACCCGCCCGGCCGTTTCATCAGGCCCTCGACGACACGGATCAGGTCGCCGCGAACCGTGCAGCAGACGCAGCCGTTGTTCATCTCGTAGACCTCCTCGTCGGATTCGACGATCAGGTCGTTATCGATGCCGATCTCCCCGAACTCGTTGACCACGACCGCGTAACGCTTGCCGTGGTTCTCACTGAGGATGCGATTGAGGAGGGTGGTCTTGCCGGCGCCGAGATAGCCGGTAAGCACCGTGACGGGGATCTGGGTTTCAGGCATCGGGGAACTCCGGGGACGGTCGGTCCGGTCTTGGCGTCGCCCCCATATAGGGCAACCCGATGCTCGCCGCCATTCCGGCAGGTGTGCGCGCTGACGAGATGGGGATCGTCGCCGGGCGACGGCGGTTAATGGTCCGCTTCCGCTGTCAGCACAATTGACAGTTCACAATTCATCTTCAGACCGAACAGCGAACGAAGCAAGATCAGATCGGGACGATCCATCGCCCTGACCGTCGGGCTATCCCCCGGCGCGCGCGCCATGTGCCTGCAGGCCTTCGCGCAGCAGGCCCTCGAGATCCAGGCGCTTGGTATACATGCCGAGCGAGCCGTCAGGATTCACGGGCCACTCCTCCATCGGGCGGTCGCGGTAGAGTTCCACCCCGATGTCGTCCGGGTCGCGAAGGTAGAGGGCTTCGCTTACCCCATGGTCGCTGGCGCCGTCGAGCGGGATGCCGGCCGCTATCAGCCGGCGGAGCGCGTCGGCGAGGGCGGCACGGCTCGGGTAGACGATGGCGTGGTGGTAAAGGCCGGTGGTGCCGCGCGGGGACGGGGGTCCGCCCTTGCTCTCCCAGGTGTTGAGGCCGATGTGGTGGTGATAGTCGCCTGCGGCGACGAAGGCGGCGTCGCGCCCGTAGCGCGCCTTGAGGCTGAAGCCGAGCACGCCGCAATAGAAGGCCAGCGACCGCTCGATGTCGGCGACCTTGAGGTGGGTGTGGCCGATCCGGACCCCCGGATCGATCGGCCGCGCGAGGAATTCCGCGGCTCGCGATGGATCGACTGTGGCTGCGTCTGACATCCCGGCACTCCCTGGGAGGTTCTTGTCTGCGACTATAGCAGACCGCCGCCGGGAAGGCGGCGGTCCAGGCGTCTTCGGCGGATCAGGCGACCAGTCGCCAGGCGCTCTGGAAGCCGAGGCCGAGCGGCATCTGGAGGGTGATGCCGAGAAGGGCGAGGCCTTCGAGCTGGCGGGCACGCTCGAGCTTGCCGGCGTCGATGCCGCGCAGGCCGCCATCCGCAACCAGCTGAAGGACCGCTGCTTTGGCCGCGTCATCATTGGCGGCGACGAAGACGTCGAGCGGTTGCCCGGCGACGTTGCCGGCGACCAGGGTGCCGGCAAAGGTGGTGTTGAAGGCCTTCACGACTCGGCTGTCGGGCAGGAGGACCGCGAGGGTCTCTGCGGCGCTGGTGCCGGGGTCGGTGGCAAGGCCGTCATAGCTGCCGTTCAGCGGGTTGGTGATGTCAACAATGGTCTTGCCGGCGAGAGCGGTCGCATTGGTGCGGGCGAAGTCGAGCGCTGCGGCGTAGGGGAGCGCCAGCACGACAAGACCGTTCGTCAGCCCCTCGCCGGGTTTGGCGACGGTCACCCTTGCCCCCGGATAGCCGGATCGCAACGTTCCGGCCAGCGCCTCGGCCTTGTCGAGGTCCCTGCCGACGAGCGTGACGTTGTGGCCGCCCGCGACGAGCCGGGTGCCGATGCCCCGGCCCATGTTGCCGGTGCCGACGATGGTGATGTCCATGATGGTCTCTCCTCAATGACGGGTCCCGGCGTTGTCGCCGGCGTGCTGTAGAAGTAAGTCCACCTTACAATTGCGATAATCCATGAAAATCGGATATGATTTCCAACTGAGAGTGGGAGATACATGCTCGACCGGTTCACTGGCCTGCAGGTCTTCTCTCGCGCCGCCGGCCTCGGCAGTCTTTCGGCTGCGGCGCGGGCGCTCGGCATGTCCCAGACCATGGTGACCCGCCATATCGATGCGATCGAGGCTCGCCTCGGGGCCCGGCTGTTCCACCGGACCACCCGACGGCTGACCCTCACCGAAGCCGGCCAGGGCTATCTCCGGGCGGCGGAGCGGATCCTCGGCGATCTCGACGAGGCCGAGGGTCTTGCATCGGCGTCCGTCACCGAGCCGCGGGGCACGCTCCGCCTCAATCTGCCGCTCGCCTTCGGCCTCCGCGAGGCGATGCCGGCGATTGCCGACTTTGCCGTCCTCAATCCGGCGCTGACCATCGATGTCGGGTTAACCGACCGGTTCATCGATCTGGTCGAGGAGGGGTGGGACCTCGCCATCCGCATCGGGCAGTTGAAGGACTCCGCCCTGGTCGCGCGCCGGCTGGCGCCGATCCGCACCGTACTCTGCGCGTCACCGGCCTATATCGAGCGGCACGGCGCGCCCCGCACGGTCGCCGACCTCGCGGCGCACAACTGCCTCGGTTATACGCTGCCGACGCCGGCATCGGCCGAGCGCTGGACCTTCGGCAAGGAGGGTGACATCGAGGTCGCTGTCTCCGGAACGCTTCGCGCCAACAACGGCGACGCGCTCCGGGCGGCGGTGGTGGCCGGCATCGGTCTCGCCTACCAGCCCACCTTCCTGTTCTCCGACGACATCCGCGACGGACGGGTGGTGCCGCTGATGCTCGACCAGCCGCTCTTCCAGTTCTTCAGCGCATATGCCGTCTACGCGCCGACCCGGTACGTGCCGGTCAAGGTCCGTCGGTTCATCGACTTCCTGGTCGAGCGCTGGGCGGGCGTGCCGCCCTGGGATGTGGGCCTGCCGGATTGGGTCCTCGGCGAGAGATAGCCGCCGCCTATTCGATCGGCGCCGCGATCAGGATCTCCAGCTCCCGCTCGGGGATGAAGTCGGTGGCGCGCATCTCGAACGCTGTCGGCGAGATCTTCTTCACGCCGGTCCCGCAAAAGCTGACCAGCGCGTCCGAGCTGCCCTTGTCGACGACCAGCCGGAAATCGCGGATCGGACTCGCCCAGTTGTTGGCGGTGGTCAGGATGTAGCTCACCCGCCGCTCGTTGAGATAGGGATTGTCGCCGTTCTTGATCACCGCGAGTTTTTTGCGTGCCGCCGCCTCAAAGGCGTCGTCGATGCAGTATTTGTCGAGATAGGTCGGCTCGGCGAACACCCAGTCGCCGAAGAAGCCGAAGCCGGTCACGGGCCGGTAGCGGTGCTCGACGATGACCTCGCGGCCGGGCGGAAAGGTCTGCTCCCAGTAGTAGGTGGTTTCGAGCCGCCAGGCCGCCTGGACACTGTAGGGATCGACATAGACCAGGCCGAGCCGGTTGAGTTCGGACTGCTCGGTCGGCGGGGTCTGTTCGAGCGTCTGGTAGAGGCCGTCGGCCATCGGGTTGAGCGGCAGGCCGTAGTGACGGAGTACGTCGGTGCGGTCGACGCCCATCGCCGTGACCCGGGCCTCGACCTCGGGCGTGACCGGCTTGCCGTCGACCTTGACGGTGAAGTCGATGAAGTTGTCCGAGCCGGCGTCAGGGAGGACAACGTTGAGCGCTTCCGGCACCACCGCATCGATCGCCGGCAGTGGAAAGGCGACCAGATAGGTCACCGGCGCGTCGGTCCGGTTGCGGAAGCGGTAGGCGACCCGGACTTCGTCCACCGAGACGTAGAGGTCCTCGGCCAGCAGCTCGACATTCTCGTTTCGGACCAGTTCGATCCCGCCGGCGCCGAGCTGCGCGGTCGAATCGTTCGCCGCGGCGGGCGTGGCAAGCGCGACAACCGCGGCAAGCAGGAGAAGGCGAGGAGTCATCGAGGCGGGCTCCGGATTCGGCCGGGGCGTCGGAAGTCCTTCGCCGGGCCTGGGCTTGGGCTGACGGTTATAGCCGACCTTCACGGCGCCCGCGCGGCCGGACTCCGGCGAGACCGCGACAGGCGGGCCGGGCGTCGGTGCCGCTGACTGCGGCGCCGCGGGATCATCGTTACAGCGGTCGCCGCGATCGGCGGCCAACGGCAGGCGGCTACTGGACGAACTGGACGGTCTTCCGGCAAGCCCTGTCCGCGGCATCCAGCGCGGCTGCCGACTGGGGGTCGACGGCCTGCAGCTGCTTGAACACGTCGCGGGGATCGTCGCCGGAAACGATGATCTGCTGGGCCGCGGTCGGAAGCGCCTTGAACGCGGCGATGAGGCAGGCCTTGTATTTCGGCCACTCGCCCTCGACGAGGTTCGGAGCGGTGGGGCCGGACAGCGCGTTCTCGAGGAAGGCGTCGAAGCGCTGGACGAGGTCCGTCGCCGCGTCCGCGCCGGACCAGCGGCCGTCGGGCGACAGGACATAGGTCTCGCCGTTCTCGCCCTTGACGACGATGCCGTAGGTTCCGTCCTCATTGAGCTGATAGACGGTGCCGGCCCCGTCCCTGGCCGTCATCGGGGCGGCGATGCTGCCGCCGGTGGCGGCAAGCAGGAGGCCTGAGGCGATCGCGGTCTTCAGCATCGGCTTGCTCCCCGGGGCGGCCCGCACCTTACCAGCGAACCAGAACGTTCCGGAACTGCCAGGGATCGGTCTCGTCGAGATCCTCGGGGAAGAAGCCGGGGCGATCGGTCAACGGCGTCCAGTCGGTATAGTAGCCCTTGACGGGACCGAGATAGGGCCGCTGCACCTTGAGGCAGTGCCGGTAGTCCATCTCGTCGGCTTCGACGATGCCGGCGTCGGGATTGGCGAGCGCCCAGGCCATGCCGGCGAGCACGGCGGAAGTGACCTGAAGGCCGGTGGCGTTCTGGTAGGGCGCGAGATCACGGGTCTCCTCGATCGAAAGCTGCGAGCCGTACCAGTAGGCGTTCCTGGCGTGGCCATAGAGGAGGACGCCGAGCTCGTCGGCGCCATCGACGATCTCGTGCTCGTCGAGGATGTGGTGCTGCTCCTGCATCTTGCCGGCGCGGCCGAACATCTCGTGCAGCGAGAGCACGGCGTCGTTGGCCGGGTGGTAGGCATAGTGGCAGGTTGGCCGGAACACGACCGCGTCGCCGTCCCGCACGGTGAAGTAATCGGCGATCGAGATCGCTTCGTTGTGGGTGACGAGGAAGCCGTATTGCGGTCCCGGCGTCGGGCACCAGGTGCGGACGCGGGTATTGGCGCCGGGCTGGAGCAAGTAGGCGCCGGCCTTGGGGCCGATGGTCTGGAGCCGGCCATTGTCCGGGAGCCACCGCTCGTGCGTGCCCCAGCCGAGCTCGGCCGGCTGCATCCCCTCCGACAGGAAGCCCTCGACCGACCAGGTGTTGACGAACACGTCCCGCGGCTTGGGATTCCGGGCGCGTTGGGTGTCGCGCTCGGCGATGTGGACGCCCTTGACGCCGAGGTCGCGCATCAGCCGCGCCCAGCCGTCGCGATCGTCCGCGCCGGGCTCGACAAAGGCATGGCCGGTGTCGCGCGCAATGTCGACCAGCGCCTGCTTGACGAACCACGACACCATGCCGGGGTTGGCGCCGCAGCAGGAGACGGCCGTCGAGCCGCCGGGGTTCTTCGCCTTCTCCTCGCGCACGGTGTTGCGGAGGGCATTGTTGGTGCGCTGCTCGGGACCCGCGCTGCGGTCGAAGTAGAAGCCGGGCCATGGCTCGACGACGGTGTCGATATAGAGGACGCCGAGCTCGCGGCAGAGACGCATGATGTCGAGCGAGGAGGTGTCGACCGAGAGGTTGACGCAAAAGCCGCGGCCGCCACCGGCCGTCAGCAGCGGGGTCAGGACGTCCCGGTAATTGTCGCGGGTGAGCTCTTCCTTGACGAAGCGGATGCCGCGCTCGTCAAGCAGGCGGCGGTCGCGGTCGTCGGGGTCGATGACGACGAAGCGGGAGGAATCGTAGTCGAAGTGGCGCTCGATCAACGGCAGCGTTCCCCTGCCGATCGAGCCGAAACCGATCATCACCAGGGGACCTTCGATCCTGCCGTGAATGGGCCAATTCGCCATCATGCGCCTCGGGTTGGACGTGATCTTGCAGCCTCGCGCGGTTTCAATGCGGGAAGGCGCAGCGCCGGTCAACCCATGCCGGTCGGATCGGCGCCCTTGCCTGAGGTGGCCGCCGCAATATGTGCTCACCTGGGACCAGAGGGCGGCTCGACGTCTCCGTGAGGGAGCCTGATCATGACTTTCGTTGCTCGCGCCGCGCTCGCGGCCGCGCTGGCGTTGTCTCTGCCGACCGCCGCCATGGCCGCCGATCCGGCGCTCCGTTCCGGCCATCCCGTGTTCGACCGCACCGTCGATCTGGTGCTCGCCAATTTCTACCGGCCGTCGGAGCTCGACCGGTTCCGGGATGCGGTCGCGCTCACGATCGAGAGCCTGCCCGGCCTCGCCGATGCCGAACCGGACGTCGTCGACGATGCGATCGATTTCGCGCTCGCCAGCCTTCGGACCTCGCACACGGCGCGCTACCCGGTGGGGACCGTCGACTACTACGAGCTCCTCGACGTGTTTCGCTTTGCCGTCCGCGACGCGGTGCGGCGGCTCTACCCGCCGCAGGGCAACGTCACCTATGACGGCATCGGCATCGCCACCCGCGCGATCGACGGCGCGACGTTCGTCACCGACGTCTATGACGGCGGTCCCGCCGACGGGGCGGGCGTGATGGCCGGCGACGAGATCCTCTGGGTCAACGGCAAGCCGTTCGATCCGGTGGACACATTCAGGGGCCGGACGGCGGCCTCGTCGGTCCTTACCCTCAGGCGCACCAGCCACGCCGATCCGATCACCGTCACCGTGCCGGTGGCGCGGCTGGAGCCGTCGGAGTCGCTGGTCGAAGCGACCGCCGCCAGCGCCGAGGTGATCGAGCGCGACGGTCATCGCATCGGCTATCTCCGCATCTGGGCCTATACCGAGCACGACATGAAGGCGACGATCGAGGCGGCGATTGCCGGTCCGCTCGCCGGCGCCGATGCGCTGGTGCTCGACCTCCGCGACCGCTGGGGCGGAGCGCCGCCCGACGCCGCCGATACCTTCATCGGCGGCGCGCCCGACATGACGCTCGCGTTCCGCAACGGCGAGACCGAGATCGCCCATGCCCGCTGGCGGAAGCCGATGGTCGCGATCATCGACGAGGGCACGCGGAGCGGCATGGAGATCTTCGCCTATGGCCTCAAGGCGGAGGGCGTGACCCTCGTCGGCATGCCCACCGCCGGCAACGTCGTCGCCGGCCGCGGCTTCGCGCTGCCCGACGACAGCCTCCTCATCATCGCCGTCGCCGATGTCCATGTCGATGGCGCGCGGCTCGAGGGCGCGCCGGTGACGCCTGACGTGGTTGTTCCCTTCGACGTCCGCTACGCCGCCGGCCGCGATCCGCAGCGCGAGGCGGCGATCGCGACGCTGGTCGAGGGCCTCGCCAGAGACGGGGCGACCGTTCAGTAGGCTCACGCATACGTCGCCGTGTTCGTCGCCGGTTCCCAACATGCCTTCCCTATCCCGCGCTGCCTCCGCTGCCGGGTCATGGTCCTTCCCGTGTCGATCCCCGGCTCGAGGCCGAGGGTGGCGGGCGCATGAGAGACACCCGGTTGGTCCTCCGGTGAGGGAGGACCGGAAAAGGGCGCTCGCAACGCGCCCGCCCGGCGACTTGTCGCCATCCGGTCCGCTCTCCGGCGCGCCGGACGGACGGGGGTCCCTCGCGAGGAGCCACACGTCCCCACCGTCCCTTCCGGGCCCAAGCCGGTGTCCCGGAGGTCTCCCGGTCGGAACTGGTCCGACGCCCTTAAGGTGCGCCACACGCACAGCCGGTCGTAATGCCGGCGGGTTTTCCGGACGGCACCCCGGGACGGCGGCCGGACCTCTGGCCGGGTTACCCCAACGAGAGGATTCCGCCGGCGCGGGCGCCGATGCCCTCCCGCGACGACCGGCGCCGGTACCAGGACGCCGCCCCTCGGCAGGAAGGGACGGGCCGGAGCATAGAGGCCGGCGGGGAAGCGGGGATATGCGGGACGGTTATGCCCGGGGGTGGGGGCGGGCTGCGCCGCCTGCCCTCCGTCATGGCCGGGCTTGTCCCGGCCATCCACGCTTTCCTCTTTTTTGGGGGGTCTCTGGCCGGGAGGCGAAAACGGAGGGGCCGCCCTGGGTTCCAAGAAGAAACAAGACGTGGATGGCCGGGACAAGCCCGGCCATGACGGAGAGGAGGTTTTGCCCGAACCGTGGACTGCCGGAGCAGCGGCTGTGCTCGACGACTCATCGCGGCCCGCTCATCGGGACCAGACGTCCCGCCCTTCCTCTCCCGGACGGGGAGAGGATAGCGCAGCACGGCCGCCTGGCGGCCGATGTGGAGCTTGGTGAGGGGTTATGGGAGCGTGATGATGGAGGGCCTGGCGGTGACGTGCGACACGGTGCGACGTTTCTTTCCTCTCCCTCCCATCACCCCTCACCTACTCCGCCTAAGCGCGCCTTCGGCGCGCAAGGCTTCGTTGTCCTCTCCCCGTCCGGGAGAGGAGGGGCGGGCCGCAGGCCTCCTCCACCATCGCGCCGTTGGCCCGGCCGTGCCCCCCTCCACCATCACGCCGTCGCTTCGCTCCGGCGCGACGGTCCCCCTCCCCGTGAACGGGGGAGGAGAGATGCGGCGCCATGGTGGGGACGGCCCTCGCGATGGTGATGCGGAGAAGTCCGGGCCAATCCTCCCCCGTTCACGGGGGAGGGGGACCATCGCGGAGCGATGGGGGAGGGGGCGGCGCGCTGCCCGCCTACTCCCCGTACGGCACCCAGATGTTCTTGACCTGGGTTGCGCGGGCGAGGACGTCGCGGCCGGCGGAGATCGCGTCGCTGGTCCAGTCGCGGGCAACGGTCTCGCACCAGGTCTGCTTGAGGTTGCCGGTCGAGGCCGCCTCGAAGGCGGTCGCCATCGCCTCCGGCCCGAACGACCAGATCGCGTCGACCGCGTCGTGCCTGGCGAGTTCGAGGCCAAGCTTCATGCGCTCGCCCGTGACGATGTTGACCACGCCGCCCGGCACGTCGCTGGTGTCGAGCACCTGGTAGAGGTCGGTGGCGAGCAGCGCCGCGGACTCCGAAGGGATCATCACCGCGGTGTTGCCGGTGGTGATCGCCGCCGCCATCAGCGTGACGAAGGGAAGGAGGGCGGGCGCTTCCGGGGCGACGATGCCGATGACGCCGATGGGCTCGTTCATCGCCAGCGCGAGGCCGCGGAACGGCGGCTTGTGGACGAGGCCCTCGTACTTGTCGGCCCAGGCGGCGAAGGTGAAGAGGCGGGTGACCGCGGCCTCGACCTCGGCCCTGGCGGCGGCGCGGCGGGCGCCGGTGAGGGCAACCAGCCGGCCGGCGAATTCATCGGCCCGGATCGCAAGGTTCTCGGCGATGAAATAGAGGATCTGCGCGCGGTTGTGCTCGCTCGCCCGCGCCCAGCCGCTCGCCTTCCGGGCCGCTTCGACGGCGTTGCGGATGTCCTTGCGGTTGCCCTCGCCGATCTCGCCGATCAGCTTGCCGCCGGCGTCAAGGATCGGCCGCGAGTAGCCGCCGTCGGGGCGCTGCTGCTTGCCGCCGACATAGAGCTTG
>JAGRKZ010000129.1:0-12055 GCA_020442065.1 Bauldia sp.
CGTAGACGAGGTTGCCGATCATCTGGAAGCGGCCGCCGCCGAGCAGTGCCGGCGTGATGAAATTGCCGATCGACAGCACGAAGACGAACACGGCGCCGGCAGCGATGCCGGGGACCGTCATCGGCAGCGTCACCCGGCGAAAGGTGGTGAAGGCAGAGGCGCCGAGGTCCCGCGACGCCTCGCGCAGCTCGGGGTTGAGGCGCGACAGCGAGGCGTAGCAGGCGAGGATGACGAAAGGCAGGTAGTTGTAGACGAGGCCGACGACCACTGACCCCTCGGTGTAGAGCAGCGACGGCGGCTCGCCCTCGTAGCCGAACCATCGGAGCATCTGGGTGAACAGGCCCTCGCGATTGAGGAGAACGATCCACGCATAGGTGCGGATCAGGTAGTTCGACCAGAACGGTAGGACCGCGAGAAAGAGGAGCAGCGGCTGGAGCCGTGCCGGCGCGCCGGCGATGGCATAGGCCGCCGGATAGCCGGTCAGCAGTGCGAGCAGCGTCGCGAAACCCGCGATCCGCGCCGAGTTGAGGAAGATGCCCGCGTAGAGCGGATCGAAGACGAGAGCGAAGTTCTCGAGCGTGAAGGTATACTCGATGCCGCCATAGATGCCGCGGCGGAAGAAGGCGATGGCGAGCACCAGCGCGCACGGCACGATCATCAGCGCCGCCAGCCAGGCAAGGCCTGGGGCCATCAGCAGGCTGGCGCGGGCGCGGGCGGAGGTGGTCATGCGGTTCAGGACGCCGCGCTCCCGGCACGGATCGTGCCGGGACGAACGTCAGTCGGGATCATGGCCGACGCCGCCATGAAGCGGGCGGCTACTGTGCGGCCTTGATCTCGCTCACGATCCGCGAGTAGTCGCGCTGCGCCTCGCCGACGTCGCGGAGCTGTTCGAACTTGACGAGCTCGGCAACGGGCATGGCCATGTTGGGGAAGGTCGTGCCGAGGTCGGGCGAGAGGCTCTCCATCGCGGGCTTGTTGGGCACCTTGTAGAGAATGTTCTCGGCCGCCCAGGCATGGTTCTTGGCGTCGAGCATGAAGTTGATGAAGTCGAAGGCGGCGTCCTTGTTCTCCGACGCCTTCATGACGACCATGGTGTCGAGCCAGAGGTCGGAGCCCTCCGTCGGGATGACGTACTTGATCTGGTCGTTCTCGGCGATGCCGTAGTTGCACCAGCCGTCCCAGGCCTGGACCATCAGCGCCTCGCCCGAGACAAGCTTCGAGTAGAAGGTCGTATCGTCGTAGGCGAGCAGGTTCTTCTTGGCGGCGATGAGCAGATCCCGGACCTCGGCAAGCTTGGTGGGGTCCGTCTCGTTGACCGAGTAGCCCTTGGCCAGCTGGCCGGCGGCGAGCAGCCAGCGGTCGGTCGCGAGCATCGTGATCTTGCCCTTGAGGTCGTCGCTCGGGGCGAGCAGGTCGTTCCACGAGTCGGGCGCTTCGCTGACGAGGTCGGCGCGGTAGCACAGGCCGGTCGTGCCCCAGGTATAGGGCACCGAGAAGGTGTTGCCCGGATCATGCTCGAGCGTGGTCGCCTCGGGATAGAGGTTGGCGAGGTTCGGCACCTTGGCGTGGTCGATCGGCTCGGCAAGGCCGAGGTTGTGCAGCACCTCGGCGAACGGCGAGGAGACGAACACCACGTCGTAGCCCTTGCCGCCGGAAGCGACGAGCTTGCCCATGATCTCCTCGTTGGTGGCGTGGACCACCAGTTCGCCATTGTGGCCGGTGGCGGCGTTGAACTGCTCCATGACGTCGGGCGCCATGTAGCCGTCCCAGTTCGAGATGACGAGATCGGCGGCAAGCGCCGGCGCGGCGGAAAGCCCGCCGGCAAAGGCGGTCGCAAGCATCGCCGCGCGTGCGCGCCGGACGGTCGAAATCACGGTCATTCCTGTTCTCCCCTGTCAAACCCCGTCCGATCATATCGGGAACCGCGGCCCGGAAAAGCCTGTATTCGACAAGGGCGGACGAGGCAGATCGAGCCTGCTCCGGCGGTCATCAGGTCATGCGGAGCGGCGTGAACCGATTTCCGGCCACCGACCGCAAATCGATTGCGCCTCGACCGGAAGCGTGACCTGATTGACGATGAAAGGCAGAGCGGGGCTGGCGCGGAAGGGTACGCTCGTCACCCGGCCGGCGGGCGGCCGGACCCGCTGGGCCTTGCGCGGGACTCTGGGAGGTCTGGGTTGTGGAGAGGTTAGGGCGTCACGCTGTGCTGGCATTGATGGTGGCGCTGGTGGCGCTGGCGCAGCATCCGGCCAATGCCGAAGTCGTATCGACCACGAGCTACGGCTCCCACCCGGTCAAGGGCACGACGCCGAAATCGGTCCTCGCCTACATGAACGCCCATCCCATCATCGACCCGGACGACGGCCCCGCCTACGCCAACCTCACCCATGACCACACCGTCAGCATCAGGACCGGCGCCTCGGGCGGAGCCTGCCGGGTCAGCAGCATCACCTTTCGCTGGCAATTCGTGCTCACCCTGCCCACGGCGGTCGACTACGCCCGCATGGACGGAGCGACGAAGTCGATGTGGAACGCCTTCCTTGCCGCCATGAAGCGGCACGAGGAGACACACCGTGCGATCTTCCTTGGCTGCGCGAAGAAGTTCGTGCCGGCGGCCGAGCGGCTCGTCGGCCCGGCGAGCTGCGCCGGCCTCGAACGGAAGGTCAGGCAGAGCATCGACAAGGCCTATCAGGCCTGCATGAACGAGCAACGCGCCTTCGAAAAACGCGATCGTCCCCGCATCCTCGGTCTCCCCTTCGTCCGGGCGGCAACGCGATAGCGAGGCGGCGCTCCGGGTGGATCGATGCCTTGGGGTCGCGCGTGAGGATCGGTGTCCATTTTCGGTGCTGAGGAGGAAACCGTGCCCATCAAGGTCATCGTCGAACTGCAGGCCAAGCCGGGACGGCGGGACGAGCTCGAAGCCGTGATCGAGGCCATCACCGCAACGCATGGCCCAGGCCAGCGCGGCTATCTCGGCAGCACGCGCTACGAGGTGCCCGACAATCCCGACATGCTCATCGAGATCGCCGAGTGGGAGTCCGCCGAAGCCCGCATGGCGCACATGCGTGAGGCAGCAGCCGCCGGCGTCTATGCACCGGTCGTGGAGCTTCTGGCGGCCCCCTTCAGGGCGACCGTCATCTGCGCGTTGCGCTGACCACCCCGCTCAGCGACGGACACCGACATCGCTGCGGGCAATGCTATGATGCGAACAGTTACAGCGGAGCGACAGAGCCCATGGCCGACGAGGACATCTACCGCAAACAGACCTTCGGGCAGAAGACCGGCTTTGGCAGGAGGCCCATGTTGCTGGTCGTCGACTTCGTCAATGGTTTCACCGATCCCGAGGTGTTCGGCGGCGGCAACATCGCGGAGGCGGTCGCGGCGACCGTGCCGCTCCTTGCCTTCTTCCGCGAGCACGAGCTGCCGGTCGCCTTCACCCGCATCGTCTATGCCGATGACGGGGCCGATTGCGGCATCTGGTGCGAGAAGGTTCCCCGGCTCCGCGAGCTGACCGAGGCTTCGCCCGAAAGCCAGGTGGTGGCGGCGCTGGCGCCGCTTCCGGGAGAGCTCATCGTTCGCAAGACGCAGGCCTCGGCGTTCTTCGGCACGCCCCTCGCCGGAGTCCTGCTGGCGAAGGGGATCGACACGATCGTGCTGGTCGGATGCACGACGAGCGGCTGTGTCCGGGCGACGGCGATCGACGCGATGAGCGCGAACTTTCGCCTCGTCGTCGCGTCCGATTGCGTCGGCGACCGGGCGCTGGGCCCGCACGAAGCCAACCTCTTCGACATCGGTCAGAAGTACGGCGACCTGCTCACGGCGCACGCGATCATGGAGACGCTGGCGACCCGGGCAGCGGCTTAGCGGCCTCCGCGTCCGGCGAAGTAGGCGAGCGAGCGGCGGAGGTCGTCGCCCCGGTAGCCGCGCCCGATGACGACGATCGTGTTGTCCTCGCGGCCGGGATCGTCCTCGGCCTGCGGCAGTATCTCGGGCGACTGCACGACCTTGCGCACGCTCTGGAGGAGCAGGCGGCCGGCCGGCGTCCGCACCACGCCCTTGACGCGGAGAACATCGTCACCGCGAGCATGAAGCAGCGCCGACAGCCAGACCGTGAACGAGGTCCAGTCGACCGCGGGATCGATGGCGAGCCGCGTCGGAAAGATCGCGGCAGCCGGCCCGTCGTCGCCGGACGCGACGGCCTCGGGCGCGATGCCGTCGAAATCCGGGAGCGCGGTCTCGGTCCCCTTGACGGCGCCGGTGATCGCAGCCCCCGGGTTGATGGCGTGCAGCGTCGCCAGCAACCGCCTGACGTCGCCCTCGCCGGCCGCGTCGATCTTGGTGACCACTAGCCGATCGGCAGTCTCGACCTGGCGTCGGCCCAGCGGCTCGCGCCGAAGCTGCGCCAGCGCATTGAGCCCGTCGACCAGCACGATGATCTCGCCCAGGACGACGTGATAGACTAGCACCGGATCGTTGCGGATGGCCGCCACGATCGGACCGGGATCGGCGAGGCCGCTGGTCTCCAGCACGATCTCGTCAAGGCGGGCTGCATCGTCCGACCCGATCCGGCTGCGGCGGTCGGCGAGCTCGCGCAACAACGCGATCAGATCATCGCGCGCCTCACAGCAGGCGCATCCCCCGGCGAGGACCTTCAGGTCGCTCGCCCCGGCGAGAAGCGCATCGTCGATCGGCGTTCCGGCGGCTTCGTTGACCACCACCACGGCGTTGCGGAAGCGGCCGGCGTGGAGCTGGTGGCGCAGCCAGGTCGTCTTGCCCGAGCCGAGGAAGCCGCCGACGATGGTCAGCCGCATGCGGCCCTCGACCGCAGCGGTCATGTCAGGAAGTCTCGTCGCCGCCAATGAACCGCGGGTCGAGCGGATCGATCGGCCGCCCCGAAAGCCGCTCCGCCACCGCCCAGACCTCGGCGAGATCGAGGGCGATGGCGTGATTGCCGGACAGGGTGCCGACCTGAACGCCCTCTACCTGGCCGTCGTCGTGCGCGGTCAGCCCGTAGGCGGGCAGGACCTTGTTGAGCACCTCGGCGCGGCGGAAACGGGCACGAATCCGGTCATGGGCATCGGCCGCACCAGCCTCCGTCCAGTGACCCGGTCGCGAGGGGTAACCACAGTTGGCGCACATCATCGACCCCGCTTCGTTCGGCAAGACGCTGGCGGGCACGCAGCACGGCGTGCCCCGCCTCTTTCACCTAGATAGGATCCATCGAACCTGATCTCAAATCACCTCCGGGCGCTTCCCGCTGGCGAACGGATAGCGCTTGCGGAAGTCCGCCGCGATCTCCTCGAAGGTCATCCACTTGGTGCCGCTGTGGTTGTTGATGTGCTCGATCATCCGCTCGAGCATCATCAGCACCTGCGGACGGCCGGCGACGTCGGGATGGATGGTGAAGGCGAAGACCGCGTAGTCCATCTCGCGATAGACCCAGTCGAAGGCATCCTTCCAGATTTCCTCGACGGCGCGGGGGCTCACGAAGCCGTGGCTGTTCGGCGCCTTCTTCATGAACATCATCGGCGGAAGGTCGTCGACGTACCAGTTGGCGCCGACCTCGACCAGGTCGATCTCCTTGCCGTGCTTGAGCGGATGCATCCACTCCTCGGCGGTCTTGGAATAGTCGATGACGTTCCAGCTGTCGCCGACGCGGGCGTAGAAGGGCTGGAAATCGCGGTAGCCCTGGCTGTGGTCGTAGGTGAAACCGTATTTCTGCAGGAGCGCGGCGGTGGAATTCGACATCTCCCACCACGGCGCCACGTAGCCGCGCGGCTTCTTGCCGGAGACCTTCTCGATGAGGTCGATGCACTTGACCAGGACCGCCTCTTCCTGGGTCGGGGTCATCGCGATCGGATTTTCGTGGAGGTAGCCGTGCGCCCCGATCTCGTGACCGGCGGCGACGATGGCGTCGACTTCCTTCGGGAAGGTCTCGATCGAATGGCCGGGAATGAAGAACGTGGTCTTCAGCCCGTACTTCTTGAAGAGGTTGAGGAGGCGGATGTTGCCGACCTCGCTGGCGAAGACGCCGCGCTGGATGTCGGAAGGCGAGTCGCCGCCGCCGTAGGATCCGATCCAGCCGGCCACCGAGTCGATGTCGGTGCCGAATGCGCAGATGATCTCCTTCGCCATTTCCCTCTCCCTCTCTTGGCGCTCCCGGAGGGCGGCGCCGCTCGAATGCGATGGCGAAGTGGACCATGACTTGGTTGAAAAATCCAGAATTTCCTTTATCGTTGATAAGCACTTAGGCGGGGATGCTCCGGTATTGAGATGAGTTTCATATCAATTGATGCTGGATTCGGATTGGCGTTGGCGGCACCGACCCCGCAGACGGCACGGGAGGACGCTATGCCCACGCCGACGGCTTCCCTCGCCCGCCCGTTTTCGGTCGGCCGCCCGGACAACACCCTCGCGAAGGTCGAACGCCTCGACCCCTTCGGCCGGGTCTGACCGCATGGCCGAGCACAGCTCAGACTACGCGACCTGGGTCGGACGCAGCGAGACGGCCGTCGACGTGGTGACCGCCGGCCCGCTCGACCGGCTGGCGGCAACCCTTGACCGCGACGACCCGCCCTTCGCCGACGGCGATCCCGTACCGCCGCTCGCCCATTGGCTCTTCTTCCTGCCCAGCGCGCCGCAATCGGCGATCGGCCCGGACGGCCACCCGCACCGGGGCGGCTTCCTGCCGCCGGTCCACGACCTGCCGCGCCGGATGTGGGCCGGCAGCCGCGTCAGCTTCCCCGGCGAGATACGGGTCGGCGACCGGGTCGTGCGCCGCTCGGTGATCGCCTCGATCCGGGAGAAGGCCGGCAAGTCCGGCGCCCTGGTGTTCGTCACCGTGCGCCATGAGATCGGCCGCGAGGGCGAACCCCCGGCGATCGTGGACGAGCACGACATCGTCTACCGCGGTCTGGAGGCGGCCCCCGCCGCACCGACGGAGGTCGTGCCCGCCGGCGCCTGGCGACGGACCTTGACCCCCGACGCGGTCCTTCTCTTTCGCTACTCGGCGCTCACCTTCAACGGCCACCGCATCCACTACGATCGCGACTACGTCACCGGCGTGGAAGGCTATCCCGGCCTGGTCGTGCACGGCCCGCTGACCGCGACGCTGCTGGTGGACCTTGTTCGCCGCAACGCCCCGGCGGCGCGGATCGACTCGTTCTCCTTCCGCGCCATGTCGCCGCTGTTCGACGGCAACGACATGAGCGTCAACGCCGCGCTTCCCGATGCCGACGGCCGGGTCCGGCTCTGGGCCGCCAACGCGGAAGGCCGGCTCGCGATGGCGGCCGAGGCAAGCCTGTCTGGGACCGTGCCGTCGTGAGCCGCCCGCTCGACGGAATCCTCGTGGTCTCCCTCGAGCAGGCGATCGCGGCGCCCTATTGCACCCGGCTCCTCGCCGACCAGGGCGCCCGCGTGATCAAGGTCGAGCGGCCCGACGGCGGAGACTTCGCCCGCGCCTACGACAAGCGGGCGCGCGGCCTCGCCAGCCATTTCGTCTGGACCAACCGGTCAAAGGAGAGCCTTGCGCTCGATCTCAAGGACCCCGCGGCGGTGGACCAGGTGAAGGCGCTGGTGGCGGCGGCCGACGTCTTCGTCCAGAACCTTGCGCCCGGCGCGGTCGAGCGGCTCGGCCTCGCGCCGAGGGCCCTCCGCGAGTCCAACCCGCGGCTCGTCACCTGCTCGATCTCCGGCTACGGCGAAGGCGGCCCGTATTCCGGCCGCAAGGCCTACGACCTGCTGGTCCAGGCCGAGGCCGGGTTCCTCTCGGTCACCGGGACCGGCGAGCAGGCGGCGAAGGCCGGCATCTCGATCGCCGACATCGCGAGCGGCGTCACCGCCTGCAACGCCATCCTCGCCGCCCTCCTCCACCGCGAGAAGACCGGCACCGGCGATCACATCGAGGTCTCGATGCTCGAGGCGATGGCCGAATGGATGGGCTTTCCGATGTACTTCGCTCTCGACGGCGCCGAGCCCCCGCCGCGCGCCGGCGCCGGCCACGCCACCATCTATCCCTACGGCCCCTACGCCACGGCGGATGGCGAGATCCTGTTCGGCCTCCAGAACGACCGCGAGTGGGCGGCCTTTGCCCGGCACGTCCTCGCGCGGGAGGACCTTGCTGACGATCCAAGGTGCAAGGGCAACTCCGGACGCGCGGCGCATCGCGACCTGCTCGAGCCGATCATTGCCGGCGTCCTTTCCCGGCTCTCCACGGAGGAGGCACGCAGCCGCCTCGACCGCGCCGACATCGCCAATGCCCGGATCAACGACATGGCAACGCTCTGGGCGCACCCGCAGCTCGCCGCGCGCAACCGGTGGCGGGATTTCGGCACGCCGGCCGGTCCCCTCCCCGGCCTCGTACCGATCGGCGGCGAGAGCTGGGAGCCGCGCCTCGACCCCGTCCCCGCACTCGGCGAACACACCGAATCGATCCTCGCCGGGCTCGAACGCGACGCGAAGACGAAGGAAGGCGGCGGCCGGACATGATCCCGAAACCGGACCGGCATCAGGAGATGCGGGAGGCGATCCGTGACCTCTGCGCGCGATTCCCATCGGAATACCATCGCGCCCATGACGAGAACGCCACCTACCCGGTCGAATTCATCGATGCGCTGACGGAGGCGGGCTGGCTTGCGGCGATGATCCCGGAGGACTACGGCGGCTCCGGCCTCGGGCTTACCGAAGCCTCGGTGGTGATGGAGGAGATCAACCGTTCGGGCGGCAATGCCGGCCACTGCCACGGCCAGATGTACAACATGGGCACCCTCCTCCGGCACGGATCGGAGGAACAGAAGCGCGCCTACCTGCCGAAGATCGCGACCGGCGCGCTCCGGCTGCAGTCGATGGCGGTGACCGAGCCGACGACGGGCACGGACACCACCAAGCTCAAGACGACGGCGGTCCGCAACGGTGACCGCTACGTCATCAACGGCCAGAAGGTCTGGATCTCGCGCGTCCAGCATTCCGACCTGATGGTCCTCCTCGCCCGCACCACGCCGCTCGCCGAGGTCAAGCGGAAGTCGGAGGGGCTGTCGGTGTTCCTGGTCGACCTCAAGGCGGCGATCGGCAACGGCCTCTCGGTCAAGCCGATCCGCAACATGGTCAATCACGAGACCAACGAGCTGTTCTTCGACAACCTCGAAATCCCGGCCGAGAACCTGATCGGCGAGGAAGGCAAGGGCTTCCGCTACATCCTCGACGGTCTCAATGCCGAGCGGACGCTGATCGCCGCCGAGTGCATCGGCGACGGCTACTGGTTCATCGACAAGGTGACGAACTACACCAAGGAGCGGATCGTCTTCGACCGGCCGATCGGCCAGAACCAGGGTGTTCAGTTCCCCATCGCCCGCGCCTATGTCAACGTCGAGGCGGCCAACCTGATGCGCTTCGAGGCGGCCCGGAAGTTCGACGCGCACGAGGACTGTGGCGCCGAGGCCAACATGGCGAAGCTGCTGGCCGCCGATGCCTCCTGGGAGGCGGCCAACGCCTGCATCCAGTTCCACGGCGGCTTCGGCTTCGCCGCCGAGTACGACGTCGAGCGCAAGTTCCGCGAGACGCGGCTCTACCAGGTCGCACCGATCTCGACCAACCTGATCCTGTCCTACGTCGCCGAGCACATTCTCGGCCTGCCCCGTTCGTTCTGATGCCGGACGTACGGAACCCGGCGATGGCGCTGGCCACCGGCACCGAAAGCGCCGACCTCGCGGCCTTCGCCGCCGGCCTCGGCTTCGACGACCTGCCCGAAGCGGTGGTCGCGCGGGCGGTGGAGCTGTTCGTCGACTGGGCCGGGTCGGCACTGTCGGGCCGGCGCCAGCGCGCGATCGCCAGTCTCGAGCGTTTCGCCGAGGCGATGGGTCCCGACGGCGGGCGGGCGGAGATCCTCACCGCACGCCGCATGTCCTCGCCGCTCTTTGCCGCGCTGGTCAATGCCGGCGCCTCGCACGTCTCCGAGCAGGACGACCTCCACAACGGATCGGTCTTCCACCCCGCCGCGGCGGTCTTTCCGGCCGCGCTCGCCACGGCCCAGGACGTCGGCGCCTCCGGCCGCGACTTCATAGCCGCGGCGGTCGCCGGCTACGAGGTCGGGATCCGCGTCGGCGAGTTCCTTGGCCGCTCGCACTACCGGGTCTTCCACACCACCGGGACCGCCGGCGCCATCGCCGCCGCCGTCTCCAGCGGCCGCCTGCTCGGCCTTGCCCCGGACCGGATGCTCGACGCGGTCGGCTCGGCCGGGACGCAGGCGGCCGGTCTGTGGGAGTTCCTCCGCGACGCCGCGGATTCCAAGCAGCTCCATACCGCCAAGGCGGCGTCGAACGGGCTGACGGCGGCGTATCTGGCGCGCGACGGCTTCACCGGCGCAAAGCGCATCCTCGAGGGCGCGCAGGGCATGGCCGCCGGCATGTCGAGCGACGCCGATCCGGCGCGGCTCACCGACCGGCTCGGCACACGCTGGGCGCTCACCGAGACGTCATTCAAGTTCCACGCCTCGTGCCGCCACACCCACCCGGCGGCCGACGCCCTGCTCAGGCTCGTGATCGACAATCGCCTTTCGGCCGGGGACATCGCGTCGATCACCGCCCACGTGCATCAGGGCGCGCTCGACGTGCTGGGGCCGGTCATCACCCCCGCGACCGTGCATCAGGCCAAGTTCTCGATGCCGGCAACGCTTGGGCTGATCGCCGTCCACCGCCGGGCGGGGATGGCCGAGTACGACGCGTTCTTCACCGACACGGCGGCCCGCGCCTTCAATGACCGCGTCCACATGCGCCTCGATCCCGAGGTCGATGCCGCCTACCCGGACCGCTGGATCGGCAAGGTGACGGTCGAGACCACCGACGGACGGACGCTCGCGGCCCGTGTCGACGAGCCGAAGGGCGACCCCGGCAACACCCTCTCCCACGACGAGATCGACGAGAAGGCGCGCCGGCTGATCGCCTATGGCGGCGGGGTCGAGGCGAACGAGGCCGACGCGCTGATGGCGCGGCTATGGGGGATCGCGGAGGCCAGTGAGATCGGCCGCCTGCTGTGAGGCGGCCGATCGTAACGGTGAGGGCTGCGGCTCAGACGCCGATCGGCATGTGCTCCGGCGAGCGGGTGACGGCGCGCGGCGCGGTCAGCTCCTTCCACTTCGAGAGCGCCGCGTTGACGGCGGGGAAGGCCGTCCGCTTGACTTCCTTGCCCCGGCCCGGACGCGGCTGGTCGTTCTTGCCGTAGGACCACACCACCTCGCCGCGCGAGAGGGTGTAGCGGGCCTGGCCGTTGACCTTGTGACCCTCGAACACGTTGTAGTCGATGATCGATTTCTGGTTGGCCGCCGAGATGGTCTTCGACAGCTTCGGGTCCCAGACCACGATGTCGGCGTCCGAGCCCGGCAGGATCGCGCCCTTCCGCGGGTAGACGTTGAGGATCTGGGCGATGTTGGTCGAGGTGACGGCGACGAACTCGTTCGGCGTCAGGCGGCCGGTCTCGACCCCCTTGGTCCACAGCATCGCAAGACGATCCTCGAGGCCGCCGGTGCCGTTCGGGATCTTGATGAAGTTGCCGACGCCGCCGCGCTTCTGCTTGGTGGTGAAGGCGCAGTGGTCGGTGGCGACGACCTGGAGCGAGCCGGCCGCGAGCCCGGCCCACAGCGAATCCTGGTGGCTCTTGTCGCGGAACGGCGGCGACATCACCCGGCGGGCCGCGTAGTCCCATTCCTTGTTGAAGTATTCCGTCTCGTCGAGGGTCAGGTGCTGGATCAGCGGCTCGCCGTAGACCCGCATGCCCTTCTGCCGCGCCCGACGGATCGCCTCATGGGCCTGCTCGGACGAGGTGTGGACGATGTAGACCGGAACGCCGGCGGCGTCGGCGATCATGATCGCGCGGTTGGTCGCCTCGCCCTCGACTTCCGGGGGGCGCGAGTAGGCGTGGCCCTCCGGCCCGGTCACCCCCTCGCGCATGTACTTCTCCTGAAGCGCGGCGACGATGTCGCCGTTCTCGGCGTGCACCAGCGGCAGCGCCCCGAGCGCGGCGCAGCGCTGGAACGAGGCGAACATCTCGTCGTCGTTCACCATCA
>JAGRKZ010000129.1:12062-12356 GCA_020442065.1 Bauldia sp.
GAAATGCTTGAAGGTGTTGATGCCGAGATCGACGACCTTCTGCATCTCGTCGAAGTGCTTCTCCGACCAGCCGTTGACGCACATATGGAAGCCGTAGTCGGACGACGCTTGGCGGCCGGCGCGCTCCTGCCACTCCTTGAGCGCGGCGAGCATCCCGTCCGGACCGGGAATGACGAAGTCGACGACCATCGTGGTGCCGCCCGAAAGCGCCGCGAACGTGCCGCTCTCCCAGGTCTCGGCGGCGGTCGTCCCCATGAACGGCATCTCGAGGTGGGTGTGCGGGTCGATGCCGCC
>JAGRKZ010000012.1 GCA_020442065.1 Bauldia sp.
TAGAAGAGCAGGCCGTTGAGCTCCTCGAACACCGGCAGCACGGACTTGCGGGACACCGAGGTCCAGCAACCGAAGACCGCGGCGACTTTGTCCTGGCTGATCAGCTCGCGCGCCTTCTCGGCAAAGAGCGGCCAGTCGGACGCGGGGTCGACGACGACCGCTTCCAGCTGCTTGCCGAGGAGACCGCCCTTCTTGTTCTGCTCTTCGATGAGCATCAGCATGACGTCTTTCAGGGTCGTCTCGGAGATTGCCATCGTCCCCGAGAGCGAGTGAAGGATGCCAAC
Organism: Bauldia sp.; assembly: GCA_020442065.1. Lineage (GTDB taxonomy): Bacteria > Pseudomonadota > Alphaproteobacteria > Rhizobiales > Kaistiaceae > Bauldia. Next base: position 285 of record JAGRKZ010000012.1, read on the forward strand.
CTTGATCGTGTCGTCCGCGGCATAGGCCGGAGCGAACCCGGCGAGCGACGCCGCGCTGGCGATGCCGGCGGCAACCGCGAGTCCCCTAACGATTCCCCTGTCAATCAGCATATGGCGTGATCTCCTGTCCCTTTGCGGCGGTGAAGAAGGCACCTCGCCCTCCCGCAGCGCAGAACCGGTTTCGCAAGAAGCGGGCCAGCCCCGCGGCGTCGGTTTCCGGAAGGACTGTTCGAAGCGCGGGAGATCGTCGGCAGGTCCGGCACCAGCGCTGAGGCCGGCGTAGCGCTCCGCCCGCAAGCGAAGAGCCTATTTTCGGGTCAGTCCGGACCGAGGCCGCCCCTTCTGCATAAATCTTGAGCGTCATGCATGCATGTTCGCCTGCTTTACCGCCGCCGTAGGCCCGACTACAGTCCGCCTCGGAATGCCCTCGAGGGCGGGCGCCAGGCGGAGGAACTCCATGCGCAACGTCGTCCACGCGGCTCGTCTTCTGTTTATCGCGATCCTGATTGCAGCCGGCTCCGGCTTAGGTGCCGCGGCCGCAGAGACGCGCGTGATCGTCACCCCGGACGCCGACTATCCCGGGTTCGACTATCAGACGGTCAAGAACGTCGATCTCGACGCCTGCAAGGCGGCGTGCGTTTCCGGCGACCAGTGTCGCGCCTTCACCTACAACACCAAGGCGCGCTGGTGCTTCCTCAAGACCGATTTCGGCACCCTCACCGCCGCCGTCGGCGCGACCGCCGGCCGGCTCGTCCAGACCGCAGAGCTCACGCCCAGCCTCGAGGCCACCCGCCTCGCCCAGCTCGACTTCGTTCCCGGACGCTACGTCGACGAGGCGCGCGAGCTCGCCGGCACCATCAAGCGGCGCTTCCCGCCGCCGGCCGACGGCGCCTATCAGGCGCTCCGCGATCAGGGCACGGCCGCCTACAACGACGGCAGCTACGGCGATGCCGTGCGCCTCTTCGGCGAGACGCTGGCCGTCGCCGACGATAATCCCGGCGTCTGGCTCGACTTCGCCATCGCCAGCCTTGCTCGCAATCCGGACGACTGGTCCGAGCGCCAGCAGGCCTATCGCGACATCACCGCGGCCAGCATCAACGGCTTCGTTCGCTCCGACACCGACGACAACCAGGCCAAGGCCCTGGCGCTGATGGGCGACGGCTTTGCCCGCCGCGAGGAATGGAAGCTCTCGTATCGCTCCTATCGCGCCAGCCTCGCACTGGTGGAGGACGCCTCGGTGCGCGCCGACTATGAGCAGGTGATCGCCGAGCACGGCTTCCGCATCCTCTCCCACACCGTCGATGCCGACATCGCCAACCCCCGGATCTGCGTGGTCTTCTCCGACGACCTGCCGGTCTCGGACCCGCGCCTCGCCGACTTCGTCACCGTGTCGGGCGGAGAGGGCCTCGCGGTCGAGCCGGAGCGACGGCAGATCTGCGTTTCCGGCGTGGTTCATGGCGGCCGCTACGACGTCCGCATCCGCGGCGGCCTGCCCGCCGCCGACGGCGAGGTGCTCGCCCATCCGGTCGAGCTCAACGTCTACGTCCGCGACCGCGCGCCTTGGGTCGGCTTCGCCGGCAATGCCTATGTGCTCCCCGCCGGCCCCGGCGCCTCGATCCCGATCGTCTCGGTCAACACCGACAAGGCGCAGGCCACGATCTACCGGATTGGCGAACGCGGCGTGGCCTATGCCGTCCGCAACAACCAGTTCATGCGCACGCTGTCGTCGTGGAGCGCCGAGAACATCGCCGATTCGAGCGGCGAGAAGGTCTGGGAAGGCGAGATCCTGATCCAGTCCGAGCTCAACCAGACCATCACCACCGCGGTTCCGGTGAGCGACGCGATCCCGGACCTCCGCCCCGGCATCTACGTCATCACCGCCAAGGCTGAGCTCGATCCCGACCAGTGGGGCCAGCTCGCGACCCAGTGGTTCGTGGTCTCGGACCTCGGCCTGACCGCGCTCTCGGGCAGCGACGGCATCCATGCCATCGTCCGCTCGCTCTCGTCCGCCGAGCCGGTCGCCGGCGCCAAGCTCCGCCTCGTCGCGGTCAACAACGACGTCCTCGGCGAAGGCACCACTGATCAGAACGGCTATGTCCGCTTCGACCCGGGCCTGGCCCGCGGCACCGGCGGCGCGGCGCCGCAGATGATCGACGCCACCGTTGGCGATGGCGACTACGCCTTCATCGATCTCACCCGCGCCGCTTTCGACCTCTCCGACCGCGGCGTCGACGGCCGTCCGTCTCCCGGCCCGCTCGATGTCTTCGTGACGCCCGAGCGCGGCATCTACCGGCCGGGCGAAACGGTGCATCTCACCGCACTCGTCCGCGACGCCCGCGCCGTCGCCGTCACCGGCCTGCCCCTCACCCTCGTCGTCGAGCGGCCCGACGGTGTCGAGTTCCTGCGCGAGACCCTCTCCGACGGCGGCCTCGGTGGCTACTCGGCGGACGTCGACCTCCTGGCCGACGCCATGCGGGGCTCGTGGCAGGTCCGGCTCTACGCCGACCCGAAGGGCCGTTCCGTCGCCGAGACCTCGGTGCTGGTCGAGGACTTCCAGCCCGAGCGGCTGGCGTTCGAGCTCACCACCGACGCCAAGGCGATCGGCACGTCGGCGCCGGTGTCGATCGATATCGACGCCCGCTACCTCTACGGCGCCACGGCGCCGGGGCTCTCGATCGACGGCGACATCGATATCCGCACCGCCGACAGCGTCGCCGGTTTCAGCGGCTATCACTTTGGCCTCGCCGACGATCGCATCGAGCCGGTGCGCGAGCCGGTCGACCTCGGCGCCACCACCGACGAGGACGGCAAGGCGACCATCGACGTCGCCCTGCCGGAACTGCCGTCGACGACGGTGCCGCTGCAGGCCCAGATCATCGTCCGCATCGCCGACACCAATGGCCGCGCCGTCGAGAGGCGGCTGACGCTGCCGGTGACGCCGGACGTGCCGATGATCGGCATCCGGCCGCAGTTCGGCGACGACGAGGTCGAGGAGGGCGCAACCGCCAACTTCGACGTCATCCTCGTCGACCCCGAGGGCCAGCGGATCGCCGGCCCGGGCCTCGCCTGGCGGCTGGAGCGGATCACCTCCGAGTACCAGTGGTACCGCTCCGACGACAACTGGAACTACGAGATCGTGACCAGCGCCGAGCGTGTCGCCACCGGCGAGATCGACGCGACCGCCGACGGACCGGCGACGGTCTCGGCCAATGTCGACTGGGGGCGCTACCGGCTGACGGTCGAGCGCATGGGCGACGAGCCGGCCGCCACGAGCTACGAGTTCTACGCCGGTTGGTACGTCTCTTCGGCATCCTCCTCGACGCCGGACGTGCTCGACGTCGCGCTCGACAAGCCCGCCTATCACGTCGGCGACACGGCGAGGCTCCGCCTCGATCCCCGCTTCGCCGGCATTGCGGTTATCACCGTGCTCGACGACCGGCTGATCACCATGAAGGCGGTGGAGGTGCCGGAGGAAGGCACCAGCGTCGACCTCGAGGTCACCGACCAGTGGGGACCCGGCGCCTACGTCACCGCGACCCTGTTCCGGCCGATGGACATCCCCGCCAAGCGCATGCCGTCACGGGCCCTGGGCCTGACCTGGGCCAAGGTCGATCCGGGCGACCATGACCTTGCGGTCTCGCTCGGCGTCGTCGACGAGATGCGCCCGCGCCAGCCGATGACCATCCCGGTCGCGATCGGCAATCTCCAGCCGGGCACGCAGGCCTACGTCACGGTTGCGGCCGTCGATGTCGGCATTCTCAACCTCACCAATTTCCAGTCGCCGGCACCTGACGACTGGTATTTCGGACAGCGCAAGCTCGGCATGGACATCCGCGACCTCTATGGTCTGCTGATCGACCGCATGCAGGGCGCGCCCGGCGAGATCCGCTCCGGCGGCGACGGCGGCGGCGTGCGCCTGGCGGCACCGCCACCGACCGAGAAGCTTGTCTCGTTCTATTCGGGCATTGTCGAGGTCGACCCCGAGGGCAAGGCCACGGTCTCGTTCGACATGCCGCAGTTCAACGGCACCGTCCGGGTGATGGCGATGGCCTGGTCCCGCGACGGCGTCGGCCACGCGGTCAAGGACGTTCTGGTCCGCGACCCGGTGGTGGTCTCGGCGAGCATCCCGCAGTTCCTCCACACCGGCGACAGCTCGCGTCTTCTCGTCGAGATCAACAATGTTGCCGGCGCCGCCGGCGACTACGGACTGAAGGTAGCGGCAGGCGACGGCATCGGCGTGACGGCAAGCGACCTTGAGCGCACCGTGACGCTCGCCGAGAAGGAGCGCCAGAGCTTCAACATCCCGATTTCCGGCGACGAGGTCGGCGACTACACGATTACGGTCACCCTCACCACGCCCGACGGCGAATCGTGGCCACGTGAACTGGCCCTCGGCATTCGCCCGCCCGGCCAGCCGGTCACGCGGCGCAACGTCGTGGCGCTCGCGGGGGGCGCCACCCTCACGGTCGACGCCGCGCCGCTCGCCGAGTTCGTCCCCGGCACCGGGTCGGTCGGCGTCTCGATCGGCGGGGCGAGCCGGCTCGACGTCGCCGGTATCCTGGCCGCCCTCGACCGCTACCCCTACGGCTGCTCGGAACAGCTGACCAGCCGCGCGCTACCGCTGGTCTATCTCAACGACGTTGCGGTCGCCGTCGGCGCCGCCACCGACGCCGAGATCTCCGGCCGCGTTCAGAAGGCGATCGAGCGCATCCTCGCCAACCAGTCCTCCTCGGGATCTTTCGGCCTGTGGGGGCCCTATGGCGGCGGCAATCTCTGGCTCGACGCCTACGTGACCGACTTCCTGACCCGCGCCGCGGAGAAGGGTTACGAGGTGCCGGAGCTGTCGCGGACCATCGCCCTCGACAACCTCTCCAACCGGCTGTCCTATGCCGACGACTTCACCGAGGGCGGCGAGGACATTGCCTACGCACTCTACGTGCTGGCGCGGGCCGGCCGGGCCTCGCTGGGCGACCTCCGCTACTACGCCGAGACCAAGATCGGCAATTTCGGCACGGCCCTCGCCAAGGCGCAGATCGGGGCGGCCCTCGCCCTCTATGGCGACCGCCAGCGCTCGTCCCGGGCGTTCGAGGCGGCCCTCGCCGATCTCAACCGCGGCCGCAATCAGGACTACTGGACCAACGACTACGGCAGCCAGCTTCGCGACACCGCCGCGGTTCTGACGCTCGCGGCGGAGAGCGATGCCGGTTCGGTCGACATCCGCTCGCTCGCCAGCATGCTCGCGAACGAGGACGCGAGCCGCCGCTACACCAGCACTCAGGAGAATGCCTGGATGCTGCTCGCGGCGGCGGCGCTGATCGAGGACTCGGCCCGGACCAGCTTCGAGATCGAAGGCGCGACCGTCGCCGGGCCGCTCTACAAGGAGTATGCCCAGGCGACGCTCGAGGCCGCGCCGGTCGCGATCAAGAACCTCGGCGCCGACACCCTCGATGCCGTGCTGGCAACCACAGGCGTGCCGGTGGTGCCGGAGCCTGCCGGCGGCGACGGCTTCACCATCGAGCGCTTCACCTACACCGTCGACGGCGAGCCGACCGACATCGCCGCCGTCGGCCAGAACGAGCGCATCGTGGTGGTGCTCACTGTCACCGCCGATCTGGGCCGCTCCGGCAATATCATGATCGTCGACCCGATCCCCGCCGGCTACGAGATCGAGAATCCCAACATCTCGGCCAGCGGCGACGTCACCAATTTCGGCTGGCTCGACGTCGACCGGGATGTCGACCACACCGAGGCGCGGGTCGACCGCTTCGTCGCGGCGATGGAGCGGAGCTCCGGCGATCCGCTCCAGTTCAGCGTCGCCTACTCGATGCGCGCCGTCTCGCCGGGCGTCTTCGCCCAGGCGGCGGCGACGGTGGAGGACATGTACCGGCCCTACCTCAACGCCCGTACCGACACCGGTACGGTGGAGGTTGTGGGCCCGACGCGCTGAGCCGGGGGTATGCGAAACGGAAAGGGCGGCGCGTCGTCCGGCGCGCCGCCCTCTCCTTCCTGGTCCTGTGACGCCGGCCCTATTTCGGCTGCGGCACGATCCGGATGTAGGGCTTCGGCTCCTTCCAGCCCGCAGGCCACAGCTTCCGGGCGTCGTCGTTGCTGACCGAGCCGGCGATGATGACGTCGTCACCGTCCTTCCAGTTGACCGGCGTCGCCACCTTGAATTTGGCGGTGAGCTGCATCGAATCGACGACCCGCAGGATCTCGTCGAAGTTCCGGCCGGTGCTCATCGGGTAGGCGATCATCAGCTTGATCTTCTTGTCGGGACCGATGACGTAGACCGTCCGGACGGTCTGGTTGTCGGCCGCCGTGCGCCCCTCGGCGCTGTCGCCGGCCTCGGCCGGGAGCATGTCGTAGAGCTTGGACACCTTGAGCTCGGGATCGCCGATCATCGGGAAATTCGGCTTGTAGCCCTGCGTCTCCTCGATGTCCTTGGCCCAGCCGGCGTGGCGGTCGGCGGGGTCGACGCTGAGACCGATGACCTTGACGTTGCGCTTGTCGAAATCGGGCTTGAGCTTGGCCATGTAGCCGAGTTCGGTGGTGCAGACCGGCGTGAAATCCTTGGGGTGCGAAAACAGGATGCCCCACGAGTCGCCCAGCCAGTCGTGGAAGCGGATCTTGCCTTCGGTGGTGTCGGCCTCGAAGTCCGGCGCCGTGTCGCCGATACGCAGTGCCATGTGTTGATGTCCTTCTGATTGCGAAGCGGTGCTGATGTAAGTCCCGGGTTGGATTGCCCGCAAGCGACGAAATTGCCGAGGATGCCACGCCCGCTGGCAAACGGCCGCCGTCGCGCGCCGATCAAGGGGGATATTGCTCCGGCGACACCGGATCGCGATGCCCGCGGGGCGCGCTACTCGGCCGCAGCCGGGACCGAGATGTTGTCGAGCGAGGAGACGATGTGCTCGGCCAGCGCGGTGACGATCGGCGTCTCGGCGCGGCGCGGCGCGCGGATGATCCCGATCTCGCAGTTGGGAAGGCGCGGCAGCCCCTCCGCTTCCCCGAGCACGCGCATGCCCCGGCGAAGTGCCGACTCGGCCACGATCGAGACCGCGAGGCCGGCAAGCACGGCGGCCGAGATCGCCGTTGCGTTGACGCTCTGGTAGAGCACCCGGTAGCGCCGGCCGACCCCGGTCAGAGCGCTGATCGCCTCGTCCCGCCACATGCAGGGCGGCTTGGAGAGCGCCAGCGGCAGGATCTCCTGGTCGGCCACCTCGTGCTGGGCGGAGGCAACCCACAGCAGCGGCTCGCGGCGCACCACCTCGACCTGCCCCGCACCGCAATTGGTGACGATGGCAAGATCCACCTCCCCCATCCCGGCCTGTCGGATCAGCTCGTTCGACGGCTCGCAGGTCACCGATACCTCCACCCGCGGGTTGGAACGCGAAAAGCGCGCCAGAACCTCGGGCAGGAAGCGGTCAGCGTAGTCGTCCGGCGTGCCGAGCCGGATGCTGCCGGTGAGCTCGGTATCATCGAACGCGGCGACCGTTTCGTCGGCGAGGCGCACCATGCGCCGTGCGTAGCCGAGCAGCCGCTCGCCCTCTTCGGTCAGCCGTGAGGCCCGCCCGTCGCGGGCAAAGATCGGCTTGCCGATCCGCTCCTCCAGCCGCCGCATCTGCATCGAAACGGCGGACTGGGTCTTGAACACCACGTCGCCCGCGCGGGTGAAGCTGCCGGTTTCGGCAATGGCGACAAAGGTGCGGAGCTGGTCGAGATCGAGGCTTGCGGCCATGCGGGGCGCTCCCAGTCTCATAACGATACTTGATTGAACGTATTAGAAACATTCGTTGGCATGATCAATTGCTGCAGTGCATGTATCGGGTGTCGTCGGCGCCGCACAGAGACGAGAGTGCCGCTCGACCACCGCTCCACGCGGTGCTTCCCGAAGGAACACGACCATGGCCACCTATGACGACTCCCGGCATTCGAGCCGGGGCACGCTCTTCGTCCCCCTGATTTCGGCGCTGCTTGAGAACGCGATCGCCGTCGTCGAGGCGATCCGGCATCGTCGCCAGGTGGCCAAACTGCTGAGCTGGGATGCTCACATGCTCCGCGATATCGGCCTGACCGAGGGCGATGTCCGGGCGGCGATGGCCGGACCGATGCGCGACGATCCGTCCTACCGGCTCGATGCGCTTGTCCATGAGCGCCGCCGGGCCGGTCAGGCGCTGGCGCGGGAGCGGCTGCTTCGCGAAGGCCGCGCCCGGCTCTGACCGGGACCAGGATTTCTGGCGGAGCCGTCAGTCCCCTGGGGCTCCGATTCAACTGGCCCGCCGTCATGGCGGGCCTTCTTTTTCGCCGCCGCCCTTGCAGCAACTGGCCAGGGGCCCTATCGCCGGGCCATGGCCGGTTCCGAATCAAGGCTGCAGCGGCTGTTCGTCCGCGCCGTGCTCGCTCCGGGCGCACGCGCCGATCTTGATCGCGCGCAGGCCCACTATCTCGTCAACGTGCTGCGCCTCGCCGACGGCGACGCTCTTCTCGTCTTCAACGGCCGCGACGGGGAGCACCGCGCCACCCTCTCCAGCGAAGGCCGCCGCAGTCATACGCTCGTCATCGGGGAACAGACGCGCCCGCAGCCGCCGACGCCCGGTCTCCGCTACCTCTTCGCCCCGCTGAAGCAGGCGCGCCTCGACTACATGGTCGGCAAGGCGGTCGAGATGGGCGTGGCCCGCATGACGCCGGTGCTCACCCAGCATGGCCAGGTCGCCCGCGTGAACCGCGAGCGGATGGAAGCGAACGCGATCGAGGCGGCCGAGCAGTGCGGCATCCTCACGCTGCCGCGGATTGACGAGCCGGTGGCGCTCGGGGCGCTACTGGAGACGTGGCCGGCGGACGAGCCCGACCGCCGCATCGTGTTCTGTGACGAGGCGGACGGGCGGAGCGATCCGCTGGCGATCCTGTCGGCCCTCTCGCCCTCTCCACTCGCCGTGCTGATCGGCCCGGAGGGCGGCTTCTCCGCAGCGGAGCGGGAGCAGCTCCGCGCCCTCCCCCACGTCACGCCGCTGCCGCTCGGCCCGCGCATCCTGCGCGCCGACACGGCCGCCGTCGCCGCGCTCGCCCTCGTCCAGGCCGCATGTGGCGACTGGCGATAGACTGCAATCTTTGATGTACGTATCATGTCATTTACAATCATAACGATGCATGACATAGTCTCTGCCAGTGAAGTCTTCCCGTTCCGTGGGAGGGGGCTATGGCGAGGCACTTCGCAACGACCATTGCGTCGATCGCGACGGCAGCGGTCCTGACGTCGACCAGCGGTCACGCGCAGGACTCATACTGTCAGGGCCTCCGGGCACGGATCCTGCCCAACCACCTCTATGCCGCGTCTTGTCCCTCGGCGAGGTGCCTGGTCGACCTCACGAGGCCGGGGGCGACGCTCAGGAAGGGCGGCAGCTACCGGTTGCTGCTCGGGATTGGCGGAGACCTGCCGCCACAAAGCGTCGTCCTGATCAAGGCGAAGTACATGAACAAGTCGGCCCAACCGGCGGCGAAGCCGCCATCGGTCGGGGTCCGGCGCGAACAGATCGAGTTTGGCTGCAATCCCATCACCGGCTCCAAACGAGCGGAGGCGGCCTACCCGAAGCAGGGCGAGGCGAGCGTATCTTTCGAGGGCTACGACAACTACCACCGCCTCGGCTTCGCCAGTGTCGACGATCGGCGCAAGCTCAATCGCTTCCACTTCAGCTACCGCAGCGAGCGCGGTTGCCGGTCCACCTATCGGAACAGCAACGAGTTCCTGCTCCACCTGCCAGGCTATCAGCCGGGTTTCGTCGCCCGCTCGGGGATTCGGCTCGGCGCAACCACAAGCTATGCCTTCGCCGCCGAGGCCAGCGAGTATCGCAACGTTCTGAGCTACAATGAGATTGCCGTCCGCCTTACCGGATATGAGCGGTCGAACCGGGTGACGGCGTGCGTGAGCGTGGACGTCAAGTCGCGATACGACATGCTGGACATCGATTTTGTCGACCTCCAGCGCGTCCTTCCGATGGGTACGCGCCAAAGCTGGCAGGTCCATTTCGGCGGCAGTTGAATCGATGCCGAACCTCGGAACGATCGTTGCCACGGTCAGCAAGGTTTGGATCGTGCCGATTCCAGCCCAGCGCAGTGATTCCGTCCTCGCCGATACGTTGCGAGGCTATCGCACCTACGCTGTCATCGCCGTTTGCTTCCTCGTTCTGGCCGCCCGAACGATTCCGGGCAGCGGCGGCGGCATCGCCGCAGCCTTCGTTTCATCGGCGGCGGCGGCCATCATCGTGGGCGTTCTCGACTTCGTCTTTGGGGCGCGACGGATCTTCATTCAGTTCAGCTGGCTGGTGACGGCGTTTGTCCAGCTCGCCCTGTTCATAGCCATCGACCTCGTCGGCTCCGGCCTGGAGTTCTATTGGGAGCTCGCGAGGGAAACCGACTGGCACATTCCCGGCCTGGTCATCGCCGGGCTACTCACCTTGGCCGTGCTCTTGATCCGAAGCGCGATGCGAGGGCTCCTGAGCCTTCGCGCTGCGGGCCAGGCGTGCGTCATGGTGCTCGGCTCCACGGTCCTGTTCGCCCTCGTTCTCGGCCTGGACGATCGAAGCCTGTTGGAGATTCTGGAGCGTTTCTTTGGGGGCGGCGAAGGCTGAGACCGGGGCCGTCCCCACCCCCGGCCTGACGGCAATGCCGCACCGGATTGCCGGGCGGCGCGAGTGCCGCTAGATTGCCGCCCGGTCTTCCCATCCGAAAGAAAAGACAGGGCATGGCCCGCGACGTTACCGACGCGACGCCGATCGAATCGCGCGACCAGCTCATCGAGGCGCTGTCCTCCGGCGCCAAGCCGCGGAGCGAATGGCGCGTCGGCACCGAACACGAGAAGTTCGGCTTCTACGAAGCCGACGACAGCCCCGTCCCCTACGAGGGCGAGCGCGGCATCCGCCGCCTGCTCGAACTGATGGAGGGGCTGCTCGGCTGGCACCGGATCGAGGATCGCGGCCTCATCATCGGCCTCACCGACCCCACCGGGCTCGGCGCCATTTCGCTCGAGCCGGGCGGCCAGTTCGAGCTCTCCGGGGCGCCGCTCGAGACCATCCACCAGACCTGCCGGGAGACCAACGCCCACCTCGCCCAGGTGCGCGAGTGCGCCGAGCCGCTCGGCATCGGCTTCCTCGGCGTCGGCGCCTCGCCGCTGTGGACGCGGGCCGAGACGCCGGTGATGCCGAAGTCGCGCTACGAGATCATGACCAACTACATGCCGAAGGTCGGCTCGCTCGGCCTCGACATGATGTACCGGACGTGCACCATCCAGGCCAATCTCGACTTCGGCAGCGAAGCCGACATGGTGCAGAAGATGCGGGTCGGCATCGCCCTGCAGCCGATCGCCACCGCCCTCTTCGCCAACTCGCCTTTCACCGACGGCCGGCCCAACGGCTATCTGTCCTGGCGGTCGCGCATCTGGCTCGACACCGACGCCGATCGCACCGGCATGACGCCCTTCGTCTTCGAGGACGGATTCGGCTTCGAGCGCTACGTCGACTGGGCGCTCGACGTTCCGATGTACTTCGTCAAGCGCGGAGACCGCTACCACGACGTCGCCGGGCTTTCCTTCCGGGATCTCCTCGACGGCAAGCTGGCAGCGTTGCCCGGCGAGCGGGCGACGCTGTCGGACTGGAAGAACCACCTCTCGACGCTGTTCCCCGAGGTCCGGCTCAAGAATTACATCGAGATGCGCGGCGCCGACGGCGGGCCGTGGCGGCGGATCTGCGCCCTGCCCGCGTTCTGGGTTGGCCTGATGTACGATCAGGCCTCGCTCGACGGCGCCTGGGACATCGTCGCCGACTGGACGGTGGAGGAGCGTCAGGCGCTCCGCGACGGCGTGGCGCGGACGGCGCTCGCCACCCCGTTCCGCAACCGCACCGTCCGCGACATCGCCCGCGACGTCCTCGCGCTCTCGCGCGCGGGCCTGGCGCGACGCGAGCGGCTCAATGGCGAGGGGCTGGACGAGACGATCTTCCTTTCCTCGCTCGAGGAGATCGTCGCGACCGGGACGACGCCGGCCGAAGTGCTGCTGCGGCAGTACGAAACGGAGTGGCATCACGACGTGAGGCCGATCTTCCGCGAATACGCATATTGACAAGGGTCAATGACGACCGCGGCGGCGGGACGTTCTGATCCGCGGGCAGCAGGCAGAAGGAATCCGATCATGGCCAGGGACGGAGCAGCGATCCGGGACATCACGGTGGTCGTCGACGGCGGCGGGGAGCGGCGGGCGGCACAGGTCGCGGCGGAGCTCGCGCGGGTCACCGGCGCCCATCTCACCGGGCTTGCCCTCGCGGTCGATCCGCTGGTGCCCGTCTACACGGTGGCGGCGCCTATCCCGACCGATTTCATCGTCGCCGCCCACGAACAGGGGGTCGCCGACGCCAAGGCCGCGCTCGACGCCTTCGACAGAATCGGCCAGGCCGCCGGCGTCCCGTCGGAGGGACGGGTGGTCGAATCGATCAGCGGCGATTTCTCGGGCCTCGTCCGCAATGCCCTCCTCACCGATCTCGCTGTCATTGGCCAGAACGACCCGAACCGCGAGGAACCGCTCCGCGACGCGCTGATCGAGGCGCTGCTCTTCCAGTGCGGACTGCCGACCCTGCTGGTTCCGTACTCGGGCGCACGCGAGTTCCATCCCGACCGGGCCGTGATCGCCTGGAACGGCAGCCCCCAGGCGGCGCGGGCGGTGCGCGCGGCGATGCCGCTGCTGGCCCGGGCGAAGTCGGTGCTGGTCGCGATCGTCGACGAGGGCGCGCCGCCGGCCGGGATCGAACAGGGCGCCGACATCGGCGCCTATCTCGCCCGCCACGATCTCGACGTGACGATCCGCACCATCGCCAATGCCCATGAGGGCGCCGGGCAGGCGGTGCTGTCGCTGGCCGCCGACGAGGCGGCGTCGTGGGTGGTCATGGGCGCCTACGGCCACAGCCGCATCCGCCAGTTCCTGCTCGGTGGCGTCACCCGCCACGTGCTGGCCTCGGCGACGATTCCGGTGCTGATGGCGCACTGAGGCGCGACAGAAGGCTGGCTTCCGGCCATCGCGGGGCTTCGTCGGCGTCGGAGCGCATCGGTACCGCTCAAGGCCGCCGGCGCGACCTTGACCCGCGGCGCTGGGCGGGGCACCTCTGTCTCATGCCCGGGCCTGCCCAGAATCTGGTCGAGTTCACCGTCTCCGAGCTGTCGGCGGCGGTGAAGCGCGCCATCGAGGACGGCTTCTCCTACGTCCGCGTCCGCGGCGAGATTTCCGGCTACCGCGGCCCGCATTCTTCCGGCCACGCCTATTTCGCGCTGAAGGACGACAAGGCCCGGCTCGAAGCCGTGGTCTGGCGGACCACCTTCCAGAAGCTCCGCTTCAAGCCGACCGAGGGCATGGAGGTGATCGCCGTCGGCCGGCTCAGCACCTTCCCGGGATCGTCCAAGTACCAGATGTTCGTCGACAGCCTCGAGCCGGCCGGCGTTGGCGCGCTGATGGCGCTGCTCGAGGAACGGCGGAAGAAACTCGCCGCCGAGGGCCTGTTCGACGCATCGCGGAAGCGCGCCCTCCCCTTCCTGCCGCGCGTGATCGGCGTCGTCACATCGCCGACCGGTGCGGTGATCCGCGACATTCTCCACCGCCTCGCCGACCGCTTCCCCGTCCATGTCGTGGTCTGGCCGGTCAGGGTCCAGGGCGAGACCTCGGGCGAGGAGGTCGCCGCGGCGATCCGCGGTTTCAATGCCCTCGGCGGCGACGCCCGGGTGCGTCGCCCCGACGTCATCATCGTCGCCCGCGGCGGCGGCAGCCTCGAGGACCTGTGGGGCTTCAACGACGAGGCGGTGGTCCGCGCCACGGCCGAGTCCGCCATTCCGGTGATCGCCGCCGTCGGCCATGAGACGGACGTCACCCTCATCGACCATGCCGCCGACCGGCGCGCGCCGACGCCGACAGCGGCGGCCGAGATGGCGGTGCCGGTGCGCGGCGACCTGCTCGCCTCGCTCGAAAGCCTCGCCGGACGCCATCGCAGCGCCGCGCTCCGGCGCATGGAGGCCGGCCGGCGCGATCTCCTTGCCGCCACCCGTGCGCTGCCCAAGCCCGACGATCTCCTCGCCGTTCCGCGCCGCAGCCTCGACGAGCTGGCCAGCCGCCTCAAGGGGGCGCTCGGCGCCAACGCGAGCCTCCATCGCGTCGCTTTCGAGCGCTGCGCCGGGCGGCTCTCGAAGGATGGCCTCGTCCGTTTCTTCGGCCAGCAGCGCCTCCGCCTCGCGACGCTCGCGGAGCGCACGGCGCGATCCGCGGATGTCCTCCTCGAACGCCGCGGCGCCGATCTCTCGATCCGGGCGCGCCGGCTCCGGATCGAACCGATCGAGGCGCAGATCATCCGCGAGCGGCGGCGCGTCGACGAACTCGGCCGCGGCGCCTGGCGCGGGTTCGGGGCCGGCCTCTCGGCCAGGGCAACCCGGCTCTCCGGCCTCGACCAGCTGCTCCGCACCCTTTCCTACCGCAACGTCCTCGCCCGCGGCTTCGCCCTGGTCCGCTCCGGCGACCGGCCAGTCCATGGCGCCCAGGTCACGACCGGAGCGCCGCTCGACATCGAGTTCCACGACGGTCACGTCTCGGCGATCGCGACCTCGGGGGCCGTTCGCCAGCGCAAGCGCAAGACCGAGACGGTAGCGGCCGGACAAGGGAGCCTGTTCGACGAATGAACGCTGCGGTGGGGCTGAGCCGTTCAGGGACTCTGGGAAGGGGAGATCGCCATGCGTCCTTCAAGTTGCGTCGGCTTTGCTCTCTTCCTGACCTTCGCGTGTTGCGAACAGGCCTCGTCTGCGGGGGGAGATTTTCACGTTGAAGACGGATTCGAGACAGACGCTCTCGATCAATCTGTGTGGAGCACCAAGCAGATAAAGAGCGGACTGTATCACTTAGTCCCTGACCCACGATGCGGGACTCAAGCGTTGGCGATCACAGTCAACGACGACGAGTTCGAGGAGAACTGCTCCGACGAAGAGCCAAAGTGTCAGCGTGCGGAGATTCGAACCCAGCCGGCCCACCGGGCGACGTACGGCCAGGTCGCGTGGTACGGGTTCAGCTTCAAAGTCACTGGCGACATCTCGGCGGAGGGTTCGCACCGGTTCGTAATCGGACAGTGGAAGGCCCCGTTTGACGACAGTCCTTTCCTCGCCCAGCGTTTTGACGATGGCATCTTCCATATAACCGTGCAGAACAACAAGGATCAATGGACGGTAGCCTCGGCGGACGGTGTAGCGTCAGTTCCTCCCGAGAGTGGCCTCACTCTCACCCTTGGAGAACGCCCTACCCTGCCCAGTCCACGAGACACGTGGGTCGACATGATCTATCGAGTGCGAACAGGGCGTACAGACAACGTCTACGGCCCACGTCAGGAGGGACAAATCGACGTGTGGGCGAACGGGCATTCCGTCGTCTCGGTCCGAGGAAACATCGGAGCCACGCTTTCGAAGCCACCAGACACCTGGCTGATATATTTCAAGACCGGAATATATAGAAAGTACGTTCCGGGAGAAGTCACACTGTACTTTGATGAATTTAAGATACACCATTATATAGAAGAAGTACAACCGTCGTGCAACTAACAATGCTGCCCATAGTATAGATTGAAATATTTCTCCTCCTGGCTTATTTGGACATCCGAGCCGCCCTGAGGTACCGACATTGAGAGAGTCGCAAACGAAGGGCGCCCGCTGGCTCGGCGCCCACCGCGCCGAGGTCCGCGCCGCCACCCGCGCCGTGGTGGCGGCCCTCCTTGCCTATGCCGTCGCCACGCTCGCCCAGCTCCCCCAGCCCTACTGGTCGGTGATCGTGTCGCTTCTCGTCGTTCAGGCGACCGTCGGCGCCTCGCTCCAGACCTCGCTCGACTGGCTGATCGGGACGATCGGCGGGGCCGTCTATGGCAGCCTCGTCGCCGCGCTGGTCCCGCACGACGACCCCTATCTCGTCATCCTCGCGCTGTTCATCGCGCTGGCCCCGCTCGCCTTCCTCGCCGCCGTCAATGGCCGCTACCGCATCGCGCCGATGACCGCGGTGATCGCCCTCATCGTGCCGCGCGGCCCCGAGGTGGGCGCCATCGCCTTCACCCTTGAACGCACGGCCGAGGTCGGCATCGGCGCCCTCGTCGCGGCCGGCGTATCGCTCGTGGTTCTGCCGTCCCGCGCCCACAGCCTGATCGCCGAGGCGGTCGCCAACGTCCTTGAGGCTCTTGCCGACCTCATCCCGCGACTGGCGGCGGATACCGCCGTCGCCCGACCGAACGAGGCGGCGCTCGTCGACGAGTTCGCGGCGCTTCGCGCCAAGATGTCCACGCTCGACGCGGCCGCCGCCGAATCCCGCCGCGAGCGGCGCATCCGGCTCAGCGAGGATCCCGATCCCGCCGCCCTCGTCATGGCGGTGGTGCGGGTCCGCAACGATGCGATCATGGTCTTCCGCGCCACCTCGGCGCCCTTTCCCGAACCGGTCGAGGCGCGCCTCAGCCCCAGGATCACGGCCGTCGCCGCCGCGGCCTCGGCTCACCTCCGATCCCTCGCGCGGGCCTTCGGCACCCGTGCCGCGCCGCCGCCGCCGAGCGACGTGCAGACGGCGGTCGCCGCCTACGCGGCCGAGGTCGACGCAATTCGCGCCGAAGGCCTGATGCGAGACCTGCCGACCGAGACCGTCGAGCGCCTGTTTTCGCTTGGCTTCGCCGTCGACCAGCTCGGTGACAATCTCGTCACGCTGGTCGATTGCTGCGGGCCCTACGCGCGGCCCCCGGTCCGTCGGCCGACGGCAGCGCCAGCCGCATGACGTGGCGGCGCTTGCCGGCCTTGCCGAGATCGGTGAAACCGGCCGCGGCGAACACGGGCACGAATCCCATGTGGCGATAGCTCGGCGAGTCCGGCGCGACCGGGTAAGCCTCGACCACCGTCGCGCCGTTGGCCCTGGCATGAGCCACCGCGCCGGCGATGAGCTTTCGGCTCAGGCCCTCGCCCCGCCGGCTTCTCGGCACGAAGAAGCAGCTGATCGACCAGACCGACTCGCCCTCCGTCTCGGGAGGTCCCTTGAGGTTCCGGAAGGTGGCGCGCGGCGCGACCGAGACCCACCCCACCGTCTCCCCGTTCTCGACCGCGAGCAGCCCCACGGGCACGCCGTCGCGGATGCGGCCCAGCATCTGCCGGCGGCTGTTGGCGCTGCTGGCGACCTTCACCTCGTCCGGGGTCCGGCGGAAGGCCATGCACCAGCAGAATTTCGGCGCGCCGACCGCGTCGAAGAAGGCTTCGAACGCGGGAAGCGTGGTTGCGTCGACGGGGTGGAAAGCGAGGTTGGCCATGGGTCTTCTGGTCAGGCCGGGTCGTGCAGGGGATGATCGATCGGGGCGGTAATCTCGAAGCCGGTGAAGACGACTTCGAACCCGGCACGCTCAGGCGAACAGGCCATCGGTCCGATGGTCGCCGCGTCGCCCGGAAAATCGGCAACGCGCATGAGCTGCCAGCCGCCGGACGGCCGGCGGAAATGGGCGATGATCGCGCCATCCGCCCGGGTGAGCCGCACCGACTGCGGGCCTGAGATCAGCGGCTGGCCAACCACCGACCAGTCCGAGTTGCCGCGGGTGACGACGATGCTGAAGTTGGTCATGCCGTCGGAGTGCTCGATGCCGAGCTTGATCCAGCGGCTCTCATCGATCCGTAGCATCATGCCGGCCTGATCATACAACGTCTCGTAACGGCCCTCGAACGTGGCGATGGCAGTGAAGGCGCGCGGTGCCGGCACGCCCCAGAAATGCCCGTCGTCGCGAACGAAACCGTAGTGGGTGTGGCGCCAGAAATCGGTCTTCTCGCGGGTCCGAAGCCAAAGCTGTCGCTCGTCCAGTCGAAAGTCGGCAGGCGGGTTGAGCCATCGGCCATTGGAGACTTGTTTCAGCGTCATTCCCGTATGCACCGCGCGCGTTGTGTGCCGAAAGAGACTGAAGCTTGCGGCTTCCCGTCAAGATCGGGACCCAGAATTTCTTGGCCCTACTCCACGAACACCGTGACGCGGTCGGAGCGGCCGCTCGAATCGACCACCGACAGCGTCACGAATCCCGCCCCGTCCGGCTGCCAGGTCTCGGCGCGGGCGAACGGGCTCTGCCCGACCGGCACGCCGTTGGCGAAGAAGGTGAACGGTGGCGCGCCGTTCCGCACCTTGATGACGAGCGGTGACGGATCGCCGGCCCTGATGCCGAGATCGACGGTCACGCCCTCGAGCGGGAAGGCGATCTCCGGGCCGGTGTCGCGGGCCACCACCGCCTGGTCGGGGTGACGGAAGCGGCGGAGCGGCGGCGGCAGTTCGGAGGTGGTGGCGATCAGCACACCCGGCGGCGGCGCCGGCAGCGGCACCCGCCGCGGCCCGATCCGGCCGAAGGCCTCGAACAGGATCGGCGCTGCGCCGTTGATGCCGGACAACCCCGGCACCGGCGTGCCATCCGGCCGGCCGATCCAGACGCCGACCACGTACTGGCCGTCGAAGCCCACCGCCCAGGCGTCGCGATAGCCATACGAAGTGCCAGTCTTGAAGGCGACCTGGCCGGGCGAGCCGTTGTCGGGCGGCAATACACCGGCAAGGATGTCGGCTACCTCCCAGGCCGCGGCGGTTTCAAGGACCGGCGGCCCGCTGCCGATCGCCGTCACCGGCGTCACACCGTCGCGCAAAGCTACCGGCGTGCCATCCCGGGCGAAGGCCGCATAGAGTTGCACGAGATCGCGAAGGGTGATGCCGACGCCGCCAAGCCCTACGGCCAGTCCGGGAGAGGAGAGCGCCGGCAGCGTCGGCTGGACGCCGGCGCGTTTCATCCGCGCCACGAGCTGCGCCGGCCCGACCGCGTCGAGCGTGACGATCGCCGGGATGTTGAGCGACTCGGCGAGCGCTTCCCGCATCGTCACCGTGCCGCGGAAATGCCCGTCGAAGTTCTGTGGCGCGTAGGCGCCGAACGCCGTCGGCCGGTCCTCGATCAGGCTTGAGGGATGGGCGAGGCCCTCCTCGAAGGCGAGCCCGTAGATCAGCGGCTTCAGGGTCGAACCCGGAGAGCGCACCCCCATCGTCATGTCGACATGGCCGGCGCGCTGATCCTCGAGGAGGCCCGGCGAGCCGACCGAGGCGAGGATCGCGCCGCTCAGGTGATCGGCGACGACGATCGCCATCGACAGCTTCGCTCCGAGCGCGGCGGCCCGATCGTGCGCCAGCGCCTCGAGCGAGGCCTGCAGGTCACGGTCAAGGGTGAGGCGGATCGCGCTTTCGTCGGGACGGGCGGTGACTGCCCGCTCGGTCAGGTGCGCCGCGAGCATGGGGAAATCCCGGCGGGCGGTCGGCACCCGCTCGGTCTTGGCCGCGGCCGCCGCCTCCGCACCAAGCACGCCGGCCGCGACGAGGCGGTCGATGACACGGTCCCGGGCCGCCCGCGCCGCCGTCGGATCGCGGTCCGGCCGGCGCGCCTCCGGCGACTGCGGCAGGGCGACCAGAAGCGCCGCCTCGGCCACGGTCAGCCGGGTCGGTTCCTTGCCGAAATAGGCAAGGCTCGCGGCGCGCACGCCCTCGACGTTGCCGCCGAAGGGCGCCAGCGTGAGGTAAAGGGTCAGGATCTCGTCCTTGTCGAACCGCGCCTCAAGCGTCTGCGCCATCAGGATCTGGCTGAGCTTGGCATCGAGATCGCGGGTCGGCTCGCCCTCAAGCAGGCGCGCGACCTGCATGGTGAGGGTCGAGCCGCCGGAGACGATATGCCCGCCGGCGAGGACGAACTGGCCCGCCGCCCGCACCATGGCGCCCCAGTCGACGCCGCCGTGGGTCGCGAAGTTGCGGTCCTCGTAGGCGACGAGGAAATCGAGATAGCGCTGGTCGACGTCCGCCTTGGTCACCGGCAGGCGCCAGCGGCCGTCGGCGATGGTGAAGGGGCGGAGCAGCCGGCCGTCGCGATCGAGCACCACCGTCGAGGTGGCGACCGCCGCCGGCGCCGGCGGCTCCGGCAGCGCCGCCTCGAGGTCACGGAGATGGACGAGAGCCGCAATCGCCGCCGAGCCGATCAGGAGGATCGCGAACGCGGCGAGAAGGCCGAGGCGGTCGAGACGGGTCATGGCGCCGCGGGCCTTTCGCGCGGAGGGCCGAAGCCCGGTTGCACAGGCGCCGCGGCCGGGGCGTCCCGTCCCTCCCCGCTGCAGCACCGGGCGATGCTGGCGGCAAAGATCGGCCGGATTGCGGCGCCGTGCATGGCCAACCGCTACTCCTTCTCGTCGATCCGGAAGCGGTTCTCGGGCAGTCCCGGCACGTCCATCGCCACCGCGTAGAGGCTGCCGGCAAGGCGCCCGCCGATTCCCGAGCCGCCGGCCGCCGTGGTCACATAGAGGGTCCTGAGGTCCGGGCCACCGAAGGTGCAGGTGGTGATATTCTCGCAAGGCATCTCGATCACGCCCGCGACCGTGCCGTCCGGGGCAACGCGGACCACGCAGCCACCGCCATAGCGGGCGTTCCACAGGTGGCCCTCGCTGTCGACCGCCGAGCCGTCGGGCAAACCGCGCCCGAAGCCGGCGAAGAATGGCCGGCGGTTGGCGATGGCGCCGGCGCCAACGTCATAATCGTAGACGTCGATGGTGTTGGTCAGCGTGTCGGCGAAGTAGAACCGCGTCGCGTCCGGGCTCCAGCCGAAGGTGTTGGCGATGCCGATCCCGGCCTTGACCATGGTCAGCGCGCCATCGCCGCCGATCCGGAACAGGCGGCCCGCGGCCCTGTCGGTGATCGGCGTGCCGCTTCCGTCCTCTGCCACGTTGTTCTGCATCGAGCCGACCCAGAGGTTGCCGGCCGGATCGGCACGGCCGTCATTGAGACGCGCGGCCGGCCAGTTGTCCTCGGCAAGGACGAAGTCGACACGGCTGTCGGTTCGCGGCTGCCACAGGACGATCCGGCCGCCGAGCGCCACCGCGATGGTGTCGGCGCGGTTGGTCAGGGCCAGCGTGGTCGGCGGCTCGTTGAAGAACCAGCTCCAGGTCGCCCGGCTCGCCGGATCGTAGCGGTGGATCAGGAAGCGGTTGATGTCGACCCAGTAGAGCGCCTGCTCGCCGTCATGCCACACGGCGCCTTCGCCCGTCCCGTCTCCGGCCGGTACCAGACACTCCGGTTCGCCCATATCGACCCCTCTTGCCCAATTCTCGTGCAGCGCACAAAACCTCTGCCCAAACGGCGCCGGGCAGTGTAGACCGCTGGCGCCGTGACCGGGAAGAGATGAGAGAGCCGACGTCATGTCCAGCCGCATTATCGCCGTTGACCCGTTCGACCTCGTCGTCTTCGGCGGGACCGGCGACCTTGCTTACCGCAAGCTGCTGCCCGCCATGTATCACCGCCATCGGGACAAGCAGATTCCGAAGGAAGCGCGGATCATCGGTGTCTCCCGCCGGGGCATGAGCGACGACCAGTACCGCGCCGCCACCGCGACCGCGCTTCAGGAACACGTCTCAGAGGCCAACCTCGAGCCCGAGATCGTCCAGTCTTTTCTCGCCCGCCTCCATTTCGTCTCGGTCGACGCGCTGTCGGAATCGGGCTGGACCGACCTCGCCGCCCTCCTCGACGACGGCAGGGATCGCGTGCGCGCCTTCTATCTCGCAGTCGACCCGAGCCTGTTCGGCAGGATTTCGGCCCGGATCGGCGAGGAATTGCTGGTGACGCCCAAGACCCGCGTCATCATCGAGAAGCCGATCGG
>JAGRKZ010000277.1 GCA_020442065.1 Bauldia sp.
GGGCGACGCGCGGCAAGTGGCTGCGGGCCGAGCCGGTCGCCGCGCTCTACGCCCAGGGCCGGGTGCGCCATGCCGGGACGTTCAAGGCGCTCGAGGACGAGATGTGCGACTTCGGCCCCGACGGCCTCTCCTCGGGCCGCTCGCCCGACCGGCTCGACGCGCTGGTCTGGGCGATCACCGCGCTGATGCTCGGCCCGGGCGGGGCGCCGCGGGTGCGCGGGATCTAGTCGAACTCGCGGGACTCGAAATAGCCCCGGACATGGTCGTGCAGCGCCGGCCGGTGGGAGTTCCAGACCCAGGCGCCGTCCGCCCCGATCGCGATGTCGCGGGTGGGATCGAAGGCGAAGGGCGCGAAGTCGCGATGGCGCTCGAAATAGGCGCGGCTGGCGAGGTCGCCATGCCAGAGGTGGAGGATGTCGGTGTCGAGGAAGCCGACCCGGCCCGCGACCGCGGCGCTGAACGGCTCGGCCCAGGCGGCGAAGTGGGCCGCCTCCGCCGGGTGCATGCGCTGGAAGCGGACGACGTGGTCGATGTGGCCGTAGGCGGCCGCCGCGATCGCGCGCCCGCCGCCGCCAATGATGCAGGCGTCGTAGAGGCCGTGCGCCGCGAGGACGTCGCGGCGCGCCGCCCAGGCGAAGCCGGGGGTGTATTCGCCCCAGGTGTGTTCGTTGCCGGCGCCGAAGCAGTCGATCGGATCGACCCCGCCGCCGACCGCGGCGGCAAGCGAGGTGCGTCGCAGCTCCGCCGCCCCGATCGCCGCCGCGGCGACCGGAAGCGAGGCGGGCATGTAGTGGACGTGGCGGAAGAGCTGGATGATCGGCGCGTCGTCGAGCAGCCGGCCGGCCGCGTCTGCCCAGTCGGGCCGGGTGAAGACGATGTCCGAATCGAGCCAGGCGATAGTGCGCGCCGCCGACGGCAGGGCCGCGAGCGCGAGCGCGAGCAGGCGCTCCTTCTGCCACAGGAGGGCGCCGTCGCGGACCTGGATCAGGATGTCGGCGTCGTCGTGGGTAAGTTCGAAGCGGTCGCCGAAGGCGAGCTCCACCGCGACCAGCGGGACGGTGAGGCGCTTGCGGAACTCCCGGTAGTTGGCCAGCCGGCGCCCGCGCCCCACCGGATTGAAATACGCGGTGATGGCGAACAGGCCGTCGGCGGTCATTCGGCTCGGAGCTCCATGCGGTTCGGCCGCCGCGCGGTCGACGTCACTCCCGTAGCGGCGGGCGGGCGCGTCTTCAAGGGCGGCATCTAGCGCCGGCGGAGGAGGCCGGCGACCGCAACGAGCGCCCAGCCGGCGATCATCGCCGTGCCGCCGACCGGTGCGGCATAGGGGAACAGCGACGGTCCGGAGAGGTGGCGGACGGCGAGGTCGGCGCAGAAGAGGAGGGCGCCGAGGCCGATCACGCTCGCCCCCACCCGGAGGCCTGCGGCGGGGACGGAGGCAAGGCCGAAGGCGAGCATCGCCGGGGCCTGGGTGAGGGAGACGAGGGCGAGTGGCTGGAGCAGCGCGCCGCCGGCATGGGCCGAGCCCGCCGCGGCCGCGACTCCGCCGGCGCCGAGCAGCCCGGCGAGGACCAGCATCAGGCGGTTGAACCAGGAAACGGGCATCGCGGTCGCTCCGGAATCGTCGGCCCACCCATGACGGCGGGCACGGGCCGGCGCAAGCGGCGCAGGCGTCGCAGGGGTGACGCCAGACCATGACGCTGCGGGTTGGTCCCCCCACGCATCTTCAGCGAGAGGCGAGAATGACAGACGCGAGGCTTCTCCGCAGCATCGCTGCTGCGACCGATGTCGTGCGCCGCGCGGCCACCGACATGGGCCTGAAGGCGGCGATGGACCGGCTGCAACGGCTGTTCCGGGAGCAGACCCTGGAGCGCCGGTATAACCCGGACTGGCGATCACAGCCTCGCGTACCGGGTGGCCATCCCGACGGCGGGCAGTGGACGCTCGGGCCGAGGAGAGTCGGTCGCGAGGACGCGACATCGGACATTGCACCGCACGCCGGTGAACGGCCTGCGCGCAGAACTGGGCCGGCCAGACCATCATCGGAAGCGCCGGCCGGGTTGACTGACGCGCGGGTCGTCTCCGACGCGAACCCGGACAACGACTGGGAGCCGGGCGCTGTCTACGCGCAGGCCCGGCCGTCGCGGGGGTCGAGAGGTGGAGGCATCTATCGCTTTGGTAGCCGGCTCGTCGAGCCGACACCGGTCGAAGCACTCCGCTACGAGATCTCGGTGGCTCAGCGCAATTTCGCGGAGGCGCGGGTGCGGGATCTGGAACCCGGCTGGCGTCCCACGCCCGCCTTCGTGCCCGACACGATCGGCGGACAGACCCGTTACAACGAGCCGTCACCCGCGAAGCGATCGCCCGGTATGAGCAAATCCAGTCGTGGCGCTTTGATCCCGAGATCGTCGATCTTCTCAGCCGGGCTCTCGCGCCAACGCCCGAACCCGTTGTTCCGCCCGATCGACCCGCCACGACCAGGGACGCGAACGCCGTCGTCAAGAGCCTCGCGCGTTGGCTCTCCGACCCGGCGACGATCGAGACGGCCGACGTCGTTCTCGGTGTCGGGGCATGGCTGTTCGATTTCCGGCACTACATCACCGCCTATCTCCAGCCGCCCAGAACGCTGGAGGAGCTGAGGGCTGCGGGCCGGCAGCGGCAGCCTGGTTATGATAGGCATCATCTTGTCGAGAAAGCTTCGGCGCGCGAAGACGATTTCCCGGAAAGCCGGATCGATGGCGATGACAACATCCTTGGCATTCCGACGCTGAAGCACTGGCAGGTGACCGGATGGTTCGCGACGCCCAATCGGCGTTTGGGATGGCAAACCCCGAGAGACTATTTGCGCGGCCGGACATGGGCGGAGCGGGAAGAAATTGGAACGGAAGCGCTGAAGTACTTCGGAGTGTTGAAGAAATGAGCCCAAGCAACCTCGAAAAGCTCCCGGTCTCGGTTCTCGTGGATCAATTCGCGGCGTTATGCGAAGCACAGGACAGCGCCGAGCTGAGGGGAGAGTACCGCCAGCTCAAGTCCCAGTTCAGGGAAATGGTCGCAATCGAGGATGAACTGCGCGCGCGACCGGGGGATCAACGGCGAGCGTTAATGCTGCTTCTCGACCACCGGAACATGCAAGTCCGGCTCAATGCGGCCCTTGCGATATTGGCTGTTTGCCCGACTGAGGCGAGGGTCGCACTGCGCAGGATAGAGGATTCTCGACATTTTCCCCAGGCCGCTGAGGCGGGGATGACTTTGAAGGCGCTCGATGCCGGGACCTACGCACCCAGGTAGGCGACCGCTCGGGAGAAAGACGGCAATGCGCTTGCCATGCCGTGGCGAACCGGAGTGAACGGCAAAGGATCGATCACATAGGATTGATCAAAGTTGGGGTACTGAAGCCATGACCGGCAGGAAGCTTGAGGGGCTGACGGTAGACCAACTCGTGCAGCGGTTTATCGACATTGCGTTCGATCAGGCGAAGGCCGAGCCATATGGCGATCTTGTCAAGATGCGTTCCCTCTACTGGGAAATGGACGCCGTAGCGAACGAGCTCCGTGCGCGTCCCGGCGATCAAAGGCGAGCCCTGGTGCCTCTCCTGCGGCACGGAAACATTCAGGTGATGATGAAGGCGGCGCTGTCGACATTGGCTCTGGAGCCCAAGAAGGCGCGCTTGGTGCTTGAGGCGATTTCGCTCTCGGGGAGGCAGCCGCAGGCATTGGAGGCGGGGACATCGCTGGCGTTTCTCGATGACGGAACCTCCAAGCCGACCTGAAAGAGCGCTGCATTCCCACGCGAGCGCGCGGCGTGTTCAAGCCCACCTAAAGTGGTCTCCGCTCGGCGACGACCCGAGTTTTCGCCGAGCGTCTTGGAGGCGTTCGTCGGCTGCCGACCAGGTAGCGCTGGCTCGCTGACCCGCTGACATTCAAGGCAGTCGACGCCGTTCTGGGCGTTGGGTCGTGGCTGTTCGATTTCCGACACTACATCACCGCCTATCTCCAGCCGCCCAGGACACTGGAGGAGCTGAGGGCCGCAGGCTGGGTGAGGGTCAGTCCATGCCGCTATTTGAACAGGAAGTCGTCTGCGATTTTCGATACGTCATCGATTCCCAAGAGCGTCACGGTTACGGCTTCGCCGTAAATGGGATTTCCCGCTTCGAGGAAAATGATCGTGGTGTTGGTTCCATCGCTGGTAGCCTTCGCCAGTACCCCTTCGAGATCGACGCCGTCGTATTTCGAGCCGACATAGACTATTTTGTCGGACATCGGCTCAAAATCGGAAATTGTGGCGTGAAAGCCGCCGCTGCTGTCGAATGGATTGAAGTAGAACTTGTCGGCGCCTCCTCCGCCGAATAGTATATCTTCGCCGGGACCTGCTCGTAATCTATCGGAGCCAGCCCCTCCGTACAGAGCATCATTTCCAAAATCCCTGGTGACAAAATCGTCACTCCCGATCAGAACGTCTTTGCCCTTGCCGCCATAAAGAACATCGTCACCTTCCTTGCCATCGAGAGAGTCTTTCCCCGAACCGCCATAAAGGTGGTCTTTGGCCGGGCCTCCCCAGATAGAGTCGTTGCCCTTTCCGCCATAGAGGAAGCCATCCTCGCTGCCTCCGAAAAGTTTGTCGTCACCACCGGCGCCGATCAACTCGTCGATACCGTTTCCGCCTCTGATCCTGTCATCCCCGCCTCCGCCATTCGCAAAATCGTTGCCGTCCCCGCAGAGAAGCTTGTCATTGCCCTTACTGCCAAGGAGCCGGTCACTACCGCCTTTGCCGACAAGAAGATCGTTGCCACCTTTGCCGTCGATCTTGTCGGGGCTGTTGGTTCCGATCAGCTTGTTATTGTTACGATCCCCATAGATGCTGGCCATGGTGAGTTCCTCCCGGCCGGATCATCGCTCTTCGCTCCGCGACTTCGGCGGGCGGCTGTTGGACTGACGCGATATCCACCGGATGACCGGCTCTTGGACCAAGTTGACGCCGAAGGCGGAACGTTGACAAGCAACCCCGCCGCGAGCGGCCAAGATGTCCTGGGAGACCAGGGTCTTGACGTTTGAGACGCACCACCTTCCGCCCGCACGGTTCGGCGCGGCAGAAAAGAAAGATCCCGGCACAGGAATTTTTTCCTTGACACCGTCACGGTGGGTCGCTAGGGTTCAGCTATCGTCGGACAGCTGCGGATGGAGAGCGGCGCCGGGCCTCAGACGGCGCGGGCGATGATCTCCGTCGGCACGATGGCGCCGGCATCCACGGCCGCCATCACATTGGCGATGCGCGCCGACATCGATGGCCCGAGCAGGATCTGCAGGCCGACCGGGGGCGGGCCGCTGGTAGCGACATGCTCGCGCATCTTGCGGCCGATCTCGGAGACGAGGGCGCTGCGGTCGGCTTCGTGTTCGACCGTGAAGCCTGCCGCCGCGAGCAGCCGGCGATAGGTGTCGGGGGTCTCGACGAAGCTGGTCGCGTCGCCGTCGGCCCAGGGGAGGGGATAGGCCACGTCGCCGTCACCGCCGCGCATCGCCTCGTAGAGGCCGAAGCGGGCGCCCGGCTTGAGCACGCGGCGCGCCTCGGCGAAGAGCCGGGCCTTGTCGGCGATGTTCATGCCGACAT
>JAGRKZ010000130.1 GCA_020442065.1 Bauldia sp.
ACGCCCATCTCGACCTGCTCGCCGATCAGGCTCTGGGGGCCGTCGGCAACGGAGGAATCGATCTCGACGCCCCGGTTCATCGGGCCGGGGTGCATCACCAGCGCGTCGGGCCTGGCGTAGCCGAGCTTCTCGCGGTCGAGGCCGAAATAGTGGAAGTACTCGCGGACCGAGGGCACGTAGCTCCCCTCCATCCGCTCGCGCTGCAGGCGAAGCATCATGACGATGTCGGCGTCGGCGAGGCCGGAGCGCATGTCGGTGAAGACGTCCACCCCCATCCGCTCGATGCCGGTCGGCAGCAGCGTCGAGGGGCCGACGACGCGGACGCGCGCGCCGAGGATGTTGAGGAGGAGGATGTTCGAGCGCGCCACCCGGCTGTGGGCGATGTCGCCGCAGATCGCCACCGTGAGGCCTTCGATCCCGCCCTTGTGGCGGCGGATGGTGAGGGCGTCGAGCAGCGCCTGGGTGGGGTGCTCGTGCGGGCCATCGCCGGCGTTGATCACCGAGCAGCCGACCTTCTGGGCGAGCAGCTCGACCGCGCCTGCCGCGTGATGGCGTACCACCAGGATGTCGGGACGCATGGCGTTGAGCGTCATCGCCGTGTCGATGACCGTCTCGCCCTTCTTCACCGACGAGTTCCCCACCGCCATGTTCATCACGTCGGCGCCGAGCCGCTTGCCGGCGAGTTCGAACGAGGACTGGGTTCGGGTCGAGGCCTCGAAGAAGAGGTTGATCTGGGTCCGGCCGCGCAGAACCGACTTCTTCTTCTCGATCTGGCGGCTGACTTCGATCGCCTGTTCGGCGAGATCGAGGAGGCCGGTCGCCTCCGCGGTGGTCATTCCCTCGATTCCCAACAGGTGCCGGTGCGGGTAGGCGAGCGGCAGTGGGAGCGGGGTAACGTTCATTAAAGCCGGTCGTATAAGCAGAGTCGGAGGCCGGGGCAAGCTTGGTGGCGGCCCGCGGGTGAGTTAGAAACAGCTTTCGTGGCCTCAGGCCCCGGGGGGCGGGAGAATCGGAGTGAGCGCGGCCGACGACACGCACGAGGTCTTCAACCAGTCGCCGCCGTTTGCCGGGGTCAACCTGTTCCACAGCGATCCCGGCCTCGGCGCGCTGGTCGAGGGGCTGCCGCGGGCGGTGATCGAGCGGCTGGCGGGGCTGGGGGAGGCCGTCGGCTCGCGCGAGAGCTTCGAGCTCGGCCGGCTCGCCAACGTCTCGCCGCCGGTGCTGCGCACCCACGACCCGACCGGCGTCCGCATCGATGTCGTCGAGTTCAATCCCGCCTACCATGCCCTGATGCGGCGGAGCGTCGCCGCCGGCCTCCATGCCTCGGTCTGGGACGCGACGGGGCCGGAGGCGAGCGTGCGCACCGTCGCCCGGGCCGCCGGCCTCTACATGACCGCCCAGGTCGAATGCGGCCACATCTGCCCGATGACCATGACCAGCGCCTCGGTGGCCGCGCTCGCCCACGCGCCCGACCTCGCCAGCGTCTGGCTGCCCAAGATCCGCACCCGCCACTACGATTCCTCCAACCGCCGCTTCCCGGAGAAGAAGGGCGTCACCATCGGCATGGGCATGACCGAGAAGCAGGGCGGCAGCGACGTCGCCGCCAACATCACCCGCGCCGAGGACGCCCGCGACGGCACCTTCCGCATCACCGGGCACAAATGGTTCCTGTCGGCGCCGATGAGCGACGCCTTCCTCGTGCTCGCCCAGGCCCGGGAGGGGCTGACCTGCTTCCTCGTCCCGCGCTTCCTGCCCGATGGCAAGCGCAACGGCGTGCGCTACATGCGGCTCAAGGACAAGCTCGGCAACCGCTCCAACGCGACCGCCGAGGCCGAGTTCGACCGCGCCACCGGCTTTCTGGTCGGCGAGATCGGCCGCGGCGTCCCGGCGATCCTCGACATGGTCACCCTCACCCGGCTCGATTGCGCCATCGCCTCGGCCGGGTTGATGCGGGTGGCGCTGGCCGAGGCCGTGCATCACGTCCGCCATCGCAAGGCGTTCGGCGAGGCGCTGTTCGAACAACCGCTGATGACCCGGGTGCTCGCCGACATGGCGCTTGACGCGCTGGCCGCGGCCGCCCTCACCTTCCGCCTTGCCGAATCCTACGACCGCGCCGCCGACGATCCGGCCGAGGCCGCCTTCGCCCGGCTGATGACGCCGGCGGTCAAGTACTGGGTGTCGAAGATCGCCCCGGCGCTGGTGGCCGAGGCGATGGAATGCCTCGGCGGCAACGGCTATGTCGAGGAGAGCCGGCTGCCGCGGATCTATCGCGAGGTGCCGGTCAACGCGATCTGGGAGGGCGCCGGCAACATCATGGCGCTCGACGTCATGCGCGTGCTTCGACGTTCGTCCGAGCCGCTCGAGAGCGTCCTCGCCAGCATCGAGGATTCGCTCGGCAGCGCCGCCAAGTCGACCCTCAACATCATCCGCGCCGCCGCCGCCGTCGCCCTCGCCGACGAGGGGTCGGCCCGCATCCTCACCGAGCAGCTTGCCCTCACCGTCGCCGCCGCCGCGCTCCGCCGCCGCTTCCCCTCGGTCATCGCCGACGCCTTCTTCGAGACGCGGATGAGCAAGCCGTGGCGCACGACCTACGGCATGCTCGATTCACGGTTCGATTCCCGGGCCTTCATCAACTTCGTCTTCCCGGCGGTGTAGGGGTTTCCAGTCTCGGTTCGTCGCGATGGGAGACGGCGACAAGGGAGGCGATACCCTCGACAACCAAATCCAGCCGTCGAAGTTCCAACGAACAACCTTTCGTGAGCCGTCTGCGTACCCCACGCCGCTCACTCGATTGCGTGGCTCGCCGGCAAGCGAAGGCGCGCGAGCAAGCCCTTCTGGCCGAGCCTTTGTGCTGCAGGAGGGTGTTCAATGCCAGTCGTCAATCACCTCGGTGACAAGCATGATGCCAGGCGTCATGCAGTCTACAACTTGTCCGAGTTTGTCCTTCAGACATTCCGTAAACAGCGCCCTAAAGGCCGCGAGCGCAGCTGAAAAGTCACCAACGACGATGCCGACTACTGTCGCCGACAATGCAGCGAACCACAAGCAATCTGTTATTATCCTCTCAACCAAGGCACCAACCGCGTCCGGGTATCTTGCATAGGCCCAAAAGCTCACTTCAGATATCCGCATTTGAGTTACTGGAAGAGTTAGCACGATATCGGTACACCCTAAACGTATTCTTACATTGTGCCAGCCGGTCCTAAATTCTGGATACTGAAACAGATTCATAATCTTCCACACTTGCTTCTTAAAATAGACCTCGCAATCGATACCTTCTCGTTCTAATACCTGTTCAATGGCCTTCTGAGGGTCATTTGTAACAACCTCGTGCAGAGGATCTCGAGGCTTGTCTGCCACGCCATCAAGAAACTCAGCAAACAGAAAAACGGCTCGAATGTGTTCGTGGCCAAAATAGCCGCCGCCATCTTCGCCACCTATCGGCACCTCATGTTGTCCTGGCCCTGGGACTATGGAGCCATTTCCATTTCCCGAATAGATGGCTAGAATTGCACGCTTCTCTTCGTCCATTTCTAGAATTATACCTTGCTTAATAAGCGTATACGATAATCTAGTCGCAAACATTCCAAGATTTATGCTTGAATCGCCGATTAGTTTGTCTTGAATGAATTGGAATACATCAGGTGTCGCGGAGTAGTCGTATTCGAGGAAAGCGTCTTCAATTTTTCTCTGCTGCGCGACGTTTACATCGTTTCGCAAAAATAGAATCGAAGATACCTCAATTGTAATCTTCTGCGAATATATCACAATAATTTTAAATTGACCGATAACTTGGCCAGGAGAAATTCCTTGTATTACTTGATAGTGTTCACGATCCGACCAGACTAGATTTAGAGATTCACCCGCAGGCGTTTTAGATATTATGCCCGCCGGCTTTGCAGCAACCGCAGATGCCCTGAAACCAGTCGGAATAATTGGGGGGATTGAAAGCGTATGCGTTGCTTGATCTCGCGCGAAACTAAAGAATTTCGGTTGATTTAGGTCGAGCGCGCCCGATTGATCGACTGACATGGTTCCCTCCCCGGATGGTCCAAATGCAAGAAAGGAGAATTTCCAGTGAAGACATCGCCCGGCTTGACGATCACCATTAAAGTGAATTCGAAATCGTAATGCATCATAAAATTGAGAAGACGGCAAGGTGGTTGCATCATATCCACGCTACGACCGTTATTCGGGCGACCTTGAAGTTCAGCTCAATCTCTGGCCGGCCTTTGATCCAGGCGCCGAACGGCCTGAGTTCCCGCCGCCCGAGCGGCCGCGTCGCCGACGCTGTCCCCCGGTCCGCGATGTTGACATGCGGTGTTTGTCGTTCGATGCCGGGTCTGGGTGGCACGTACCGGCAGCCATATTCTGGTTCGTGGGGGGTTTGCCGGATGTGGCCGGGTCCGTCGGTGCGCATCATCTGCGGGTCTCGCAACGGAGGAGAACCGCAATGAGCACCGAAACCAACAAGCGCATGGCCCGCGCCTTCCTGGAGAGCTTCGACAAGGGCGACTTCGACGCCTGGCGGGGGGCGATGGCGCCCGGCATGGTCGCCCACATCAACGGCAGCGAGCAGGCGATGAACGCTGCCGAGTTCGAGGGCATGGTCCGGGTGTTCGCCGAGGCGTTTGCCAGCGGCCGGCACATCATCCATGGACAGGTCGCCGAAGGCGACTGGGTGGCGACGCGCCTGACCTGGACCGCCGTCCACGTCGGCGACTTCAACGGCATCCCCGCCAGCCAGCGCCCGGTGCAGGTCGATGGCGGCGTCTATGACCGGTTCGTCGACGGAAGGATCGCGGAGCACCGGGCCCATTTCGACGTGATGGGGCTGATGACGCAGATCGGCGCCCTCCCCGCAGCGGCCTGACGGTCGAACGCGCGCCGATCGGGCGGCGCGCGTCTCACGCCCCTGATGCCGACCGCGCGGCCCGGGTCTCGCGGTCGGCATCCTGCATCTCGTGCATGGTGCCATTGACCTTGGCAAAACTGCCGTGTCTTCTCGGCTGGGATCGCATGGGGACGCTGATGGACACGGCACGGGTGAGACTGGCGGACGTCCTGACCTCGCTTGCGCTGGCGATCGATCTCGGCCTCGGGATTCCGATGCAGACCATTCACCGGTCTGCGCTGATTGCGGTGCGGCTGGCCCGGGCGGCAGGCCTCCACGAAGCCGACGTCGCGGCCGCCTACAACCTCGCGATCCTCCGCTTCGTCGGCTGCAGCACCACCTCCCACGAGACGTCGTCCATCCTCGACGACGAGCTGGCGCTGGGCGAGCTCCTGGTGGTGAGCGACGAGGAATTCGTGCCGGCGTTTTCGCGTGCGCTCGGCGCCGGCAAGTCCGAGGCGGAGGCCCAGGCCGTCATCCAGCGGACCTTTGCGGCCATGGCCACGGGTCTGTTCAGGTCGAACCACGTCATGCATTGCGAGGCCGCGCAACTGCTCGCCCGACGGCTGGATATGGACCCGCGGGTGGTGGATGGGCTGGCCCACGTCTATGAGCGCTGGGACGGGCAGAGCACCCAGCGCCTGGCCGAGGGCGAGGCGATCAGTCTACCGATGCGGGTGGTGCAGGTCGCTTACCTCGCCGGCCAGGACAGCATGAGCCGCGGCGCCGCCGAGATCGCCGCCCGTGCCCGGGCGCGGGCCGGCAATCAGCTCGATCCGGGCCTTGCCGCGCTTCTGGCCGAGGACATCGACCACTTCCTTTCCGACCTCGACGGTCCGGAGCTGACCCAGAAGCTGCTCGACGCGGAACCAGGTGGCCCGGTCTGGCTCACCGGCCCGCAGATCGACCAGGCGCTCAGCGCAATTGCCGATTTCGGCGACTTCAAGTCCCCGCACATGCTGGGACACTCGCGCCGCGTCTCGGCCATTGCCCGCGCAGCAGCGAGCGCTGCGAGCCTGCCCGCCTCCGACATCGCGCAGGTCGGCCATGCGGCGCTGATCCACGACATCGGGCGGGTCGGCGTGCAGGCCCAGCTCCTCAGCAAGTCCGGCGACCTGACGCGGGCCGAGCACGAGCGCATCCGGCTGCACAGCTACCTGACCGGCCGCATCTTCGCCGACAGCCCGGTGCTCGCCCCTCTCGGCGCCCTGGGCTCGGCGCACCACGAGAGGCTCGACGGGTCCGGCTATCACCGCGGGCTCGCCGGCTCCTCGCTGTCGGGAACGGCGCGGCTGCTGGCCGCCGCCAATGCCTGGTGTGCGCTGACCGAAGCCCGCCCGCACCGGCCGCAGATGACCGAGGCCGAGGCGGCGGCGGAGCTGACGACCCAGGCCAAGGCCGGATTGTTCGACCGCAAGGCCGTGGACGCGGTGCTCACCGCCGCCGGCCAGAAAGGCGCGCGCGCCCGCCGCGCCGCGTCGGTCACGCTGTCCGAACGCGAGATCGAGGTTCTGCGGCTCCTTTCCCGGGGTGGAACCAACGCCGCCATCGCCGACGAACTGGGGCTCTCCCCGAAGACCGTGGAGCGGCATGTGACCCACATCTACGACAAGCTCGGCGTCACCACGCGCGCGGGCGCGGCCATCTACGCGCTGGAGAACGGGCTTCTCTGAGACAGGGGCGTCGGCGAGGCGACCAGGATTCGGCCGGCGTTACCCGTCTTCGCAGCATCCCGCGAGAAACGCTGCGGTCGTCGCAGAGATGCAGATGATCTTGTTGGTCGCCTGTCGGTAGAGCTTGAAATTCAGCTCGGTCTCGGGCCGGCCGTCGTCCCAGGCGTCGAACGGCCTGAGTTCCCGCCGCCCGAGCGGGCGAGTCGCCGACGTCGTCCGTCGCACAGAGAGGCTGACGCGCGGCGTCTGTCGCTCGATGCCGGGTCTGCGCGGCACGGATTCGGCAGCCGTCACCACGCCGCGAGCGACCAGTCCCGCGCCGCCTTCGTTCTCGCTGGCGAACAGGAAGATCGTGTCGCCGGCCGCGATCCGCTTGCCGCCATACATGGTCTTCTGGCTCGGAAAGGCGAAGCGGTCGCCGGTCGTTTCGGGAATCCCGACCTTGATCACATAGGCCGCGACCCCTCCGTCTCCCGTCACCACGCGATTCTCCGGCCATCGCGAAAGAATCCGCCGGTCGGGCCGTCGGGGCCAAGCGTCGCCGCCCAGACGATCGAGCGCGCCCCCTCGTCGACCTCGCGCGATGCGGACCGGCCGCCCATCCGCGTTCTCACCCAGCCGGGGCAGACGGCGTTGACCTTGATCCGCCGCGGCGCCAGCTCGGCGGCAAGGATGCGGGTCAACGCATTGAGGGCAACCTTCGACACCCGATAGGCCGAACCTGGCCAGCCGGCCTCGCGGTAGCGGCCTTGCGCAACGGCTTCGACGAAGTCCTCGACGAGGCCGAGCACGTCGTCGCGCCCTATCCCCGCCGCGGCGAACCGCTGGCGGAGCGGTGCCGGCATGCCGGAGAGCTCGCCGACGCCGCTCGACACCATCACCACCGTCCCGCCGTCGGCGACGAGCGGGAGGAGCGCGTCGGTGACCCGGAGCGGCCCGTAGACATTGGCGTCGATCGTCCGCCGCGCCACGTCGGCGTTGAAGCCATCGAGGGCGACGGCGGCGTTGTTGACCAGCACGTCCAGCCGCACTCCGTCGGCGGCAAGGCTGTCGGCAAGCGCCGCAATGCTCACCGGGTCGGTCACGTCGAGCGGCCGGAAGTCGGCGCCGATCGTCTTCGCCGCCGCCTTGCCGTCGGCGGCGTTCCGGGCGGTCAGGATCGTACGATACCCCTTGGCGACGAGCTGCCGGCCGGTCTCGAGGCCGAGCCCGCGGTTGCCGCCGGTGATCAGTGCGGTCGGTCTGGGTTCGGTGTCAGTCATGGTCTCGCTGCCCCCGGGGACTGTCCTTGAAGATATGGAGCGGTCGCCGGCCGGTTGCGAGCGGCAATCCGACCGGTGCGCCCTTTTGGCGGACCTGCTACTGTTCGCCGATGATCGCCGCCGCCGCTCGGACCAGCATCGACCCCGATGAAGTCGCCCGCTTCTCCGCCCTTGCGGCGGAGTGGTGGGACGCCGATGGGCCGATGCGGCCGCTCCATCGCCTCAATCCGGTCCGCCTCGGCTACGTCAAGGAGCGGCTCGCCGGCCACTTCGGCCGCGATGCCCGCTCGTCCCGCGCACTCGAGGGCCTTCGCCTCCTCGACATCGGCTGCGGCGCCGGACTGGTGTCGGAGCCGCTCTGCCGGATGGGCGCGTCGGTCACCGGCATCGACCCGGCGGCGGAAGTGATCGCTGCAGCGAAGCTTCATGCCGAGGCGGGCGGCCTTGCCATCGACTACCGCGCCACCACCGCCGAAGCGCTGGCCGAACAAGGCGAGAGGTTCGACGCCGTGCTCATCCTCGAGGTGGTCGAGCACGTTGCCGACGTCCCGGCCTTTGTCGCCACCGTGGCGTCGCTGGTCAGGCCGGGGGGCATGGTGGTCGCCTCGACCATCAACCGGACCCTCAAGGCCTTTGCCCTGGCGATCGTCGGCGCCGAGTACCTGCTGCGCTGGCTGCCTGCGGGCACCCACAGCTACGACAAGCTGGTGACGCCCGACGAGCTCTCCGAGGCCTTTCGCGCCGCGGGTCTGTTTGCCGGCGACGAGACCGGCGTCATGTATGTGCCGCTCGCCGACCGCTGGCGGCTCAGCAGCGATACCGACGTCAACTACATGATGACGGCGGTGAAGCCGTGACGCCGGCCGCCGAACCCGGGAGGATCGCAATGCACTGGTTGGCCGGCCTCGCACTCTTCGCCTTCGTCCCCTTCGCCGCCCATGCCGCGGACGGGGCGACCGTCGAGCGCATCGATGTCCTCGACACCGGGGTCTATACGGTCGAGGCCGGGGCGGTGACCGCGGATCCGGATGCGCCGGGCGGGGAAATCACGGCGGTGCCGGTGGCCACCAATGTCGAGGCGACCACCGAGATCACGGGCAAGCTCGGCCTCGAGTTCGGCCTTCGCTACGTCATCGTCGGCACGCCGGAGGGCAGCGATGTGCCCCTCGACTTCGTCATCCGCTACCCGACCGACGGCCTCAAGGACCCGGCCGAGGCCGAGCCGATCCTCGAGACCCGCTTCAGCCGCGACAAGGCCATCGGCGAGACGCTCTATCTCGGCTACGGCTTCGAGAACGACTGGGAGATCGTCCCCGGCACCTGGACCTTCGAGATCGCCCACGACGGCAAGACGCTTGTCACCCAGGCCTTCACCGTCATGAAGTGACGGCTTCCGGCGCCGACGCGCCGGGCCTACCAGGGCAGCTCGTAGCCCTCGCAATGCAGGAACTTTCCGGTGCCGGCCATGTCGAGCTCGTCGATCCGCGCCATCATCCGCGCCGCCGCGTCCTGGGGTTCGACCGCCGCTTGGCCTCCTCCCATGTCGGTCTTCACCATGCCGGGGTGGAGGAGCAGCACCGGAATACTGCGCGGCTTGAGATCGAGGGCGAGGTTGACGCCTGCCATGTTCACCGCCGCCTTCGACATCCGGTAGCCGTAGGTCCGGCCCGAGCCGTTGTCGCCGATCGAGCCCGAGCGGCTGGTGACGATCACCACCTTGCTGCCGTCGCGGAGGTTGGGCAGCACCGCCCGCGTCACCCGCAGCGGGCCAAGCGCATTGACCTCGAACTGTTTGCGGATGCGGTCGAAGCTGAGGTCCTCCAGCGTCTCGTTGGAGTGGATGGCGGCGTTGTTGATCACCACGTCGATCCTGGTGTCGCCGAGTGCGGTCGCCAGCCGGTCGACCGCCGCGTCGTCGCCAACCTCGACCCCTTCGATCACCCTCACCCCCAGCCCGTCGAGAGCGTCGGAGCTCACCCGGACGGCGGCGATGACGTCATCGCCGCGGGCCACATAGGCGCGGGCGAGCGCGAGCCCGATGCCGCGATTGGCGCCGGTGATGAGGATGGTTGCCATCGTCCTTGTCTCCTTCGGTTCGGGGCGCCGCGGCGACAACGCCGGTGCAGCGCGGAAAGCGTCGTCGGGATCCGACGGCGGTCCCGGCCCGGGCCGCATGGCTCCGGCCGAACGGTCCGGCGGCAGCGGCTTCCGCGCCGGTCCTCTCGGAAGGCACCGCCATCGCCGCGGTGCCGGGGCAGCACGTCCGGGGGTTGATGCCGACAGTAGCGGGCGCCGCCGCGTCCGGCAACGTCACGGCCTGGCCGTATGGACGGCGCGCCGCCTGTGACCCGCGCCACATGGCGGGCCGGCGCGTTCATTCCGCATTCAGCCGCGGCGACGCATCCTCGCGGGCAAGGGTTGGCTCATGTCGTGACGGCCTCGGGGGAGGCCGCACCGTGGATAACGGAGATGTGAGATGCTGAACCGGATCGTCAGAAGCTTCGCCGCCGCGCTCGTCGTCGTCGCCGGCCTTGCCGCCTCGGCGCTGCCGGGCGACGCCTCGGCGTTCTTCGCCTGGCGGGTCGCCGACGTGCCGGCGTGGGATACCCTCAACCTCCGCGCCTGGCCGAGCAGCGGCTCGAAGATCCTCGTCGCCTATCCCAACGGCACAGTGCTGTCGATGACCGGCAAGTGCACCGGCGGCGTCGCCCTCGACGCCATCAACGGGTGGCCGAAGTGGAAGCAGCGCGAGATGGTCCGGACCAGGTGGTGCGAGGTGTGGGTCGATCCTGCCGGCAACGGCCAGTTCCGCACCGCCTGGGTCTACGGCAAGTACATCGCCCCGCTCTGAGCCGGCCTCACCCTGCGGCGGCGGCTTCCTTGTCGAGCCGCCGCAGCCAGCGCCGCGCCTCGCGACGGACGTTACCCGGCGCGGTGCCGCCATAACTGACCCGGCTCGCCACCGACGGCCCGACGCCGAGCCGGCCATAGACCGCCTCGGTGATACGCGGCTCGACTTCCTGCATCTCGGCGAGGCTGAGGCGGTGGAGCGGCAGCTTCCGCGCCTCGGCCAGCCGCACGATCCTGCCGGTGACTTCGTGGGCCTGGCGGAAGGTGAGGCCGAGCGCCTGCACCAGCCAGTCGGCGAGGTCGGTGGCGGTCGAGAACGCGGCGCCGGCCGCCTTCCGCATCGCCGCCTTGTCGACGCTCATGTCGCGGACCATGCCGGCGGTGGCGGCGATCGCAAGCTCCAGCGCTTCGATCGCGTCGAAGGCCTGTTCCTTGTCCTCCTGCATGTCCTTCTGGTAGGCGAGCGGCAGGCCCTTGAGCACGATCAGCAGCGCGGTCTGCGCGCCGATGATCCGGCCGCTCTTGGCCCGCACCAGCTCGGCCGCGTCGGGGTTGCGCTTCTGCGGCATGATCGAGGAGCCGGTGGTGAACTTGTCCGAGAGCCGGATGAAGCCGAAGCCGGCCGACGACCAGATCACAATCTCCTCGGCGAAGCGCGAGAGGTGGACGGCGCAAAGGCTCGCCGCCGCCAGCGTCTCGATCACGAAGTCGCGGTCCGAGACCGCGTCGAGCGAGTTTGCCGTCGGCCGGTCGAAATCGAGCGCCGCCGCTGTCATCGCCCGGTCGATCGGGAACGACGTGCCAGCCAGCGCCGCCGAGCCGAGCGGCGA
This sequence comes from Bauldia sp., assembly GCA_020442065.1. Taxonomy (GTDB): domain Bacteria; phylum Pseudomonadota; class Alphaproteobacteria; order Rhizobiales; family Kaistiaceae; genus Bauldia. Next base: position 11,510 of record JAGRKZ010000130.1, read on the forward strand.
TTCGTTGAGTCGCCTGCGCGCGTCGGCGAAGCGGCCGCGATCGCGTCCCGCCATCTCGACATAGGCCATCAGGTGGTGGCCGAAGGTCACCGGCTGGGCGGTCTGGAGATGGGTGAAGCCGGGCATCACCGTGCCGGCATGCTCGAGCGCGGTCTCGGCCAGAGCCCGCTGCAGGTCGCGGAGGAGCGCGTCGATCTGGTCGATCGCGTCGCGCACGAACAGCCTGAAGTCGGTGGCGACCTGGTCGTTCCGCGACCGCGCCGTATGCAGCCGCCCGGCCTCCGGGCCGATCAGCTGCGTCAGTCGCGCCTCGACATGGGTATGAATGTCCTCGAGCGCGCGCGTGAACGTGAAGTCGCCTGCTTCGATCTCTCGCAGGATCGTGTCTAGACCCCCGTCGATCTTTTGGGCTAGGTCGGCCGCAATGATGCCTTGCGCCGCGAGCATGCGGGCGTGGGCCTTCGAAGCCGCGATGTCCTGGCGGAAGAGCTTCCGATCGAAGTCGATCGAGGCGTTGATCTCTTCCATGATGGCGTCGGGGCCTTCGGCGAAGCGCCCGCCCCACATGCGGCTTGTCATGCCTGCTCCGGAGAGTTGATCAAAGAAATGTCCGAACCGTCCCGTCCGCGCCGCCTCCTCCCGATCTTCGTCGGTGCGGCCGTCGCCGGCCTCGTGGCCGGTGCGGTCGCGGTATATGTCATGGGCTCCGGCGATGGCAACGGCAACGTGGCGGCAAAAGCCGATTGCGCCGGGGCGCTCGCCGCCGCCGAGCGCGCCGCCCCGCACGCCAAGGGGCAGGTCGCGGCCTTCCGCATCGCCACCGAGCCGCGCAGTCTCGCCGACCTCGCCTTCACCGCGCCCGACGGGACGCCCGTCACCCTCGCCTCCCTCGGCGACCGGGTCTCCCTGGTCAATGTCTGGGCGACCTGGTGCGTCCCCTGCCGCGAGGAGATGCCGACCCTCGACCGTCTCCAGGCCGTGCTCGGCGGCGAGCGCTTCGCCGTGGTGCCGATCAACATCGACAACACCGAGCGCGCCAGGGCCTTCCTCGCCGACATCGGCGTCAAGGACCTGCCGCTCTACTCGGAGGTGTCGGGCAAGTTCTTCCAGACGCTCAAGAACGCCGGCCTCGCCCTCGGCCTTCCCACCACCCTCCTCGTCGACGGCAAGGGGTGCGAGATCGGCATCCTCGAAGGCCCCGCCGAATGGGACTCCGACGACGCCAAGGCGCTGATCAGGGCCGCGGCGGGGGTGTAGGGTCCCGCGGTTGCCACGCGCCTTGAATGAGACCTCGGGACGTCCTATCGTAGGACAGTAAGAAATTCCTACGAGAAGGCGATGGACCAGATCGACTACGGCAAGGTCTCGGCGAAGAGCCAGGTCGTCATCCCCAAGACGGTGCGACAGCGGCTCGGCCTGAAGCAGGGTGACATGCTGCGGTTCCGCGTGTCGGGTGATCGCGTGACCATCGAGAAAGTCCGCGAGACCGAGGACGATCCGTTCGCCACGTTCGTCGAATGGAATTCGGCGGAGGACGACGAATTGTACCGTGACCTCTGATGTCCCTTCGCCTTGGGACGTGATCGTTGTCCCCTTTCCCTACACTGAACGACTCGCCGAGAAGCGCCGCCCGGCGCTGGTGGTTTCCAGCCACGCGCTCGCCGAAGAGGGATTTCTGTGGGTGGCGATGATCACCGGGGCAGGGAAGCCCATGCGCGCAGGCGACATCCCCGTGCTCGATCTTGCGGCGGCGAGCCTTCCTGGCCCGTCGATGATCCGCACCTCCAAGATCGCGACGATCGAGCCGGCCCGCGTGCTCCGCGTCATCGGGAGTTTGGCCGCGACCGAGCGCGACGCGGTTGCGCGCAACATCGCGGATTTTCTTGCGGAAGCGACGTAGCAAGCGTCGGGCGAACGGGAGCGCTTGCTCACCGCTGTCCCACCGCCCCATCCACCCCACCGCCGTCATTCCGGCGAAAGCCGGAATTCATCCCTGCGGTTGCCGAAGTCGCCCCCCACCGTCCGGGCGAGACGCCGGCCTCCGGCCCAGTGCCGGTGGTCCGGGTCATCTGGAGGAGCGTCAAGCGCGTCTTTCGAGGCTCGGGCTCCGCCCGGGCACCTCAGGATTGGCTTACGTCTTTATTTCGATGACCAAAAAAGCATCGCCATGCTGAGGTGCGACCCCGGCCCTGAGCCGGGGGAGCCTCGAAGCACCCGCTGCGGTCGATCCAGGCCACTTTATCCCCCTCTCGCCTGCCGGTCGTATGATGCCGCATTCCTGCCCATGAAGGGGCGTCGACCGGTGACGGCCAGCTGACGGGGCAGGGTGCGGCGCCTGCGACGTGCCACGGTGTGGCACCGGCGATGCGTGTGCCCTTGGCCGCATCGAACCGGAGAGGACGACGGTCCGAACGTCCCGGGAGGCCCCGACGATCCGCCCACGGCCACACCGCGTGCTCCTGAAAAGTGTGCAGCGGTTTTCAGACAAGAGCACGCGGCACTAATGAATCTGAGCGAAAGCAAATCGCTTTCGCTCGGGGCGGTTGCCACGGGATGGCCTTAAGGGCGAGGCGTGCCGGCGTGAAAGACCGCCAGAGAGGTACGCCGTCCCCGCCCGGAGCGCGGATGTCGGGTGCCGAAAGTCGCTGCGGCGGGCGCCGGAAACGGTGCCTTGAAAAAATGCAAACGAGCGGTGCCGTCCCGGCGCCCGCCACCCCCTTGGGCACGACCCGAGGGACCCGGACTGACCCACACCCCGGCTGCCATGGCGGCGCGGCAGGGAGAGCCCATGCCCGCAAATCGACAGGACCCACGCCTTGCGGATGTCCCGCTCAACCCTCCCCTTGTGGGAGGGTCGAAACGCCGGAGGCGTTTCGGGGAGGGGTNNATCATGATCTCGACCCCTCCCCAAATCGCGGGCCGCGATTTTGGCTCCCACAAGGGGAGAGCTGGCGCCGTCCCGCCCTTCGCGCTTGACCCTCCCCGCTGCGATGACGACAGTGCGCGCCATGCTGCCGATTCCCGCCCGCGACCGCCTGATCGTTGCCCTCGACCTGCCCTCGGTCCCCGACGCCGAGGCGATGGTGACGCGGCTCGGCGACAGCGTCCGTTTCTACAAGGTCGGGCTCGAGCTGATCTATGCCGGCGGCGTCGACTTCGCCCGCCGCCTCGCCGGCGAGGGCAGGCAGGTCTTTCTCGACGGCAAGCTGCACGACATCGACAACACCGTCGCCGGCGCGGTGCGAAGCATCGTTCCGCTCGGAGTCACCTTCCTCACCATCCACGCCTATCCGAAGGTGATGCGCGCCGCGGTCGCCGCGCGCGGCGGGGCGCCGCTCCGCCTCCTCGGCGTCACCGTGCTGACCTCGATGGACGACGCCGACCTTCGCGACGCCGGCTTCGCCGGCACGGCCGCAGAGCTGGTGGCCGCCCGCGCCGCCGATGCCAGAGCCGCCGGCATGGACGGCATCGTCGCGTCGCCCGCCGAGGCCGCCGCGGTGCGCGCCATCGTCGGCCCCGACATTGCCATCGTCACCCCCGGCATCCGGCCGGGCGGGACGGCGAGCGGCGACCAGAAGCGGGTCGCGACGCCGGAGAGCGCCATCCGCGCCGGCGCCGATTATCTCGTCGTCGGCCGCCCCGTCACCACCGCGCCGGACCCGCGCACTGCGGCCGACGCCATCGTCGCCGAAATCGAAGCCGCATTGGAAGCAAGGACCCTCGCATGAGCAAAGGCTACTGGATCGTCCGCGTCGATATCTCCGACCCGGAGACCTACAAGAAGTACCTCGCCGCCAACGGCGCGGCCTTCAAGAAATATGGCGGGCGCTTCCTCGTCCGCGGCGGCAAGTATGAGGTCCTGTCCGGCGCCGCCCGGGACCGCAACGTGGTCATCGAGTTCAAGGACTTCGAGACCGCCCTCGCCTGCTACCGCTCGCCTGAATACCAGTTTGCCCTCTCCGAGCGCGCCCAGTCCGCCGAGGTCGATGTCGTGGTCATCGAGGGCTATGACGGGCCGCAGCCCGCCGACAGCTGAGACGCCGCATGGCCCCAGGCTACTGGATCGCCCGCGCCCGGATTCACGACCCCGAGCGCTACAAGAAGTACCTTGCGGCCAACGGCGCGGCCTTCAGGAAGTATGGCGGCCGCTTCCTGGTCCGGAACGGCACGTACGAGGCGATGGCGGGGGAGGTTTGGCCGCGCAACGTAGTCGCAGTGTTCGACGACTACGCCACGGCGCTCGCCTGCTTCCACTCCCCCGAATACCAGCATGCGATCGCCGAGCGGGGCGACTCCGCCGATGTCGATGTGCTGATCGTCGAGGGCTACGAGGGGCCGCAGCCGGGCGAGGCCTGAGCCTTACCAGCCGGGGCCGGCGGCCTCGGGGTCGACCAGGCCGTGCAGCCGGTGGGCGGCGGCCTGGGCGAAACGGACCAGCATCGCCTTTCGCGTTGCCGCCGCCAGCCGGTGCTCCGGCGCCTCGCGCAGCAGTTCCGCGCCATAGGCGTCGGCGAGGATCAGCCCGCACGCCTCGGGGAAGATCTCCTGCGGCACGCCGGCATGGGTGGCGAAGTAGAGCCGGTCGCACGAGAGCCGGTAGTCCGGCCACTTGTGGTCGACCCGGAAGTCCTCGATCGAGGACTTGATCTCGACGATCCAGACATCGCCCGCGGGTCCGAGGCCGACCACGTCGGCCCGCCGTCCGGTGGCCAGCGGCAGCTCGCAGACGATGGCGAAGCCCTGCGCCCGCAGCAGCCGTCCGACGCCGCGCTGGATTGCGGCAGCGCGTTCCGACTGCCGCCCGTCGACGGGCGCGGCGATGGTGTCGAGGGCCGTGAACATCCCATGAACGTGGCATGAGTCGCCGGCCGAGGGAAGGGCTGGGCCGGACTTTTGGGTCAGACGCCGCCGCGCGCCCGCTCCTGGCCCTTCCGCCCGAAGCGCCAGCGGTCGTGCAGCCACAGCCACTGCTCGGGATATTGCCGGATCCACTGCTCGACCATGCCGTGGACCATGATGTTGGCCCCTTCCACGTCGACCTTGCCGCGCGCATCGCGCGGCAGGTCGAGCGGCGGCGTCATCACCACCCGGAAGCGCCCGTCCGGAAGACGTACGGCATAGCCGCCATGGACCGGGCAGTTGAAGATCCGTGCCATCACCCCGACCAGCGGATTGGACAGCGACGGCCGCCCGAAGAACGGGATCACCTGGCCCTCGGTGATGCGCTGGTCGATCAGGACGCCGATGTGCCGGCCCTTCTTTAGGGCGTCCGCCACCTCGAGCGCGGCGCCGGGACCCGACACCACCATCCGCCCGAGATAGCGGCTCCGCCGCGCCTCGATCTCGGCGGCGATGTGGGGGTTGGCCGGCGGCCGAAACAGGCCGGTCACCGGCAGCCCCATCTTGGCGCCGAGCGCCGGGGTCAGCTCGAAATTGCCGAGATGGGCGCCGAAGAGGATTGCCGGCTTGCCGCTGTCGCGGAGTGCGATCACGTGCTCCAGCCCAACCGCCTCGATCGGCCCGCCGGTTGGCCGCTCGGGGTCGAAGCTCTCGACCAGATCCTGGAGGAAGGCGTACTCCACCGCCTGCCGGCCCAGATTGTCCCAGACGCCGGCAAGGATCTTCGCGCGCTCCGTATCGCTCTTCTCGGGAAAGGCGGCGGCAAGGTTCTCGGCCGCAAGCTCGTTCTCGCGCGACCAGCCGGCGAAGCCCCGCGCCACCCGGCCCGCCACGCGCGAGGCGCGGTCCCGCCCGACGCCGCGCGACCAGGCGAAAACGAAGCGCATGCCGCCCGCCACCCGTCGCTCGAAGAACTCGGATCGGCCAATGCGCCCCACCAGCGACTCGCGCCGCTTCCGCTTGGCCGCGCGGCGCGCCTTGGTGGCGCGCTGGGTGTCCATCCGGTCGATCGAGGCCTGGGAGAGCTTGCGGCGATTGCGACGGCGGCGCTTCAGCGGCGTTTCGGCCGGGGACGCCTCCTCCTTCACCAGCGCGCTCACAACGTCACGATGATCTTGCCGAAGACGTTCCGCGATTCCATCCGGGCAAGGGCGGCGTCGATGCCATCGAGGTCGATCACCGAGTCGATCACCGGCTTCACGGTCCCGTCGGCCATCTTGCGCAGCGCGTCGGCAAGGTTCCGCATCGAGCAGCCGAAGCTGCCGATCAGGCGGAGTTGCTGCTGGTAGAGCTGGAAGAGGTTGATCTCGCAGTTGATGCCGGTGGTCGAGCCGCAGGTCACCAGCGTGCCACCGCGCTTGAGGCAGAACATGCTCTGGGCGAAGGTGTCCGGGCCGACATGCTCGAACACGACGTCGACCCCCTGTTTCTTGGTGATCTTGCGAACCTCGCCCTCGAACCGCTCCTCGCGGTAATTGATGACGTGGTCGGCGCCGAGCGCCCTGGCCTTCTCGATCTTGTCGTCGCTTCCGACGGTGGTGATCACGGTCGCGCCGACCGCCTTGGCGAGCTGGATCGCCGCCGTGCCGATGCCGCTGCCGCCGGCCTGGACGAGGATGGTCTGGCCGGCCTTGAGCCGGGCATTGTCGAACAGCATGTGTTCCGGCGTGCCGAAGGTGACGGGCGCACAGGCCGCTGCCTCGAGCGACACGCCCGGCGCCGGGATCGCGTAGCGCGCCTTGAGGTTGATCGCGTCGCGGGCGAGGCCGTCGATATGGAAGCCCCGGATGCCCTGGACGTTGACGCAGAGATTGTCGCGGCCGTCGCGGCACGCTTCGCAGGTTCCGCAGGTCTCGGCGCCGAAGATCGCCACCCGATCCCCCATCTTGCGGTCGGTCACGCCGTCGCCGAGCGCGGCGATCGTGCCCGCCGCCTCGACGCCGACCACGATCGGCAGCTTGCGCTTTGCGAAGGCCATGCCCCGCCAGCCCCAGACGTCGATGTGGTTGAGGGCGACCGCTCCGATCCGGACCTGCACCTCGCCGGGTCCCGGCGGGGGCGGATCGGGAAGGTCGACGACCGCAAGCTTGCGGCTGTCGAGAAGCTGGAGCGCACGCATGAGGGACCTGTCTCTTCCTGTCGGGTCGGGGCCAGACGGCCTCAGGCCGGTTCGGCCGCGATGATCAGGCAGGCATTCTGCCCGCCGAAGCCGAACGAATTGGACAGCACCGTGGCGACCTTCTGCTTGCGTGCCTGGTTGGGCACGACGTCGAGGTTGATGGTCGGATCCGGAACCTTGTAGTTGATCGTCGGCGGGATGATGCCGCTCTGCATGGTCTTCACCGAAAACACCGCCTCGAGCGCCCCCGACGAGGTGAGGGTGTGGCCGATCATCGACTTGTTCGAGCTGATCGGGACACCGCGCAGCCGCTCGCCGAACACGGCCTCGAGCGAGAAGCACTCCATCTTGTCGTTCTCGGGCGTGCCGGTGCCATGGGCGTTGATGTATTCGATCTCGTCCGGGTGCATGCCGGCGTCGTCGAAGGTCTGGCGAAGGGTGTCGATCATCGCCGAGCCGTCCGGCTTGGCGCGCGTGCGGTGGAAATCATCGTTCTGGTCGGCGGCGCCACGAATGACGGCAAGCACCTCGGCGCCGCGGGCGACCGCCGCGTCGTAGTCTTCGAGCACCAGCGCGGCCGCCCCTTCGGCAATGACGAAACCGTCGCGGTTTTTCGAGAAGGGCTTGGCCGCCTCCTCGGGCACGGCGTTCGCGGTCGACAGCGCGGTGAGCAGCGAGAAGCGGACGACTTCCTCGGCCGTGACCGAGCAGTCGGTGCCGACGCAGAGCGCCGCCGCCGCCTCGCCGCGCCGGATCGCCTCGATGCCGAGCTGAATCGCGGTGGCGCCGGAGGCGCAGGCGGTTGTGAGCGAGATCGGCGAGCCCTTGGTGCCGAAGCGATCCGCGAGCTTTTCGGACACGTAGCCGTACATCACCCGCTCGAACTGTGAGCGATCGTTCAGCCCCTCGGCCACCGCGCACATGCGATCGTAGGCGTCCTTGATGCCGGGGTCGCCGGCATCGTAGAGCCGGCGACGGGCCGCCCAGCCGAGCTCGACCGGCGGGATCGCGGTGTAGAGCGGGCCGGGAAAATCGCCCGGCGTGCCGATCCTGGCCATGCGAACCGCCTCGTCGGCGGCGAGTTCGCCGATGGCGAGCTTGAGATCGCCCTTGTCGTCTTCGATGAAATCGATGGTGCCGGCGACGGTGGTGCGGAGGTGCTCGGTCGGGAAGCGGGTGATCCGCTTGATGCCGGACCGGCCGGCGACCAGCGCCGACCAGTTCTCGTCGAGGCCGACCCCGAGCGAGGAGACCACGCCCATGCCGGTGATCGCGACGACCGGGCGACCGCGGGAATCCCTGACCTTTGAAGCCATCGTACCCTCCTTGCCCGCCATGCTCACGCGGGCAGAACCAGACCCATGCCTTCGCCCCGCCAGGACCCCCACACGTTGACCGCGATCGCGTCCGGCACCGTCGTCGCCGACGGCTCGAACCCGGTGTCGTCGATCGACCGATAGAACGCCTTCTTCGATAGCGACAAGGCCGCGAGCGCAACCATCGAGGGGAAACTCGCCTCGACCGAGGCGCCGAGCATGTTGGGCATCGCCCGCACCGTATCGATCGCCCCTTCGGCCTTCAATCCCGCCAGCCAGTCGCGCTCCTCGCGGGTCGGTTGGAGGATGCCGGTGGCGCCGCTGAGGACGCCGAGGCTGCGATCGCCGGCCTCCCGACGAAGCGTCTCGAATTGTCCGGTAGCGACCGCGACTGCCTGGCCGGGCTCGCGCCGGCTCCGGCCGGACAGCACCGTGCCGAGGCGCGCATAGGGCGTGCGGCCGCGCTTCTCGGCATGCTCCCGCGCCTCCAGAACGAGGAATGCGCCGACCGACCCAAGCGTCGCGCCGCCACCCTTCTCGGGCCGCGCCCACACCGAGACCGGGTCGCCGTGCCAACCCCAGCCGGCGCCGGCGAGCACGAGCAACACGTCCTTGCGCTCGGCGAGAATCGCGCCGCCGACGAGGAAGACGTCGCCCTGATCGGCCGCGATCCGTCGTGCGGCGATCTCCACCGCGCTGACGCTCGCAAGTTCTTCGCCCATGAACGTGCGCGACGAGCCGGTGACCTTGTGGACGATTGCGATGTTGCCCGCGACGAGGTTCGGAAGCTGGGCAAGGAAGAGCGTCGGGCGGAGGTCGTTGGACAGCCGCTCGTTGATGAACTCCGCAGGCTGTGGAGCCGAGCCGACCCCTTCGAGAATGGTCTGATCGACCATCAGGTCGCGTTCGCCGCCGGCCGCCGCGACGACCATGTTGGTATTGGCGAGAATCTCGGTATTGCCGCTGATGCCGGCATCGTCGAGGGCGAGACCGGCGGTATAGGTGCCGACCCGCTGCCAGTTCTCCATCTGGCGACGGTCGCCGCCCTTCGGAATCTGCTTCTCGAACTCGAGCGGCACCATCGGGTGGATGGCGTAGGGGGCGAAGCTCGTCGCATCGACCTTCGGGCGCGGCGGATCGGCGACCGCAATGGCTTGCCAGTGCGCCTCCGTGCCCTCGCCGAGCGACGAGGTCAGGCCGATGCCGGTTATCCAGACCTCGCGTGCCATAGGACTCCTGTCAGGCGGTCATTCCGAGAGCCACGCCGTGGGCCTTGGCCCGCTCCATGACGAGTTTCGGCAGTTCCGGGCTCGGAAAGTCCATCACCATCATGGTCAGTTCGGCGTCCGCGACCGGCTCGCCATCTTGATCCCGGATCTCGTTCTGGGTGATGCAGAACCCGGACCCCTCGTGGATCAGCTGGCACGTCGCCCGGATGACCATGCCCGGCGTGACGAAGCGTCGGATCTTCACCTTCTTCGCGCCGGCGAAGAACGGCAATCGCGAGAAGTTGTGGAGACCAAGCAACAGATACCCGGACGTGTGATTCATCATTTCCAGCAACAGCACGCCGGGCATGACCGGGTAGCCGGGGAAATGGCCCTCGAACACCGTGCTCTGCTCGGGGATGGTAGAGCTGGTCTCGACGCGGCCGTTCTTCACGTCGAAGACTTCGACCCGGTCGATAATGTCGAAATATTCGAGGCGCATGGCGGCAGATCAGGTCGACGACTTGGCCGCGACCAGCTCGTCGATGCGGGCGCAGAGGTTTTTCAAAACGAAGTAGTCCTCGACCTTGGCCCGACCTTCGTTGACCTCCTCCGTCCACGATTCGAGGGGGATCTTGATGCCGAACTTCTTGTCGAGGGCAAAGACGATGTCGAGGAAATCGAGGCTGTCGATACCGAGATCGTCAATGGCGTGCGATTCCGGCGTGATCTGCTCGAGCGGAATCTCGCTGGTATCGGATATGACCTTCGCAACCACGTCGAATGTCGAGGACATGTGAGTCTGGCGATCCCTCTGCTGATCAGGCCATCTAACGCCCAACCCCGGCGAATCCAAGTGGAAAGGCTTCGTCGGCGGCCAAAATACCAATCGGGCCCGCCGCCGATGAGAAACCGTTGAGGCAGGCTGTTTCCAGGCGGACTGGTGGCCAGCGCGATTTTCGCACTGCACGCGGCCCCCGGTCCTGTTGTCGCCTTGGCCTTACAGGCCTTCCGGCAGGATGTCCACGGTCCTGTTCGCGGTTGCGTATCGCCACGCTGGCGCGACAAGATGCCAGCCGAGGCCGACAGACGCCGGAACCGCCCTTGCCGCCATGACTGGACCCCAGACCAAGACCACCGATGGCGCCGGACACCGGCCGAGGCTCGCTGCCATCGACATCGCCAAGGGCATCGCCATCATCGCGATGGTCGCATACCACTTCTCCTGGGACCTCAGTTATCGGCAGCTCATCGCCGCCGATGTCGGCAGCGACCTCGGCTGGCGCCTGTTCGCCAGGGGAATCGCCGGGGCATTTGTCTTCCTCGTCGGCGTTAACCTGGTGATGGCGGCCCGGACCGGCTTCCATCCGCGGCCCTATCTCCGTCGCCTCGCCATCCTCCTCGCGGCCGCACTGCTCGTCACCGGCTTCACCTACTACGCCTTTGGCGCCGAAGGCTTCGTCTTCTTCGGCATCCTTCACCTCATCCTTGTGGCGAGCGTCCTCGCCCTGCCGTTCCTCTGGGCGCCGGCTTGGCTCGCCCTGATCGCCGCTGTCTTCTTCCTTGCCGGTGCGCACTTTCTGACCAGCCCCGTGTTCGACGGCTGGCCCTTCTACTGGCTCGGTCTCTCGCCCGACCCGCCGGTCAGCTACGACTTCGTGCCGGTCTTCCCGTGGTTCGGCGTGGCCCTGCTCGGTGTCGCTGCCGGCAAGCTGCTTGTGGCCAATCCCGGCCTTGGCCTGTGGCGTTGGCAACCGACCGGCTGGCCATGGAAGGCTCTGATGGCGCTCGGTCGCTGGAGCCTCATCATCTATCTGCTGCACCAGGTGATCCTGTTTCCGCTGGTTGGCTGGATAGCGCCGCTGGTCGGGCCGAGCCACAACGCCCTGATGCGCCAGTTCGTGGCCCTTTCCGAGACGCGCTGCGCGATGGCGGGCTACGCTGCCGAGCCCTGCGCTGCATTCGCGGTCTGCGTCGCGCAGGAGCTCGGCCAGGACGACGGCTTCCTGCTCGATTACTGGCGCGGCGGCCTCAGCGAGGACGACAACCGGCGCTTCACCGAGGTCGAATCGGACTGCATCGCGCGCCATCTCGCCACTGTCCCCGACGGCACGATCTGAGCGTCCAGCCACTGACCCAACCGCGCCGGGCATGGAAATGGTCCGCAACGGGCGCTATAGAACCGCCGAGCGCACGCGCAACACCAAACCCGCGGGGAGAAACCGATGGCCGAGAGACTCGAGGATATTGCCCAGCAGATGGTCGCCAAAGGCAAGGGCATCCTTGCCGCCGACGAGAGCAGCGGCACCATCACCAAGCGCTTCGACGGCATCGGCATCGTCTCGACCGAGGAATCCCGCCGCGACTATCGCGAGATGCTGTTTCGCGCCGGCGCCATGAAGACCGCTGTCTCCGGCGTCATCCTCTACGACGAAACCATCCGCCAGAAGGCCAAGGACGGCACATCCCTGGTCGACCTGATCAAGGCCGCGGGTGCGGTACCCGGCATCAAGGTCGACAGCGGCGCCAAGGATCTCGCACTGTCGCCGGGTGAAAAGGTGACCGAGGGCCTCGACGGGCTCCGCGAGCGGCTGAAGGCGTACTACGACCTCGGCGCGCGCTTCGCGAAGTGGCGGGCGGTCATCGATGTCGGCCCGACCATGCCGACCTGGAACTGCATCAACGCCAACGCCCAGGCGCTCGCCCGCTATGCCGCGCTCTGCCAGGAGGCCGGCATCGTTCCGATCGTCGAGCCCGAGGTGCTGATGGACGGTCCCATCGCCGCCCACGACATCGACGTCTGTTTCGGTGCGACCGAGTGGATCCTCAAGACCGTCTTTCAGGAGCTGTTCGTCGCCCATGTCGCGCTTGAGGGCATGGTGCTGAAGCCGAACATGGTCGTGCCCGGCAAGAAGAGCCCGAAGCAGGCCTCGCCCGCCGAAGTCGCCGAAAAGACCGCCCGCGTCCTCAAGCAATGCGTCCCGGCCGCGGTCGCCGGCATCGCCTTCCTCTCCGGCGGTCAGAGCGACGCGGCGGCGACCGAGCATCTCAGCCTGATCAATCAGATCGGCGGACTGCCCTGGCCGGTGACCTTCTCCTATGGCCGCGCCCTCCAGGCGGCGGCACTCGAGGCCTGGGCCGGCAAGGCCGAGAACGTCGCAGCGGCCCAGCGCGCCTTCGACCATCGCGCTCGCATGAACAGCCTCGCAGCGACCGGCGAGTGGAAGGCCGAGCTCGAGAAAAAGGCGGCGTAGCGTCCCGCAAATGCCCGATTTCGTTCTATATTGGCCGTCGGCTGGTGGGAACGGCCGGCGGATGTCCGTCGGCGATTCCAGCGTGTGAGGCCGCGGGCGAGCGCAAAGGGTCGCCCGCGGGTGAGTTATGCCCGAAGCGGATGCGCGGCGCTGCCGCCTGTGTCTGGTGACGCCGCGCGATATCGACCCTGACCTGCTCGCGCCGCGTGTCGACGACGCGCTGGCTGGCGGCGATGTCGCGTCGCTGATCATCGACGGCGAAGGTGAGAGCCTCCAGCGTCTCGCGGCGGCGCTGGTGCCTCGGGCGCAGGCGCGCGGCGTTGCGGCGATCGTCCGCAACGACACCCGCATCGCCGGCCGCACCCATGCCGACGGCGTTCATATCGATACCGGCGTTGCCGACATTACCGCGATCGGTTCCCAGCGCCGGAAGCTGATCGTCGGCGCCGGCAATGTCCGCTCGCGTCACGAGGCGATGGCCGCCGGTGAGGCCGATCCCGACTACCTCTTTTTCGGGCGCCTCGACGGCGACACCGGTGACGATGTCTTCGCCAAGGCCCTCGACCTCGCAAGCTGGTGGTCGGAGCTGTTCGTCATCCCGGCCATCGTCATGGGCGGCCGGACCCTTGCTTCGGTCGAGACGGCGGCACGCGAGGGCATCGAGTTCGTCGCCCTCTGCCGCGCCGTATTCGAGGACCCGCGCGGTCCCGGCATCGCGGTCGAAGAGGCCAACCGGCTGCTCTCCCGTATTGCCGAGGCGGCTGCATGAGGGTGGTGGCCGCCGCCGCTGCGCTCTGCCTCGGCGTGGGATCGGCCAGCGCCCAGATCGTGCTGTCGCCAGACGCGCTGCCCCCCGCCGACCCACCTGCCCTGCAAACATCGCCTCCGCCGGAGCCGGTGGCGCCGGCCGCAGACACGCTCCCGGCACCGCGTCCCCGTCCCGAGGCGCCGGCCCTATTGGCGGCCGGGGAGAAGACCGCGACCAGCTTCGACGCCGATTTCGAAGCACGGCCGAGCGATGATGTTCCGGCGCTGCCGATCGAGACTCCGCCTGCGCTGGCGGAGCCCGTCGCCGGGCCGGATGAGGGCGCGCCCGAGCCCCTGCCTCTCGCCGCGGCGCCGGAGTCCCCGCCCGACCTCTCTTCGTCCGGTGACAACGCCACCACGGCAGCTCCGGATAGCGCACTCCCGGAAATCGCGGCGCCACCCCGGATGCCGGGCGCACCCGACCTCGCCTACGGCGCCTTTCAGCGCGGCTTCTACCTCACCGCCTTCGACATCGCGATCGACCGCGCCCAGGCCGGCGACGTTTCCGCCCAGACCCTGATCGGCGTGATCTACGAAGGCGGCTACGGCGTCCCCCAGAACTTCGCCGAGGCCTTCAACTGGTACAAGCTTGCCGCGGACGCGGGCGACCGCGAAGCCCAGTTCGCTCTGGGCATGATGTACATGCAAGGCCGCGGCGTTCAGCAGAACCGGAGTTCGGGCGCCGACTATATCGAGAAGGCGGCCGACCAGGGACAGGTCGACGCGATGTACAATCTCGGTCTCCTGCTCCTGCAAGGCGAGCTCCGCGCCACCGATCCCAAGCGCGCCGCCCAGCTCCTCGCCGCGGCCGCGAGCTCCGGAAGCCCCGACGCTCAGTATGCCCTGGCCCAGCTCTACGCCGCCGGCATCGGCGTCCGCCAGGACGATTCGCTTGCTGCCCAGTGGTACGCTTCGGCCGCACGGATGGGACTGGTGCCGGCGCAGCTCGACTACGCCATCCGACTGTTCAACGGTACAGGCATCGCCAAGGACGAGGAGGCGGCGGCGCTGTGGTTCGCCCGTGCCGCTGAGACCGGAAATCCCATTGCCCAGAATCGACTTGCCCGCATCCTTGCGACCGGCGCCGGCCTGCCGGCCGACCCGGTGGCGGCGGCGAAGTGGCACTACCTTGCCCGCAGCGCCGGTAAATCGGACGACTGGCTCGACACGTTCGTCGCCGGACTCTCCGAAACCGACCGCCAGGCGGCTGCCGACGCGGCACAGCGGTGGCCGGGAGGTTGAGCCGCGCGGCTTGAATCGCGGCTGGAACTGTGTTGGAGAAACCCTCCTCGCACCCCGCCCCGCATCGACGGCAATCCGGACCCAGAAAACATGGCTCGCACGGCACTGCTCAACGTCATGGTCAACGCCGTGCTCAAGGCCGGGCGGGGACTGGCGCGCGACTTCGGCGAGGTCGAGAACCTGCAGGTGTCGCTGAAAGGGCCCGGTGACTTCGTCTCGGCGGCCGACCGCCGCTCCGAGCAGGTCCTGATGGCCGAGCTCGCGCGGGCCCGCCCCGGCTTCGGCTTCCTCGCCGAGGAAAGCGGCGAAGCGCCCGGGTCAGACCGCGCCAACCGCTGGATCATCGATCCCCTCGACGGGACGATGAACTTCCTCCACGGCATCCCGATCTTTGCGATCTCGGTCGCCCTCGAACGGGAGGGTTCGGTGGTGGCAGGCGTCGTCTACAATCCGATTCTCAACGAGCTCTATGCAGCGGAGAAGGGCTCCGGCGCCTTCCTCAACGACCGTCGACTCCGCGTCGCGCGCCGGAGCAAACTTGCCGATTGCGTCGTCGCCACCGCCATGCCGCAACTGGTTCGGCCGGGGCAGGAAGCCTATCTCGCCGAGCTCGGCGCAGCGCTTCCCCGGATCGCCGGCGTCCGTCGCACCGGGTCGGCGGCAATGGATCTCGCCTGGGTTGCCTCTGGACGCTTCGATGGGCTGTGGCAGCACAACCTCTCACCCTGGGACATGGCGGCCGGAGCTTTGTTCGTGCGCGAGGCGGGCGGCTACGTCACCGATGCCGCGGGCGGCGACGCCTCCTTCGCCACCGGCAGCGTCGTGGCGGGCAACGAGGCCATCCATCGCGAACTCCTCGCCCTCCTCTCAGGCGCCCGCGCCGCCGCCCGGCCGGACTAGGGACAGCCCGCGCCGAGGAGCCCGGCCCAGGCGCCGGCCGACAGCGCCACGTTGGCGCCGCCGGAACCCGCGGCCACCTGGATCGCCGCAAGCCGGTAGGATCCGCCCGACATTACGAAGACCGGCCCGCCGGAACTTCCCGGATGGGTGTCGCAGTCGTTGAACCACAGCGCCCCGTCCGCACCGGTACCGAGCAGCCGGCAGCCGTCGTGGATGACCGGCAGAAAGCGCCGGTCGGCGGGATAGGCGACATGGGCGAGACGGAGGCCGGGGACGGCGGCCGGGTCTGTCTCGAGCGGTGCCGGGGCAACATCGACCATGCCGTCGAGCACGATCACGGCCGCATCGCGAGCGAGCCTCGACAGGGCGGTCGCCGCCGGCGACGGACCCGCAGCGGCGGTCTGGCCATCGAGGAAGCGCAGGCAGCGAGCCGTGGCGTGGCCTTTGTTGTCTTCGCCGCGCACCGCCGCAACGAAGTGGATGGCGCCCGGTGGATAGGGCCGGCCCGCGGCATCGAGGACACAGTGGGCGGCAGTGACGACCATGCCCTCGCCGGCCAAAGTTCCGGTGCACTGGCCGGCGCTGCGAAACCCCGCCACATTGACCTGGCCGACGGCATCGAAAGCTGGTCCGACTCTGGTCTGGATCACCCGGTCGTCGTCGCCGATGATGCCCGGGCGCAGCCCATCGCCGCGGGCGGTCGCCGCCATGAGAACGGCGAGACCGACTGCGGCCAGCGCCGTTGCAGCTCCCGCAACGTCATGGCCGACCGCCGATCTGCGCCGCCATAGTTGCATTTCGCCCCGCACCCCGCTCCGCGGATCACGCCGTCCAAACGGTGTCCTCATTGACGATTATGCCCGGTGCGCCGCGATTTTGCCGTTTCTATCTGGTCGCAAATCACTGTAAGAAACTGGGGCGACCGAGAAAGGGCTTGGCCTTTGCGTCTGTTCGGACCTCGCCGCGCGCGCGAGTATGACCCCTACAAGCTCGCGACGCCGCAGATCTACCTGTGGCGGATGATCATCTTTCTGATCATCGCCGGGTTCATTGCGCTCATTCTCTATCGCCAGGTGTACACGGCCTTCCTTGCCAATCCGGGTCTCAATGGCGTCATCATCGCTGTGCTCCTGATCGGCATCGTTCTGTCGTTCCGGCAAATCCTCAAGCTTTTCCCGGAGATTCGCTGGGTCAACACCTTCCGTGTCGCCGAGCCGGGCGTGGAGGTCGACCGCCCGCCGATCCTGCTCGCGCCGATGGCGACCCTGCTCGGCGACCGCATCGGCCGGATGGCAATCTCGACCCAGACCATGCGGTCGATCCTCGACTCGATCCTGATGCGCCTCGACGAGGATCGCGACATGTCGCGCTACCTCGTCAGCCTGCTCATCTTCCTCGGTCTGCTCGGTACGTTCTGGGGCCTGCTGCAGACGGTGTCCGCCGTGGCGAGCACGATCCAGAACCTCGATGTCTCGTCGGGCAACACCGGGGTCATCTTCGAGGACCTCAAGGCCGGCCTCACCGAGCCGCTGAGCGGGATGGGCACGGCGTTCTCGTCTTCGCTGTTCGGTCTCGCCGGCTCGCTGGTGCTGGGCTTCCTCGACCTCCAGGCCGGTCAGGCCCAGAACATGTTCTACAACGATCTCGAGGACTGGCTCTCGACCGTCACCGATCTCGATCCCGACATGATCGACGGCCGCGGCGGCACGACGGCGGAGGATCTCCGCGTAGCGATCGAGCGCCTGTCACGGTCGATCCAGGAAGGCGGCCAGCCGCAGCAGATCGAGGCCGGCTCGACCCAGCGCGCCAACGCGGCGATGGCCGATCTCGCCGGCGGCATCCGCGACCTGGTCCAGCATGTGCGGAGCGAACAGCAGGTCGTCCGCAACTGGGTGGAGGCCCAATCCGAACAGCAGCGTGAGCTGCAGCGATTGCTCGAGACCATCTCCCGCGCCCTGCAGACCCCGGTGGGTGAATAATGGCGTCCCGGGCCCGACGCGTCACGGCGCGCACGGAATACTGGCCGAGCTTCGTCGACGTCCTCACCAATCTCCTGCTCGTCTTCGTCTTCCTGCTGTCGATCTTCGCGCTGATGCAGTTCCTGCTGTCGCGCGAGGTCTCGACCAAGGACGAGGTGATGGCGCGCCTTAACGCCCAGATCGCCGAGCTCACGGAGCTGCTCGCGCTGGAGCGGGCGGGCTCCGGTGAGGTCAACGAGAATCTCGCCACGCTCGAGGCGAGCCTTTCCGCCGCCGAGAGCGAACGGGACCGGCTCCGCGGCCTCCTCGACAGCCAGGCGGATGCGGCGAATTCCGCCGGCGACCGGGTGGCGCAGCTCACCGCCCAGCTCGAGGACCAGACTCAGGTTGGCCAGCGGGCGCTTGCCCAGGTCGAGCTTCTCAACCAGCAGATCTCTGCGCTCCGCCGCCAGATCGCGGCCCTTGAGGACGCCCTGAACGCCTCCGAGTCGCGCGACCGCGAGAGCCAGACCAAGATCGCCGATCTCGGCCGGCGGCTGAACGTCGCCCTCGCTCAGCGCGTCCAGGAGCTGTCCCGCTACCGCTCGGACTTCTTCGGTCGGCTTCGCGAAATCCTCGGCGACCGGCCCGACATTCGCATCGTCGGCGACCGCTTCGTCTTCCAGTCCGAAGTGTTCTTTGACACGGGCTCGGATCAGATCGGCTCCGAGGGCCTCGAGGAGCTCGACAAGCTCGCCGAGGCGATCGTCCAGCTCAACCAGGAAATCCCCGAGGACATTCCCTGGGTGCTCCGCATCGACGGCCACACCGACAAGCGGCCGATCACCAACCCCGATGGCCGTTTCCGCAACAACTGGGACCTGTCGGCCGCCCGCGCGATCTCGGTGGTACAGCACCTGATCGCTGACGGTGTTCCCGCCGACCGCCTCGTCGCCGCTGGCTTCGGCGAGAACCAGCCCATCGAGGAAGGCGAAACCGACGAGGCCTACGGCAAGAACCGCCGGATCGAGCTCAAACTCACCGAGCGCTGATCCGCTCGCCGTCGGCCCGCTTGTCGTTGGGCCGAGGCTCCGCTATACCCTCGCCCCAACCGGCGGGCGCGAGCCCGTTCCTCCGCTCTCCGAGGCTTTCGACATGAAGAAAGACATTCACCCGAACTATCACGAGATCAAGGTCGTGATGACCGACGGAACCGAGTACACGACCCGCTCGACCTATGGCGAACCGGGCGCGGTGCTGCATCTCGACATCGACTCGAAGACCCATCCGGCTTGGACCGGCGGTGGCCAGCACCTGATCGACCGTGGCGGCCGGGTGTCGCGGTTCAAGAACCGCTACAAGGGCATTCTTCAGAGCTGAATCGTCGCGCCTCGTTCGACCGGTTCACGCCGGTCGCCGTTGCCAAAAGGCCCGCTGAGCGGGCCTTTTCTTCATCGCATCACGGCGTTGAAGGCGTTGGCGATCAGGCCGATCTGGTCGCGCACCGGATTGCCAACCTCCGGCGGGCCATCAGGGCCGTGAGCCCCGTCGAGACGGCGGATGCGCTCCTGCAGGCGAAGCGAACGGGAAATCAGGGATCTCAGCCGCTCGGGCAGCGCGTCCCACCCTGCACCCTGCGTGGCGGTGGCGAGACCGGCGAGCTTCACCTTGTTCTTCTCGGCGCGGGCCTGCTCGACGGTGAGTTCACCGTCATTCACCGCGCGCTGCAACAGCAGCCATGATGCCAGCTGCATCAGCCGCGTCGTCAGCCGCATCGATTCGGTGGCATAGGCAAGCGAGCCGACGCGGGGCAGGCGCCGCGAGTCCCCCCGCCCGTCGCCGTCGAGATAGTCAGCGGTCTCCTCGACCAGCGACATCCCTTCCTTGAACAGCGACCGGAACATCTCCGACCCGGCCAGAATGGGGGCAAACAGGACCGGCTCGCGTTCCACGCCCTGCCTCAGACTCTCTTCCACCATTGGCCGTCACACCACCGCCATGAACTGTCCCGAAATGGGACAATTCCTAACTCTCTCGTGCCTCCAAAATCCGCCGCCCCGCCGTCCTCTCACCTTCTTGCATTCGACGCAAGGCAAAAAAAGAGCCGCTTTGGGAGGGGCGGCTCTTTGAAAGTCTAACAGGGAGGCGTCAGAAGAGTGGACAGGAGCCACTCGAATCCAGATGACTGGACAGGATTCAGTAAGCACCTGTGAACCTTAAGGAAGCGTTAACAAGTCCGGCGCCGGTGCCCGAACAGAGTGAAAAAACGCCTAGCGGCGGAAGAATTTGTCCGCGGCCGCCGCGCTCTCGCGCTTGGCGGCGATCGCCGCCTCGACCCGGGCGATCTCGTCCCTGAGCATGGCAATCCGCGCCGTCAGCTCGTCGAGTGAAAGCGTGGAGAGATCCGCGCCGATGGCGTGGGCCTGTGGCGCGCGGGGTGCGTCCTCGTCGGCGATCGGCATTGATCGTCCTCCTGTCGATGCTGCTGAAGCTAGCCAACACCCTCGCAATTGTCATGGCCGGATGGAGCCGCTAGACCGTCTCCGCCACCTGGAACGAAGAGGATCCCGCCCTTGCCGACGCTTCCCAAGATGATGACGGCGATCGTGATCAAGGCGCCCGGCGGCCCCGAGGTTCTGGTTGCGGCCGAGCGTCCGGTGCCCGTGCCCGGCGCGGGCGAGATCCTCGTCAAGGTAGGCGCGGCCGGCGTCAACCGGCCCGACATCATGCAGCGTCGCGGCCAATACCCGCCGCCGCCAGGCGCGCCGGTCGAGATCCCCGGCCTCGAGGTTGCGGGCGAGGTGGTCGCCCTTGGCGACGGCGCGGCTCGTTTCCAGCAAGGGGACAAGGTCTGCGCCATCCTGCCCGGCGCGGGTTACGCCGAATATGCCAAGGTCGACGAACGCAACGCTCTGCCGGTGCCAAAGGGCTTCTCGATCGAGGAGGCTGCCGCCATCCCCGAGACGTTCTTCACCATCTGGCCCTCGATCATCGAGCGCGGCAGGCTCGCCCCCGGCGAGACCATCCTCATCCATGGCGGCGCCTCGGGCGTCGGCACCAGCGCCATCCAGCTCGCCAGGGCCTTCGGTGCCAGGGTCTTCGTCACCGCTGGCAATGCCGAGAAGTGCGAGGCCTGCCGCAAGCTCGGCGCCGATGTTGCCATCAACTATCGCAACGAGGACTTCGTCGAGGTCGTCAAGCGCGAGACCGGCGGTCGCGGCGTCGACGTCATCCTCGACATGGTCGGCGGCGACTACGTCAACCGCAACTACGAGGCCGCCGCCGAAGAGGCGCGGATCGTCCAGATCGCCGTGCAGAAGGGCGCCCGCGCCGAAGTCGACATCCGCCGCCTGATGTCGAAACGTCTGTGGCACACCGGCTCGACGCTGCGGCCGCGCTCGGTCGAATTCAAGGCCCGGATCGCCGAAACCCTTCATGAGAAGGTCTGGCCCCTGTTCGAGGCCCGCACGATCTCGCCGGTGATCGGCTCCACTTATCCGCTGGTCCGCGCCGCCGATGCCCACGCCCGCATGGATGCCGGCGACCACGTCGGCCGCATTGTCCTGACGGTTGGCTGACCTTCGCGCCCCCATCGGTATTTCCGATGGTTCGGTTCTGAATTTTGTATTTGCGATTGCTCGATCCGCCGAGGCACACTTTCTGCCAATGGCCGGCGGAACGATGTCGCCATGGCCTCTGCCCTGCCGGCCGCGGGCACGAGGGATAGGGGATTCACCAAGATGAGCAAGGCTCTCAGGATTGCCGCGGCGACGCTCGCGGCTTCGTCGCTTGCAATGCCGGCGCTGGCGCAGATGGATGCGGTCGGCGAAGGCGAAGGCCAGGTCGATATCGTCGCCTGGGCCGGCTATATCGAGCGCGGCGAGACCGACAAGAATTTCGACTGGGTCACCGATTTCGAGGCCAAGACCGGCTGCAAGGTCAACGTCAAGACCGCGGCCACTTCGGACGAGATGGTGGCGCTGATGAACGAGGGCGGCTTCGACCTCGTCACCGCCTCGGGTGATGCGAGCCTTCGCCTCATCGCCGGCAAGACCGTCCAGCCCGTCAACACCAGCCTGATCCCGAGCTGGGGTACGGTCGACGAACGGCTCCAGAGCGCGCCCTGGCACACCGTCGACGGCGTCCACTACGGCGTTCCCTACCAGTGGGGCTCGAACGTCCTGATGTACAACACCGACGTCTTCAAGGAGGCGCCGACCAGCTGGAACGTCGTGTTCGAGGCGATGGACCTGCCCGACGGCAAGCCCAATGCCGGCCGCGTCCAGGCCTTCGACGGCCCGATCTACATTGCCGACGCCGCGCTCTTCCTCAAGGCTCACAAGCCCGAGCTCGGCATCAAGGACCCGTACGAGCTCAACGAGGAGCAGTACAAGGCGGCGCTCGACCTTCTGCGCCAGCAGCGTCAGATCGTCAGCCGCTACTGGCACGACGCCTTCGTCCAGATGGACGACTTCAAGAACGAAGGCTTCGTCGCCTCGTCCTCCTGGCCGTTCCAGGTCAACATCCTCCAGTCCGAGGATCAGCCGATCGCCAGCACCATCCCGAGCGAGGGCGCGACCGGCTGGGCCGACACCACCATGATGCACGCCAACGCGGCGCATCCCAACTGCGCCTATATGTGGCTGGAGCATTCGATCAATCCCAAGCTCCAGGGCGATCTGGCCGCGTGGTTCGGCTCGGTGCCGGCGGTTCTCGCGGCCTGTAAGGGCAACGCGCTGCTCGGCGACGAAGGCTGCGCCACCAACGGCGAAGGCGACTTCGACAAGATCGCCTTCTGGCGGACTCCGGTGTCGCAGTGCGCGTCGAACGCGGACGGCTGCGTGCCCTATTACCGCTGGGTGTCGGACTACATCGCCATCCTTGGCGGACGCTGACCCTCGGTCCGGGCGGTGCGCGGGGGTCACCCGCCGCGCACCGCCAACCGCCGGTCGCGCCCGGTTCGATCTCGGCTCGGCCGACGCTGCCCTGTTCGGCCTCCCCGTTTCCGGTGCTGCCACCATGAACGGCACCCCCGCCGTCCGCTTCGAGAAAGTCACGCGCCGTTTCGGCGACGTTCGCGCCGTTGACGCGGTGAGCCTTGCCGTCGGCAGCGGCGAGTTCTTCTCGATGCTGGGCCCTTCCGGCTCGGGCAAGACCACATGCCTGCGCCTGATTGCCGGCTTCGAGCAGCCGGATTCGGGCCACATCGAAATCTTCGGCGAGACCGCCGAGGGCGTCCCGCCCTATCGCCGGTCGGTCAACACCGTCTTCCAGGACTATGCCCTCTTCCCGCACATGAGTGTCGGCGACAACGTCGCCTACGGGCTGATGGTGCGCGGCATGGCCAAGGCCGACCGCCGGCGCCGGGCGCACGAGATGCTCGAACTGGTGAAGCTGTCCGGCCTCGAGGATCGCCGCCCCGCGGCTCTGTCGGGCGGGCAGCGCCAGCGCGTCGCCCTCGCCCGCGCCCTCGTCGTCCATCCCAAGGTCCTGCTCCTCGACGAACCCCTCGGCGCGCTCGACCTCAAGCTCCGCGAGCAGATGCAGGTCGAGCTCAAGGCCCTGCAGCGCGAGGTCGGTATTACCTTCGTCTACGTCACCCACGACCAGGGCGAGGCGCTGTCGATGAGCGACCGCGTCGCCGTGTTCAATCAGGGCCGTATCGTCCAGGTCGGCACCCCCAGCGAGGTCTACGAGCGCCCATCGAGCCGCTTCGTTGCGGATTTCGTCGGAGGCGCCAACGTCATCGATGCGGCGACCGCCAGACAGATCGGCCTCAGGCCCGGCGCCTACAGCCTGCGGCCCGAGAAGATCGACGTGGTCGGCGCCGACGCGCCACCGCCGGCAGCCGGCCGGCGCGGCATCACCGGCACCGTCGCCATGGTGCTCTATCAGGGCGCCGTGCGCCGGGTGCAGGTGACGGCGGGCGAAGTCGCCCTCAACGCCACGATTCCCGCCGGCGGTCCTGAGCTGGCGCCGGGAATGGCGGTGCGCGCCGAGTTTGCCGACTCGGCCCTCCATCCGATGGCGGACCCATGGTAGCCACCGACATCCCCGCCCCACGCGACGGAATGCTGAGGCGCATCTCCGACGCGCTGATGCGGCGGCCGCGGCTGTTCCTGTTTCTGCTCCTCGGCCCACCGCTCCTCTGGCTCGGCATCGTCTATGTCGGTTCGCTGATCGCACTGCTCGCCCAGAGCTTCTTCTCGATCGACGAGTTCACCGGGCTGGTAAAGTACGAGTTCACGCTCAAGACCTATGGCGAGCTGTTCCGCCCGGCCAATCTCGACATCATCATCCGCTCGGTCCTGATGGCGGCGGCCGTCACGCTCACCGCCGCCCTGATCGCCTTCCCCATCGCCTACTACGCCGCCCGCTACGCCCGCGGTCGGTGGAAGGCGCTGTTCTACATCGCCGTGACCCTGCCGCTGTGGTCGAGCTACCTGGTCCGCGTCTACGCCTGGAAGCTGATCCTCGCCAAGGAGGGCATCCTCAACTGGTTCATCGCCAAGGCGGGGCTGACGCCGGTCCTTGACCTCGTTCTCTCGATTCCCGTGATTGGCGGACCGTCGCTGTCGATCAGCTACATCGGCACGTATCTCGTCTTCGTCTATCTCTGGCTGCCCTACATGATCCTGCCGACCCAGGCGGCGCTGGAGCGGGTCCCCAACTCCCTGATCGAAGCCTCGGCCGATCTCGGCGGCGGTCCGGGCCGCACCTTCCGCTCGGTCATCCTGCCGCTGGCCCTCCCCGGCGTCATCGCCGGCTCGATCTTCACCTTTGCGCTGACGCTGGGCGACTACATCACCCCGCAGATCGTCGGCATCTCGACGCTGTTCCTCGGCCAGGCCGTCTACACGCTGCAGGGCACGGCCGGGAACATCCCGCTCGCCGCCGCCTTCTCGGTGGTGCCGATCCTGATCATTGCCGTCTACCTCACGGTCGCACGCCGCCTGGGGGCCTTCGATGCGCTGTGAGGCTCACCCCCATGCCTAGGCGCGCGCCTTTCGGCCTATCGCTCGCCGCCATTGGCGGTCTGCTCTTCCTTCATGTGCCACTGGCGCTGATCATCCTCTACGCCTTCACCACCGAGGAGCGGAACTACCAGTTTCCGCCGCCCGGGCTGACGCTCGAGTGGTTCGCCGTCGCCTGGAACCGGGCCGACGTCTGGCGCGCCCTCGGCCTCTCGCTCCAGGTCGCGGTGGTGGCGACGGCCGGCGCCCTCATCCTCGGCAGCCTTGCCGCGGCGGCCCTCGCCCGCACCCGCTTCTTCGGCCGCGAGGCGATCTCGCTGCTCATCATCCTGCCGATCGCCCTGCCCGGCATCATCACCGGCATCTCGCTCCGCTCCGCTTTCAGCCTGATGAACATCCCGTTCTCGTTCTGGACGATCGTCCTCGGCCACGCCACGTTCTGCATCGTCGTCGTCTACAACAACGCCATCGCCCGTCTCCGCCGCACCTCGCCGTCATTGATCGAGGCCTCGATGGACCTTGGCGCCGACGGCTTCCAGACCTTCCGCTACGTCGTCCTGCCCAGCCTTGCCACGGCGCTTCTCGCCGGCGGCATGCTCGCCTTCGCGCTCAGCTTCGACGAGGTGATCGTCACCACCTTCACCGCCGGTCAGCAGACCACCCTGCCGATCTGGATGTACTCGGAGCTGATCCGCCCGCGGCAGCGGCCGGTCACCAACGTCGTCGCCGTCTTCGTCATCGCCGTCACCTTCCTACCGATCCTCGCCGCCTACTACCTCACGCGCGGCACCGAGGCGGTCGGCGGGCAGGGCAAGTAAAGATTCGAGAGAAGGACTCCGCCATGGACACCCAGATGCTGATCGGCTCGCGCTTCGAGGCCGGAACCGAACAGGAAGAGCGGATCTTCAATCCGCGCACCGGCGAGACCATCCTCACCGTGCCGGAGGCCTCGCCGAAGCAGATCGACGACGCCGTCGCCGCTGCCGATGCCGCCTTCACCAAATGGTCGCGCACGACGCCGGCGGAACGGTCGGCCTACCTCCTCAAGCTGGCCGATCGCATTGAGGCGGAGGCCGACGGTTTCGCCGATCTGGAGGCTCTCAATTGTGGCAAACCGCGCTACACCGTGACCCGTGACGAGATACCGGCCGTTGTCGACGTGTTGCGCTTCTTCGCCGGTGCGGCCCGCGTCGTCCCCGCCTCCGCCGCCGGCGAGTACCTTCCCGGCTACACTTCGATGGTCCGCCGCGATCCGATCGGCGTCGTCGCCTCGATCGCGCCTTGGAACTATCCGCTGATGATGGCGGCGTGGAAAATCGCCCCGGCGCTCGCCGCCGGAAATACGGTGGTCCTGAAGCCCTCCGAGCAGACCCCGCTCACCACGCTGAAGCTCGCCCAGGTCGCCGCCGCGGTGCTGCCCGAGGGCGTGCTCAACATCGTCGTCGGCCGCGGCGAATCGGTCGGCAACGCCCTCATCAATCACCCCCGGATCGCGATGATCTCGCTGACCGGCGACATCGCCACCGGCAAGAAGGTGCTCACCGCCGCTGCCAAGTCGGTCAAGCGCACCCATCTCGAACTCGGCGGCAAGGCGCCGGTGATCGTCTTCGACGACGCCGATGTCGACGCCGTCGTCGAGGGCGTGCGCGTCTTCGGTTACGCCAATGCGGGCCAGGACTGCACTGCCGCCTGCCGCATCTATGCCGGCGGCAAGGTGTACGACAAACTCGTCGCCGACCTTTCCGCCGCCGTCTCGTCCATCGCCTATGGCCGCGACAACGACGACCAGAACGAGATCGGGCCGCTGATCTCCGAGCGCCAGCGCGAGCGCGTCGCGAGCTTCGTCGAGCGCGCCTCCGACCTCAAGCACATCGAGGTGACCACCGGCGGCAAGCGCCCGGACGGGCGCGGCTTCTTCTACGAGCCGACCGTGGTCGCCCACGCCCGCCAGGAGGACGAGATCGTCCGCCGCGAAGTGTTCGGCCCGGTCGTCTCGGTCACCCGCTTCTCCGACCCGGAGGAGGCGATCGCCTGGGCCAACGATTCCGACTACGGTCTCGCCTCGTCGGTGTGGACCAAGGACGTCGGCAAGGCGATGCAGGTCGCCGCCCGCCTCCAGTACGGCTGCACCTGGATCAACTGCCACTTCATGCTGACCAACGAGATGCCGCACGGCGGCATGAAGCAGTCGGGCTACGGCAAGGATATGTCGATCTACGCGCTCGAGGACTATTCGGTCGTCCGGCACGTAATGGCGAAGCTGGGGTAGGTGCGAACCGTCGTCAGCCGCCGATCGATGCGTTTCCCTATCCCGCCGGCTCCCACAGCTCGACCGGGTTGCCTTCGGGATCGGCGATGCGGGCGAAGCGTCCGATGCCGGCCATCTCCTCCCGCCGGGTCGCCTCGATGCCCGCCGTCGCCAGTTCGGCCAGCAGGCCATCGAGATCGCGGACGCGAAAATTGACCATGAACTGCCGCTCGGCCGGAAAGTAGTCGGTATCGGCCGCGAACGGCGCGAACACGGTAGTGCCCGCCGCGGTAGACCATGGCGCCGTATCGGAGCCGGTCGGAACCGGGGTGACCCCGAGATGCGTCTCGTACCAGGATGCCAGCGCCTCCGGGTCCCGGGCGCGGAAGAAGATCCCGCCGATGCCTGTCACGTGACCCACGGTCTAACCTCGCGCTCGCTGCCCGCCGTGCCGGAGACGATACTCGGTTATGGCCGCAGGTCGAACCTGCGATTGGCCTGCCGCGGCCGCCGACAGCGGTCGCCGAACGGGGAGCGAATCGTTACCGGAACTGCCCGAAATAAGCCGAGCCGGTGGGCACGAAGTTGAAGTCGACCTCACGGTCGCCGCACTTGCCCGGGTTGAGCTGGCGCATCACCCATCGCCCCGATGCGAGCTGCGCCTGGTACCCCGGCCAGGCGCGGGCATTGGCGAGCCAGCAGTAGTCCGCAAGGCCGCGGTCGAGGACCACGTCGCAGACCAGCCCGCTGCCGTAGACCCCGACCCGATAGAGATTGCCGCGCATGGCGACGGTGCGGCGAACGTCGGTGAAATAGCGAGTGATGTCCGCGATGTCGTCCTTGCTCGACCACGGCCCGTCCACCGCGAAGTAGATGGCGCTGCCGACCGGCTGGCCGACATCATGCGCGAGGGTCAGGGCGCGGATCGCGTCGGCCTTGCCGCGGGTGTGGTCGCGGAACGTCGAGATGCGCTGGCCCCAGTGCTGGAACACGACGACCAGATGGAAGCCCGCCTCGGCGATCTGCATCCGCTCCTCGAAAGTGAGGGTCTTGTTCTTGAACGTCTCGTTCTTGTGGTCGAAGTAGCGGATGATGGTGGTGACGCCGACTTCGCGCATCTTCTTGAGGAAGGTCGGCGTCACCGGCTGGGAGGTGTCGGCGGCGTAGACCCCGCTCTTCCGGCGGCAATGGTCGGCGGATTCGTGCGAATTCGAGGCAAGCGCCTGGCTGCCGAGCGCAAGCAGGGCGAGAGAGGCGATGAGCGATCTTGCCAATCCGGCGGTGGCCATGTCCGTTATCCGCTAGGCGGACGTTAAAGGATACGCCTTCACCTAAGCGGTAGGCGGTAACGTCAGGTTAACGCCTGGTTTCGCGCGGTGCGCAAAATCGTCTCATCTTCGCTGGCTTGCCCCGAGATCAACCGCAACGAGATTGGCGGCGGCGCCATCTGACTCCGCAGGAACGCTACCGAATAGCGTGGCGGCGGCTCGAGCGGCGCTGCGTCCCGCGCGGGACTCGTCCCGCGGCGTCGTGCAGACGGCATGCCCCTCGTCCCGTATCGGAAAGAGCGTCTTCCTCTCAGGAAAATAACGCTGCCTGACCCATTCGTTCCCTGCCGAATATGGCGCCATGAAGTGATCAACATCCTCCGGACGAGGCCTGGGGCGATCGCCATCGTGCGCCCGCAAGAGCGGCATCCACGCGCGGAGCTGATCCCTGCGGAGTCCTGTTTCCGAGGGATCGCCCTCCTGACTGATCCGATTCCATTCTGCGACGAACTCGAGAGCTTCGAGTGAAAGGCCGGTGTTGCTGTCGGCAGCTCGACCCAAAGTTC
Source organism: Bauldia sp. (assembly GCA_020442065.1). Classification (GTDB taxonomy): domain Bacteria; phylum Pseudomonadota; class Alphaproteobacteria; order Rhizobiales; family Kaistiaceae; genus Bauldia. Next base: position 40,269 of record JAGRKZ010000130.1, read on the forward strand.
CTGGCTCGATACGTGCACGCTGCTCAAAATCCGAGCGAATATCTCCGTCCTTCAACAAACACCTATCGTACAGGCCCACTAAAATATTGCTCCCCCCGAATACAGACTCGTACTCGGCAATGATTGTTTTGTAGTCAAAATAATAAGAATAGGACACTTCGGGAAGTATACCCCGAGGTATTGACGTAGACCCATTTACTATAAGTGTCGTCAATCGACTGATTGCCAAAGACGCCTGACTTCTAATATAAATTACGACGGTGATGTCATCAAATATCTCTGACAAGAAATTGAATAATTTCTGCTTTGACTGAATATCTACCAAGCGGGAATGGAGCAACTCACTTGTAAATATCGCAGAGCGACAATTTCTGATTGACATTTCGGATTTGAGACGCGTCAGCACAGTATCCGCGAATCGTGCGGGTGGGACTTGCAGTGACGCTTCCGCCTTTCTGCGGAAATAGCCATCGTCATCGACTCCCCCCGCAATCACGACGAGATTCGAGTGATTTTGGTTGCCGAGTGTGCGCAGCGGGAAATATACGCCCTGTTTCTCGAGTTCTCCAACGCTGCGGCGCAATGAGCTCTGGAGTGTAGTTGTCCCTGTCTTTTCGGTGCCGATGTGAAGGACGAGCTTCATGAGATGACAAACACAAGGTGTTACGATCTACGCGTCAGCGGGGGGTTGGTGTAGCAGAAGTGATCCCCGCTGCCTCCGCTTCTGGCGTTTTGCCGGGGCTCCACATCTCAATCGTCTTCTGAGTGAAACGGTGACGTCAGAACCAAAGGACCCTACGGCAGCGCTTCGTGCCATCGTGTCGGAATTGGAAATCCGATTGCGCCAAGTTTCCTCGGATGCCAGGCTCAGGGCAAGCCAGAAAGACAAAATCGTCGCTGGTCTGGAAGCCGAACTCGGTACAGTCCGCAACCGCCTGAAAAGCCGCGAGGCACGCAACCGGCGTCTCGTCCGGCGTATGAATGAGCTCGAACAGAAGCTCCTTCGGGTGCGGGATTCCCTTCCCGGCCGTCTTGGCAGACCCCTGCTCCGTGGGACTCTGGAACTGCCCCCTCCCGTACGGGCCGCCCCCCCTCCTCAGCGGCCGTCGCCTGCTGATGCGCGCACGGCAGCCGTCGTTGTTCCTTCAACTCGCGAAACGGGCGAAGTCCAAACCACGGCGACCTTTGCCCCGGTACTGGAGAACAAACTCTGGGGCGGCTTCTCGTCGTCGGCTATTGCCGACCTGATTGCCCTTCGAGATTCTCCGCTGGCCGCCAGCGTCGAGGTCGCCTACGCAGCCTGGGCTCTGGCCCGATGGTATGATGCCGCTGACGATCCCCAGCGCGCCTACGAGAATCTCGTGATTTGCCGCCTTGCGGCGAGGAATCTGCCGAACACCAGTCCGGTCGTTCGTGGCGGGACTCTTTTCGAGGCCAAGTACCTGGCCCAATCGAGTCGCGCGAGCCTGGCGCGAGAGCTGCTCGAGAAGGCGATCGCCACGGCACCCGACGACTTGAGTCTGGAGCTGGCGATGGCGAATACGTTTGTCGAATCCGTCGAGCTTGAAGATGGCGGCGACGTGAAGCGATTGGCATGGATCAATCGGATTTATGAGGGCGCCGGGGTTCTTCCGATCGAAAAAATCGACCCCGACCAACCTCTGGGGATGGGTAACATCACCGCGTCTCGTCGGACCGCGGCTCCCATCTTCCCGACCGACCCTCTCGTCTCTGTCATCGTGCCCGCATTCAACGCCGTTGAGACGATCTCCTTCGCGGTGGGCAGCCTTTTGCGCCAGACATGGCAGAACCTCGAAGTGATCGTTGTCGACGACTGCAGCACCGACGGAACGGCGGACATTGTCGACGAAATCGCATCAAGGGACGAGCGGGTGGCGTGCATTCGCCTGCGTCGCAACGAGGGGGTAAACCGCGCCCGCAACCACGGGCTCGAAGCGACGACCGGCGACTTCATAACCGTTCATGATGCCGACGACTGGGATCACCCTCAAAAGATCGAGCTCCACCTTCAGCAGATGCTGTCGAACCCGCATCTCGTCGGAAATCTGTCGCTTTGGGCGCGGGTGTCGCCCGATCTCCAATTCTGCTGGTCGTATCGCGCCAATCCGACCTTTATCGAACAGAACGGATCATCGCTGTTTCTGAGCCGCTCGTCGGTTGAGAAGCTTGGGTACTGGATGCCGGACCGCGATTCCGGAGACACCGAGTATCTGATGCGGGCGCGGAAGCTTGGACGCGTGGACCTCCTCCCAAGCCGCGTCCCGCTGGCGTTCGGGCTTCATCGTCCGACCTCCTTGACCCAGGCGAAGACAAACCACGTTCGAACCATTCATTTCGGCCCCCGCCGGGAATATCGGGAGGCGGCTTCTCATTGGCACGCCACGCTGGAAGACGAGCAAGCGCTTCATGTCCCGCGCGACGCAGTGATGCCGTTCCCTGTCCCGTGGTCCCTGCTCGAAACGGGCGAAGAGGGCCAGATCGAACTCGACCTGCTTGTGGTGATGGACTTCAATCTCGGCGCCGGCGCTTACAATTCCACCGTGAACTACGTGCGGGCCGCCGTCGCGGCGGGCCTGAAGGTGGGCATCTTCCATTGGCGCCGCTACGACCTCGACGTAACCGCGGGCCCGCACCGGGAGGTTCGCCAACTTGCGCACGACCGGCAGGTTCGGGTCATCGTGGCGGGCGAAACCGTGAAGGCCACGACCGCCATCATCGGCTACCCCTCGATCCTGAACCATCGAATCGATCGGTTCCCCGAGGTCTCGGTCAAGCATCTTGTCGTCATCATCAATCAGATGGCCGAACGCCTGACAAATCAACGCGAGCGAGAGTACGATCCCGGGACCGTTCGAGAGAACCTGAAGTCTCTCTTTGGCACCGAGGGAACGTGGGTTCCGATATCGGCGCTCGTTCGCGACCTGATGAAAGCCGACGACCGCTACCCTCTTCCGCTCGACGACGTGTGGACCCCGCTGATCGACACCATATCATGGTGCCGCGGTGAGCTCCGCTGGAGAGGAACTGATCGGCCACGGCCGGTGATTGGGCGACACGGCCGCGACCACCCCAACAAGTGGCCTTCGTCGCCCGAAGCGATCCGCGCCGCCTATGCGGCGGAAAGGCCCTGCGACGTGAGGCTCCTCGGCGGGGCCGACCACGCGCTGGATATCATCGGGGAAGCGCCCTCGAACTGGCGGGTATTCTCCTACGGTTCAATGGACGTCCGAAAGTTCCTCGAGGAACTCGACTTCTTCGTCCACTTCCACCACGAGGACTATGTCGAGGAATTCGGAAGAGCCATCATCGAGGCGATGGCCGTGGGCTGCGTGGCCGTCCTACCCAAGCATTTCGAGGCGATCTTCGGCGATGCGGCGATCTATGCGGACGCCGATCATGTCTGGGCAACGTGCGAGTGTCTCTGGGGCGACGAGAACCGGTATCTCGCCCAAGCGGCGGCGGGGCGGGCATTTGTCTTGTCCAACTGCGCATACGCGGAGTTCCCTCGGCGACTGGATCGCTTGGCACAGCTGTCACGGCCCGAACTCTCCTTCCAGCCTGACCAGACCCGCAGCGGAGGACGTGGTTGGACGTGACCGCCGAGGCCGCGGTGGCGCAGCGCCGCCTCCCGCAGGCCGATCCGCCTGTCCTCTCGGCCAAACGCTTGTTTGGTCTCGACCTCGTCCGCGCGGCCGCCATTGCCGGCGTGCTGGTGGCCCACGGTGCGGGAGCATCTGCCCGGCTCTTCGGGTTCGAACCCACTGTGTGGCTCTACATGGGCGGGCATGGCGTGGAGCTGTTCTTCGCCCTCAGCGGTTTTCTGATCGGCGGCCTTCTGATCGATATTGTCGAGGACACCCCAGGCGCTCAAGCTTGGCGTGTCTTCATGATTCGACGTTGGATGAGGACGGTGCCGCTTTACGTGGTCTGCGTATTGGCGCTCCTTGTCATCAGGCCGCCCGCGGACCCGGGCTCAACGCTCATTTCCTATCTCACCTTCACTCAGAACCTCGCCTGGCCGATGCCGCCCTGGTTCGATGTGTCCTGGAGTCTGCCGGTCGAAGAGTGGTTCTACCTCTCGTTCAGCGCCTTCGCCGTCGCCTTGTCCCTCCTTGTCGGTCGTTGCGCCATCCCGATCGTCTGCTTGGCCTTCATCGTCGCGCCCATCGCACTGCGCCTGGCGATTGCTCCGCCGGACGGCAACCTGGATCTTCTGGTCCGGAAGATCACGATCTTCCGCCTCGACTCCATGGCTTACGGGGTACTGGTCGTCTGGTGGTGCCGGGCGTGGCCAGCGCAGTGCCATCGCCTGCGGTGGCCAGCGCTTGCGCTTGGCGCAGCGACTACCCTCGGCGCCGTGTATGCCTATCCGGGAGAGACCGACCCCTGGAGGTTCTCGGTCTTGCTCGCTCTGATCCCCTCAGGCTTTGCGCTGATGCTGCCTGCGGCTGCCGCATGGCGCGAGGCTCGAGGATCGATGTCTACCGCGATCCGCTGGCTGAGTGAGCGCTCATACTGCATCTACTTGATCCATCTGACCCTTCTCGGCGCGGCCCTGCGCGAGGCAGAGTCGGGATCAATTCCGCGATGGCTCGCGATTGAGGTCGGCCTCCTCGCCACGTTCGTGCTCGCTGACCTTTCATATCGCTTCTTCGAGATGCCGATCCTCAAGCGAAGGCCGACACTGCGAACGAGCGTCGTCGCCACATCCTAGACGGCAGCGGCAACATCCCGCGGTGAAGACACTCTCTTCGCTGCGGTGCGCGCCGCCGTGCCTTCACCCAAACTGCAGGCGGTTACGTCAGGTTGACGCGGGGTTTCGCCTCGTCGTGCGACTTTTGTCGCTGGCCCCACCAACTCGCGTCGGCGCCTACAAAGCCATGGCAAAGCCGAGAAAGAGGATCGCCAGCCCCGGGAAGAGGGCGACAACACCGATCGCGTAAAGACCGAAGCCAATCCGGTTGGACAGCGACCCCCTGTGATCGAAGCCCTTCGAGCCGCTGGAAGCCCTGACGAGCATTGCCGTCAGTGAGCACCACACGAAGAGGATCAAGAGACAGACCGCAAGGGTAGCCAACGAAACTGGCAATACCAGGAGTGAGGTGACCGGCGCGAGCGCAATCAAGAGAATGCCCCGCGCAGTTCCGGAGGCATGGACGAGATGCCAGTCTGCCCCGTTCTCGTTCTTTGCAAGAACCCGCCAAAGAATGAGTCCGGAGGCTGCGCTGACGCTAAGTACCGCGATTCCGTTGAGCAGAAGAAGAAGCGATAAAACTCTCATCTGGCGACCTCGGATCCTGCGGGGGTGCGCCCACCAAGAAAGTCATCGGAACATCATCTTCCCGTCGCTTCATTGACCGCGGTCAAAACGAAAAAGGGCGGCCAAGCCGCCCTTTTCTTCTCATCCTCACCCTCTTGGAGGTGGTGGAGCCAGGCGGAATCGAACCGCCGACCTCTTGAATGCCATTCAAGCGCTCT